>NZ_SGPG01000023.1:0-17796 GCF_004208955.1 Pseudoalteromonas sp. CO325X
CTGGGTTCTTTTCTTTTTAGTCATGAGACACCTCTTTTCTAACTATAGAAGGTGTCTACTTTTTTTGGGTAAGTCCTATTTCAATCAAGGTGTGTCGGTGACGTCGAAGATTTGGATTCTAGTAATTTCATTGTTTTTTGTTAGCCCCACGATGGCTAAGAGTGAGATGAACCCAAGAGTTTCAGCTATAAAAAGCAACTTAATCTATGAGGGAACTTTTGTAGAGGCCGAAGTGATTGGACTGATCGTAAAGAGTGATAATGATGCTTTTACGCTTATGCTTGATAGCGATAATCAAATTTGGTTTGACGATTCGTTTGTAATGTCCAATGAAGAAAAAAAGCATGTGGCCCCATATTTAGTAAAAATATTCGAAGAGGCAACTAATCCGCAGCAAAAAGCTGCAATAGCAATAATATTAAAGGCAATGCTATGAAATATAACAAGTTGCTAAAGTTCGTTCGTACACTCACTGGGACAATTAGCAGTTGGCTTGGCGCTTCGCGCAAGTATATCCAACTGTTAATTGCCCCTTAGCAAAGCGTTAGTTTTCTATGAGTATGTTTCGAGTATTATTTTTTAATTTAATTTTTATATCAGTGGCGACGATGGCGAATGATAAACCAGCGAACTCAACTGACGAGCAATGGAACAAGTATCTTGAGTATAAAACCGCATGGGAAAAAATGCTCAAAGAACGTTACGAGAATGAATTAAAAAGTAACCCACCAGAACCACCATGGGTTAAATTTCCTGATTTCCACCCAACAGATATGTTTTGGCGAATGGGTAAAGGTGAAAATTACTTAGTTGATTATTTCGGTTTGTATTTTAAGTACGCTCCTAAAGCCGACTTGAAGGCTTATAAGCAAAAATATCCCGAGCATAAAGATTGGCTTGGGACTTATGAAAACTTCGAAAACTAACAAGAGACTATGGCGTCAATAGCTCTTTTTAAGCTTTTGGCGCTTCCCACATTACCCTAAGCTGGTTTAAAAGAATAAAAATATGGAGTTATTATCCATACAAACTGTTTAAGAGTAATTCGCAATGCGTGGCATTTTTACTAGGTGTTGGTTTTAGTGTTTAAGTTGTTTGTAGCGAATTTTGTTGGTGTTGCTCACCCCTTAATGCGACGTTAGCCAGCCGAAGCTAGACTGAAGGAAAGCTTTATGACTAAGACAGAGCTGAGCGCTAAGCTTGCAACAGGGTGGATTGAAGCGTGGATCAGAATGGATATCGAGTGGTTGAAGGACCACTTGACCACCGACTTTGTCCACACCAGCCCATTTGGGCGGCTTGCAGGTCGTGAACACTATCTTGAAACCGTAGAACCCATGGCCCGGAAGAGCGTGCAACGTCTCAAGATAGAAGAGGTTGTTGCCACTAATGATCAAGCTGCTATCTGGTTTGAAAACCTGACCCCACAAGGAGCTATTCCTTCTTGCGACTGGGTTCGCGTTGAGCGTGGCAAGATCAAGGAAATCCAGTCTTTCTACGATAGTATGAAAGTGCGCCAAGTTCTCTCAAATAATGAACAGAGTAATCTTGGCGATACTTAGTAGCGGCCATTGGCTGGCTAATAATTCATTTAAACCGATATTGCTTTGCAGAGCAGCTTAATTTAGGCGTTCACCACTCGCTAGTGGCACAAAATGCGCCTGTCAGATTTAATTGAATTCTGTTAATCGAACCTGACTGATGAACCTTTATTCACTTCCCCTTTAGCGTGTTAGCAAAAAGAGTTTATGAGTACGCATAAGTACCATAAATAGGTATATTTGTTATTTTAATGTAAGCTTATGTAAATATCGTAACCCGTTGTTTAGTTTGAATTTGTTTGTAAACATCAATATTTAAAGCTCAATTATCGAACATTTGTTAATTGAAAATTTATATTTGTATGATTATTCTGCGTTCCAAAATAACTAATAACGGAACGTATCATGCGGTGGATATTTTTAGCACTTATCAGCGTAAGCGCGGGTGCACTTCTATGGATTTATCTCGGGCAGCAAGGCCCAAGCACTCATCATAGCGCAACAATCGAGACAGCTGAGCAGCAACCCCCTGTTGCACAAATATCAATACACAAGCAAGCGGTAGCTGAACCGAAAAGCAGTCCTCAACCTTTGCTAAAGACACCAGCGAAGCACGATAAGCATCAGCCTACTGACTTTGGTGTTGCCTCAGTCAATAAGGTGTCGAAAACCGCGCAAGCAAAGCTGCAAGAGGCGGGCGTGATCCCAACCGACTTACGCAATGAAGCCTATGTGGAATTTGACCTGAGCGCGTTGCGTGCTCTTGAGGCCGGTGACACTTTTGAACTGATGATACCGCAAACTCAAGAGAGCTTTGTTGCTGAAGTAAACAACGTCAGTGTCGCTGAAAATGGCGATAGGAGTGTGTTTGGTGCGGTAACAGGGGCAGGGGGACGTTTTCATACCACGGTATTAACTGTTGGAAAAGACGCCGTCTATGGTCAGCTGACGGCTCCCAGTGGCAATTATGTTTTTGAATCAAAAGACGAGCATGGATGGATAGCGGCAAAACGCGATCTTTATCGCCAGCACCAAGAGCTAGAGGTGCATGCAAGTAGTCACCAAGCTGACGCCAACCCGGAAAATTTCAATCCTCAATTTACAACCACCCCCACTAACTAAAAATAAGGGAACAATAATGAAAAAACTCGTAAAATCAGCGCTTATTGCAAGTGCTATGGGTGCGTCAATGGCGCAAGCAGCGACGATTGATATTGGTATTTTGTATACTGATGAAGCAGCTGCGGCTACAGGTAATATTAATACAAAGATTAATCAGTTAATTGCTTTTGCTAATCAGGTTTACAGTCAAAACGGTATTGATCTACAGCTTCGTGTTGCTGGCCAGCAAAACCTAGGTAATTACAGTATCAGCCCCTCAAGCAGTTGGTTGAACTCAGTGACCAATGCTTCGAGTGTTCAAAACCTGCGTAATAGCTGGGGAGCCGATATGATGGCTGTGCTAGGTAAAGGTGCGGGCTCGAATGGTTATATTACCTGCGGTATTGCTTGGGTAGGCCAAGGCAGCAGTGCTTCTGGTAACTTATATGCGTCTACCTCAAACAACATGTATAGCATTACCGCAGTGGACTGTGGAGCAACCACCTTTGTTCATGAACTAGGACATAATCAAGGCTTGGCCCATTCACGCAAACAAGGCGATACCAGTGGCGGTGTGTATGTTGATGGCATGGGTCACGGCGTTGATAATCAATTTGCCAGCATTATGGCCTACCCACATGTATTTGGCAGTGCCACGCAATATGATTACTTTGCCAATCCAAACTGGAGCGTAAACGGTCTGCCTTACGGTATAACTGGGCAAGCGTATGCTTGGAAAACCGTGGAAGCAACGAAAAACAGTATCGCCAACTTTAAATAGTATTCCCCCTGAATGAGGAGCACCACTGTGGTGCTCTTTTTTATCACTGCCGTTAATCGCATCAGGTTGCCAATCGTTATCCAAGCGCCCATAGTATTTGGCGAATAATAACAAAAGCCCTAGGCCATAAACGGAGAGCCTCATGAAGTCTATACTTTATACATTTGCAGCACTGAGTGCTTTAGCAGCGCAACCTGCTATGGCTGACGATGAACCCATTGCCATTGCTATCCATGGTGGTGCTGGCACCATCGAAAAAGCCCGTTTCAGTGCGGAGCAAGAAAAAGCCTATCGCGATAAACTAAAGCAGGCGGTTGAAGCCGGCTACCAAGTATTAGCGCAAGGAGGTGAAAGCCTAGATGCCGTCAATGCGGCGATCAACGTACTGGAAGATTCTCCGTATTTTAATGCCGGCAAGGGGGCCGTTTACACCTATGAAGGCACTCATGAGCTCGATGCCTCGATCATGGATGGACGTACGCGCCAAGCCGGCGCCGTAGCTGGAGTAAAGCACATTAAAAACCCTATTAACTTGGCACGCTTAGTAATGACGGACTCTGTTCATGTGCTGCTCAGCGGTGCAGGGGCTGAAGCATTTGCTCAGCAGCAGGGGATGGAGAAGGTTGATAACAGTTACTTTGATACAGAGCATCGTTATGAAGCCTTGCTCAAAGCAAAACAAAAATTAGATAAAGCCAAGCCCGCAAGTCACGACTACCAAGCTCGTCATCAAGCGTTACCAACATCCTACAAAATGGGTACAGTTGGCGCTGTAGCTTTGGATAAACACGGTAATATGGCAGCGGGTACATCAACAGGAGGCATGACGGCGAAGCGCTTTGGCCGTATTGGTGATTCACCAATCATTGGCGCGGGGACATTCGCCGACAATGAGTCTTGTGCGGTTTCAGCAACCGGCCATGGTGAGTTCTTCATCCGTTATCAAGTGGCGAGCGACATTTGCGCACGTGTGCAATATCAGCAAAAAAGCATAGCGCAGGCGGGGAAAGAAGTTATTTTTGGACCCATGTTTGAAGCTGGTGGAACCGGGGGAGTCATCATTGTTGATGGCAAAGGAAACATCAGCATGCCGTTTAATACCAAAGGTATGTATCGCGCTAGCAAGTCATCAACCAGTGACACCTATGTAGCGATTTTTAAAGACGAATAAATCCTTCAAAGATATAAGCAATTTTGTAAACGCCAACTATAGTTAGCTATGTTGGCGTTTACTTATTTGGGGGTGCCTATGCAATCAATCAAAGTCGCTGATTATTACAACCATAGACCAGTAAAATTCAAAGCCACTATGCCGATTGAAACGGCTGTAGAGAGGCTATTACAAAGCGGCCAAACCGGAGGACCTGTTGTCGACGACCTCGGAACCATCATCGGTTTCGTGTCGGAACAGGATTGCTTACAACATATGTTGACATCCACTTACCAAAATGAAGCACATACAGTTGTTGGTGATGTCATGACCAAAGAGCCACTGTGTGTGACGCCAGAGGAGAGTGTGATGACACTCGCCGAAAATATGAAAGTTGATAAGCCGAAAATGTATCCGGTATGTGATGAACAAGGTAAGTTACTCGGGATTATCACCCGCGCGCACATCCTACTGGCATTGGATAAGCATCTGCATTGTAATTATACGTCCGGACATCGATTTGTTTAGTGTTGCTGTAGGCTCTGACTAATAGCCAAAAAGGCCCAGCCATCGGCATTCAGGGCTTAATACCCGGTACACTTGGCGCTCATAGTTTGCTAAGCTTAGCGACCATTTTTAAGTCGTTAATTAGGGGCCTGAGTGTCAGCAAGCAAGCCGTTGTATGGTAAACTCTCCGAGTGTTTGAAAAAGGATCAGTTTGTATTAAAAAGGCGCCTGCAAGGCGCTGATAAGATTTCCGACTCCGAGAAGCAACAAAGCGTACTGGCCAAAATTGAGCAGGCGATAGAGCACAGCATCAGCCAGCGCGCACAACGCCTTAAACAACTGCCAAAGCCGCAATTCCCAGCGGCCCTGCCGGTTAGCGATAAACGTGAAGACATAAAAGCGGCAATAGCGAAGCACCAAGTGGTGATAGTCGCCGGTGAGACCGGTTCGGGTAAGACGACTCAGCTGCCGAAGATTTGCTTAGAGTTAGGCCGTGGCGTTGAGGGCTTGATTGGCCACACTCAACCACGTCGATTAGCCGCTCGCAGTGTAGCAGCGCGTATTGCCGAAGAACTCCATAGCGAAATCGGCGAAACCGTCGGTTTTAAAATACGCTTTAGCGACCAGGTCAGTGAACGCAGCTACATTAAACTAATGACCGACGGTATCTTACTTGCAGAGATACAAAACGACCGCTACTTGAATCAATACGACACTATTATTATCGATGAGGCGCACGAGCGCAGTTTAAACATCGACTTTATCCTTGGTTATTTAAAGAACCTGCTACCCAAGCGCCCGGATCTTAAAGTAATTATCACCTCAGCGACCATCGACCCAGAGCGTTTCTCTCGCCACTTCAATGACGCCCCAATCATTGAAGTCTCCGGGCGTACATATCCCGTTGAAGTACGTTATCGGCCCTTAACCGAGATACAAGGCAGTGACGACAACCAAGATGAGAATGATCAACTGCAGGGTATTTTTGATGCTGTAGATGAGCTCTACAGCGAAGGCCCTGGCGATATTTTGATTTTCATGAATGGTGAGCGCGAAATTCGGGATACCGCCGATGCCTTGAGCAAGCGCAACTTAAAGCATACCGAGGTGCTGCCTTTGTATGCGCGATTATCCAATGCCGAACAAAATCGCATATTCCACCCCGGTAATAAACGCCGTATTGTGCTCGCCACGAATGTGGCCGAAACCTCACTGACGGTGCCTGGGATCCGCTATGTCATAGACCCAGGCACTGCGCGTATTAGCCGCTATAGTTACCGCACTAAAGTCCAGCGCCTACCTATTGAGGCGGTGTCGCAAGCCAGTGCCAATCAACGTAAAGGTCGGTGTGGCCGGGTTGAAGCAGGGGTGTGTATACGTTTATACAGCGAAGAGGACTTTCTTGGTCGTCCAGAATTTACTGACCCAGAAATTCTACGTACTAACTTGGCGTCGGTCATTCTGCAAATGCTGGGTTTGGGGCTTGGTGATATTAGCCAGTTCCCTTTTGTACAGCCGCCGGATAGCCGCAACATCAACGATGGTGTGCGCCTGCTTGAAGAGCTCGAAGCAGTGCAAGCGAGCAAACATAAAGGGCGGACCAAGCTCACTAAGTTGGGGCGCGACCTAGCGCGTTTGCCGCTGGACCCTCGGTTAGCGAAGATGGTGCTTAGCAGTGTCTCCATGGGGGCGATGCGTGAAGTGATAGTGATTGCAGCGGCGTTAGCTATCCAAGATCCCAGAGAGCGTCCGCAAGAGAAAAAAGCCAAGGCCGATGAGCTGCATGCGCGCTTCGATGATGAGCATTCTGATTTCATCGCGTTCTTGAATTTGTGGCATTATTTGGAGCAGCAACAGCAAGCGCTCACCAACAATCAATTCCGCAGGTTGTGCCAAAAAGAGTTTCTGGCATATATGCGTATTCGTGAGTGGCAAGATATTGTTTATCAAGTCACGACAATTTGTAACGAAATGGGCCTAAAGGACAGTAACAACGAGCCTGAACATGAGGCGATACATCAGGCGCTGTTGAGCGGGTTACTCAGCCATATAGGCCAAAAAGACGAAAAGAATGCGTTTTATCAGGGCGCACGCAACAGTCAGTTTCATATTTTCCCAGGCTCCAACCTGTTTAAAAAGCGCCCCAAGTGGATGATGTCTGCCGAGCTGGTGGAAACCTCCAAGTTATATGCTCGCATCAATGCCAAAATTGATGTGAGTTGGCTGGCGCCCCTAGCACAGCACTTGGTGAAACGCAGTTACAGTGAACCGCACTGGCAGAAAAAAGCCGGCGCAGTGATCGCCTTTGAACAACAAACTCTGTATGGCCTCACTATCGTGGCGCGTAAGCGCAGTCAGTACGATAAAATTGACCCGGCCCTTAGCCGAGAAATATTTATTCGCACGGCCTTGGTCGAGCAAGAGCTCGGCGCCAGTGAAGCGTTTTTGCAAGTTAACCGTGAGCTTATCGAAGAAGTTCAAGATTTAGAGAACAAGGCACGCCGACGCGATATTTTAGTGGATGAGCAAGCGCTGTTTGATTTCTATGACCAACACATCCCTAGTGATATATGTAATCGCGTTAGCTTCTTGAAGTGGTACAAAGAACAAAAGCGTCACAACAAACGCTTTTTGTTCATGCGCAAAGAAGACCTGATGCAGCACGGGGCCACTGAGATCACGGCGGATAACTACCCGGATGTGTGGATGCAAGGCAACCTAGTGCTGCCGTTGCAATATAACTTTGAACCCGGGCAAGACGTCGATGGGGTGGCGGTGCAAATTCCCTTGGCGCTGCTCAACCAAGTCAGCGGCGAAGGTTTTGATTGGCATATTCCGGCGCTGCGCCATGAGTTGGTGTGCGCTCTTATCAAATCATTACCGAAAACCCAACGTCGCAACTTTGTGCCGGCACCGAATTACGCGGACGCGGTGCTCAGCTCTGTAGAGCCACTGCAAGGGTCGTTGCGTGAGGCGCTGGCGCTGCGCCTATTTCGCATGACCGGAGCCAAAGTGGACGCTGAGGACTTTGATACTAGCGCCTTGGATGAGCACCTGCGCATGGCGTTTGAAGTGCGTGATGATAAGGGTAAGTTAGTGGCCCGTGGTTATGACTTAGAGGCCTTAAAAACACAACTTGCGGATAAAGTGAGTAATACCCTATCGCAGGTCGCGGATAAAGGCATTGAGCGCGAAGGCTTAGTGGAATGGCAATTTGACTCTTTACCCCAGTCCTATGTGAAAAAACAAGGTCAATACGAGGTCAAAGCCTTTGTTGCCTTGGTCGACAAAAAAGACAGCACGGCGATTGAGCTATTCGATTCACCAAGCAAAGCATCTGCAGCGCACCAGATGGGTCTGCGACGCATGGTGCTTTTGAATATTCCTTCGCCAATTAAGTATTTGCAACAGAATTTACCGAATAAAGCCAAACTAGGTTTGTATTTTAACCCCTTTGGTAAAGTGCAATTGCTGATTGATGATTGTATCGCCGCTGGGGTTGATAAGCTTTTAGAGCAATGCGGGGAAATCCGAGACGCCGAAGCGTTTAATAAAGCCAAAGAGTTTATTCGCGGCGAACTGGGCGACACTGTGGTGGCGATCGCTTTGCAAGTGGAGCAGGTGTTGAGTTTGGCCCACGGTATCCATAAGCGTATGCGTGGCAAAGTGGACTTAACCATGATCACCGCTCACGGTGATATTAAAAGCCAATTGGAAAGCCTCGTCTTTAAAGGCTTCGTTAGCCATCATGGGGCGCATAAAATGGCCGATTTATGCCGTTATATGAAAGCCATAGATAAACGTTTGGAAAAACTACCGGTGGACCCTAACCGCGACCGCTTGTGTACCCTTGAGCTGGATAAAGTAGCGCAGGCGTACCATAAGTGTTTGGCCAAACACCCTAAAGGCGAGCCCCAGCCGCCGACCTTGCAAGCGCTGTTTTGGATGCAGCAAGAGCTACGTGTATCGTTATTCGCGCAAACGCTGGGAACCCCTTATCCGGTTTCTGCAAAACGGGTGTTGAACGCAATTAATGACTATCTCGCCGAGAGTTAACTTGCATTCGCGCTAAGCTGAGGTAACTTTATATTATTAGAGTGATTCAGGTGCTCGCCGACAAGGATAGGGAATAAGTTGAATAATCACGGCAAAGCTAAGCTATTAGTAGTCGATGACGAATATTTTAATTTTACACTGTATGCTCAAGCACTTGGTCAACAGTACCAATTGCAGTATGTTGATTCGGGCAAGCAGTGCCTGAACGAGGCCATCAATCAGCACCCGGACGCCATCATGCTCGATGTGTGTATGCCGGGGCTTGATGGCTTCGACACCTGTCGTATGTTAAAAAACACCCCAGAAACACAAGATATTCCGGTGTTGATGATCTCCGGACTCGAATCCCCCCATGCCAAGCAACAAGGGTACGCCGCTGGCTGCGATGCCTACTTCGTAAAACCCCTATCTTTCAATGAGTTATTGGATAGCTTGCAAACCCTTATTTAATCCGAGTATGCTGCCTATAGCAACACATGTTTCGCCCGTTTAGATGGGCTTTGTGGTGCGACCCCAATTGCGGCATGCGTAGGTAGGTAGTGATAGGCCTGCGATCGGCTGCTGTAAAGCACAAAAGGAGAACAACAATGCTTTATGACGACGATAAGCGCGGCTTTATGCGTATGATGGTGAATGCTCAAGCAAAGCTTGAGGTATCACACAATGATAAATATTTGCAGTTAACGGCAACCTGCCGCGACTTGAGCGCCACAGGCATGCAGTTACTGGTTGATGAACCCATCGACCCGGGCGCCACAGTAAAAGTGGATATCAACTCACCCGATGGTTCGGTGCCGCCACTAAGAGCGCTGACCCAGGTCGTGCGTTGTACGCAAGACGACCAGGGACAGTACTGCATTGGCGTGGAAATGCTTGATATTAATTAGGGTGAAGCGTTAATACACTTTGCAGATCAGCCCCTTGAGGTAAAAGCCTTCAGGGTAAGCGCCTCCGATAGGGTGATCGGCGGCCTGATTTAAGCGCTCGACAATGAGTAGCTCTCTATTGGCGTCTAGGGCAGCATCGGCGACCACTTTTTGAAATAAGTTTTGCTCCATGAGTCCTGAACACGAAAATGTCAGTAAAGTGCCGCCTGGCTTAAGCAGCTGCATCGCCAACATATTGATATCCTTATAGCCTCGGCATGCGCCGTTGAGCTGCGCCTTAGAGTCGGCAAACTTGGGTGGATCCATGACGATGGTATCAAAGGTGCGTCCTTCGCTGCGGTATTCACGAAGTAGCTTAAATACGTCTTGTTTGACAAACTCAGCGCGTCCTAAGTCTAAGTCATTGTGCTGCACATTGCGTTTGGCAATATCAAGGGCTTGCTGTGATACATCGACATTGATCACCTTAGAGCAGCCACCGCGCAAGGCATATAAACCAAACGTGCCGGTGTAACAAAAGCAATTTAATACTTCCTTGTCTTTGGAGAAGCGCTCTAGGGCGGCGCGGCTGTCTCGTTGGTCGAGATAAAAGCCGGTTTTATGGCCTTGCAGAATATCTACCTCGCAGGTGAGGCCATTTTCTTTTATCAACACCGGGTGCTCTGGCGCCGTGCCAGATAGCACGCCGGTTGTAGGCGCTAATCCTTCTTTTTTACGCACCTCGACATCTGAGCGTTCGTAAACATGACAAGAAGGGAACAGTTCCACTAACGCGGCGACTATCTCCCCTTTGTGACGCTCTGCACCGGCACTTAACAACTGACAGACTAAGTAGTTATCAAATTTATCTATTGTTACTCCAGGAAGGCCGTCAGATTCACCGGCACATAGGCGGAAACCGGTTAACTGGCCTTCTTCAATAGCGTGCTGGCGGGCATCAAGGGCCCGAGCTAAACGGCGATAGAAGAACGCCTGGTCGATAGATTCTTTCTCGTCAAAGCTCCATACCCGAGCGCGAATTTGTGACTGTGGGCTATAAGCGGCCGTAGCCAAGTATGTTCCCTGACTGTCGTAAACGGTGACCGTGTCACCTAGGCCGAGGTTGCCTTTGGTTTTCTTAATTGCTTTTGAAAAGATCCACGGGTGTTTACGTTTCAGTGATTTTTCGCGTCCTGCTTGAAGATAAATCGCACCGGCCATTGAGCCTCCTAATAATTCCTAGAGTGAGTATGTTGAAGCTGCTGTGCACTGAGGCAATTGAGTACCCACCGCAAGGCATGTTGACACGCTAGGTCGTTGGTTTGAGAGGCGCTATTCTAGGCATCTTAAGGCGCTTTCTCAAATTAATTTTGCCAATAGCCGATGAGTGATTTATTGTCATCACATAAACTCTTAATAATGAATACTATGCAAGAAATCGAACAACAATGTCGCGATTTTATTCTCAGTTGCGGTAGCGCCGACTCAGCCCATGACATTACGCATATTGAACGCGTTGTGCAGGTGGCGAAAACTTTGTGTGAACAGGAGCATGCCATGATTGAAGTCGTGCTGCCTGCAGCGTGGCTGCACGATTGTGTTGCGGTGGCTAAAAACCATCCGGACAGAGCGAAGGCATCGACCATGGCAGCCGACAAGGCGTTAAGCTTTTTGCACAGTATCCATTATGACAGTCGCTATTTCGATGCTATTCATCATGCTATTGTCGCCCATAGCTTTAGTGCCAATATCACACCCACCACTTTAGAGGCGCAAATAGTACAAGATGCCGACCGCATGGATGCCCTTGGCGCAGTGGGAGTGAGTCGCTGCATGAAAGTAGGCGGGGCGATTTGTCGTGGCCTATATCACCCCCAGGATCCGTTTTGTAAGAACCGTCAAGCTGATGACAGTAAATACACCCTTGATCACTTTTTTGTGAAGTTATTGCACATAGGTCAGAGCATGAACACGGCCAGTGCTCGATATGAAGCACATAAGCGCACGCAGTACATGCACGATTTCTTACGCCAACTGGGCGAAGAGATAGGTATTGCCTATGAGTAACCCACCGTTATTGCGTGGCGTACACCATTGCCATATACAAGTGCATGATATTGAGGTTGCATTGGCGTTTTATCGTCAAGTAATGGGTTTTGATATCGTCCCCGAGTTGGCTTTTTGGTTTGAACAGCAACACGATGGACCGCTTATGCTGCAAGATCAGGCAAAGTCGATTTGCTTGGCTTTATTTGTTGGTGATAAAAAAAGCAACGGCATCGCGTTTCGTTGCGATGCGTTAGCCTTTGTGCACTGGCAACAGCACCTGCACGATTGCGATATCAAGGTCACGCGAGCCGATCATCAGGTATCTTGGTCATTGTACTTTCGTGATCCCAGCGGCAATGTCCATGAAATTACCTGTTATGAATATGAGGCCGTTGCTGAGCTGCTCTAGCTTGGATACTGTGCTTTAACAGCAAGAATATCGTCCAAACAAGCCATGAAAATATCCACCAGTTCGGGGTCAAAGTGCTTGCCTTTCTCTTCTTGAAGTAACTGCACGGCTTTGTCGATTGGCCAAGGTTCTTTGTATGGCCGCTTCGAAGTCAGTGCGTCGAATACATCAGCAATGGCACATATACGGCCCTCTATGGAGATCTCTTCGCCTTGTAAGCCATTTGGGTAGCCGTTGCCATCAAAGCGCTCATGGTGCTCAAGGGCAAGTCGATGGGCAAGTTGGATTAATGCAGAGCTTGAACCTGCCAAGATATCCGCACCAATGCTGGCATGAGTTTGCATTTGCCGGTATTCGTCTTGATCCAAGCGCCCAGGTTTAAGAAGAATATTATCGGGGATACCGATTTTGCCAATATCATGCATTGGCGCCGCGAGTAGCAACGACTCGGCATGGGCCTCATTAAAGCCATAAGCGCGCGCGATGATGTGGCAATAACGACTCATACGAATTATGTGTTGTCCGGTTTCATTGTCTTTGTATTCGGCTGCATGGCTCAGGCGTTGGATCAATTCAAGTTGCGCGGCTTTGAGTAAGTCAGCTTGCACTAAAGACAAATGATTTTTAACCCGCGCTTTGACGATTGCTGGGCTAATTGGCTTAGTAATGTAATCAACCGCGCCTTTGGCAAAGCCTTGCGTTTCATCTACTTCGTCTTGCATGGCGGTCACAAAAATAACCGGAATAGCCTGCGTACTTGGCCGTTGCTTTAACTGTTCACATACTTCAAAGCCAGACATATCCGGCATCATAACATCAAGTAAAATGAGCGCGGGTTGCTTGCTATGAGCTAATTCCAAAGCTTGAGGCCCTGATTTTGCAAATATAAGGCGATAGTCGTTTCCTAATACTTGATTTAAAACCTTAAGGTTCGTCGGCTCATCATCTACAGCTAGGAGAGTCGGCTTTTGTGTCTCAATCATGTTGCACACTCTGCAGTTGCTCAAGTAATTGCTCAATAGCGGCTTTTGCCGCCGCAAATTCGAATTCGTTAATGAGATTCGCGATATCCATTACTTGTTTATGCCATTGTTGTGGTGTTGCCGCAATA
The DNA here is from genome assembly GCF_004208955.1 of Pseudoalteromonas sp. CO325X. Taxonomy (NCBI): domain Bacteria; kingdom Pseudomonadati; phylum Pseudomonadota; class Gammaproteobacteria; order Alteromonadales; family Pseudoalteromonadaceae; genus Pseudoalteromonas; species Pseudoalteromonas sp. CO325X. Next base: position 13,572 of record NZ_SGPG01000023.1, read on the forward strand.
AGTTGTTCACTGTGTTCACTATCATATTCAAAGTTATCGCATAACTGCGCAACCTCTCGCAATAATTGCTTAAAGTCCTCATCGCTATGGTGACTTCTCACGACTTTGCTAGGCGCGTCAGTGTGGTTTTGCAGATATTGATAGAGCTCATCAATACAGCTGAATAGGGCAAACCGATGAGGGTCTTGAACCTGCTTTTGTCGTTCAATCGACTTTAATGTATCGGCTAATTTGGGCAGGGCTAGATTACCGGCTAATCCTTTTAATGTATGCACGTCAACAAGCTGTTCGGCGCTGAGCTGATCATACTTACTCAGTGTTCGCAGCTGCTCATTGCGCTGCGCATAAAAGTGCTTTAGTTCCTTGAGGTAATGCGCTTTTGAACCCCACAGCTCAGCTCCTTGGGCTTCATTGACCAGCAGCTGGCTGTCGTTGGCGTTAGTTTGTGCGAACACATGTGCAGCCAAATCGATATCGAGAACGCGGGCTATTTCCGTTAGTAAATCGCTCAGCACCACAGGTTTGCTGGCAAAGCCGTCCATTCCAGCGGCTTTAGCCGCTTCACGGTCACTGCCCATGACACTGGCCGTTAAAGCAATAACGGGCGTTGTAGCAACCTCGTTGTGCTGCTCATATTGACGCAATTGTCGGGTTGCTTGGAGACCATCACACTTGGGCATATGAATATCCATCAACACAATGTCATAATTATTACTTGTGGCCAGTTGCACTGCATGCTCGCCGTCATCAGCTGCCTCTACTTGATGACCGAGTTTAGTTAGGCGTAGTTGCAGTAGCTCGCGGTTTTGCGGTACATCATCAGCCACCAGTATTCGCAATTTAGGCATTTCGCTAAGTGGGGTCAATGAGCTCTGCTCATTGACGTGCTCGCCCGCCACCTGTTTTAGGGGCAGGGTAAAGTAAAATGTACTGCCTTGGCCCAAGGTGCTGGTGACGCCTATATCCCCGCCCATAAGTTGTACGAGCTGGCGGCTAATGGTAGTGCCTAGACCGGTGCCGCCAAAACGCCGCGTGGTACTGTCGTCTGCTTGCTCGAAAGGATTGAAAATAGCACTCACCCGCTCGGGGGCGATACCAATGCCAGTATCAACCACCTCAAAATAGACACCTTGATTATCGCCGCGAACATTGATGGTGACACTGCCTTGCTCGGTAAATTTTACTGCGTTACCGATTAAGTTGACTAATACTTGACGTAAGCGCTGCGGATCGCCGCGATAGTGCTCACCGAGGTTACTATCCATATTCAGGGCGACCGAGAGCTGTTTATGTTCAGCGCTGTGATAGAAGCTGGAGACCACAGAGTCGACGAGAGCCAGCAAATTAAAGGGCACTGACTCAATACTCACTTTACCTTGCTCAAGCTTGGCCGAGTCTAAAATATCATTGAGTAAATGCAATAAAGAGCGTGCAGATTGCAATACGTTGGTGAGTTGCTGGCGCTGCTGTTTATTCAATGGGCTATCTAGCAGCACTTCAGAGAAGCCAATGATGGAGTTCATGGGCGTGCGTATTTCATGACTCATATTGGCTAAAAAGGCTTGCTTTGTCTCCGCCGCAGCTTCGGCTTTCTCTTTCGCTTTTACAAGCTCTTGCTCCATTTGTTGGCGCTCACTGATATCGACCAATACGCCTGCAATGAACAGCTCTTCTCCTTCGGTATGCTCAAATGTTCCCTTATCAATCACCCATTTACGGCTGCCATCGCGACACTGTATTTGGTATTCAAAAGAGTAGTGTTTTTTTCCTTGTGCAAGTGCGCTGTATATTTGCTCGCGCACATAGTCGCTATGCTGCGCAGAGATAAGCATGTCAAAGTTAACACTGCCGTCGATAAACTGCTGGTCATCATAGCCGGTTAATTGTTTTACGATGGGGCTAATGTAGAGCATGCTCCAATGCTTATCTAAACGGCAGCGAAAAGCCACGCCGGGCATATTAGTTAACAAAGTGCGATAATGACGCTCTTGTTGGGCAAGCTGATTTTGCATCGCCTTTTGTGCGCTCAAGTCAGTAATAAAACCTACAAACATGCGCTTTTGTCCGGGAATAGCGACTTCACCAACCCCCAGACGAATGGGGATCAGCGCGCCATTTTTATGTTCGGCGTTGACCTCACGTCCAGAACCAATAATGTTTTTAATGCCGGTACTTTGGTAGGCACTTAAGTAATTATCATGTTGGTTAGCGATTTCTTGTGGCATCAGCATTTTTACGTTTTCGCCAATCACTTCATCGCGATGATACCCGAGTATACGTTCGGCTCCGGCGTTGAAGCTCAGTACTTGGCCTTTCGCGCTAATGGTAATAATGCCATCGACGGCGGTATTGAGGACCGCTTCAAGGCGTGATTGAGTGATAAGTTGTTGCTGAAGGGCCAAGCGATAGCGCATGACACTGTGTAATAAAGCGATGAGACCACTGAGCAAGAGGCTTACAATAGCAATACTCAGAGCGAGATCGGTTACATGGCTATTATCGGTGAGCTCACTGTACACCGGGGATTGGGCTACAAATCGTGCCGCTTGCATCCCGGTATAATGCATGCCAGAGACTGCGCAGCCCATAACAATGGCGCTGAGAATACGATAACCGGTTTGCCCTAGAGTGCTGCGCCCTGTGGGTTGTAAATATAAATGAGCGGCCAGGCCGAGCCATGCGAGAATAACCGCCACTAATACAGAGACAACAAACCAAAGTGGGTCATAGCCTAGCATTGGCCCTAGGCGCATGGCGGCCATACCCGTGTAATGCATAATCCCTATGCCGGCGCCCAACAGCAGGGCACTGAGCGCAAGCTTGGCTCGAGATGGATCGTTCGTACTGAGTAAATGGAACCCTAAGGCAGTGGCTAAAAAGACAGGGATGAATGACACCACCGTCACTGTGAAATCATAGTCGACGCTGACGCATAAGCTAAATGCCAGCATTCCGATAAAGTGCATACTCCACACGCCAGCGGCAAAAGCGGCGGCACTTGCTGGCAGTGCCATGCGATAAAATGGAGTGTGGCGTTGTTGTTGAGCAAATTCCCTTAATTGCAGCGCAAAGAAAGATGCAAAAATAGCAACAGTGACCGAAAGTAACACTAAGGCCCAATCATAGCTGCCATTGACCAGCAATTCGGGAGCAGGGTCGGTAATAAAAAACTGAGAAAACATAAAGTACTTCGATACTCCAACAACGGATGTCAAGTGGCAATCACAGCCTAGCACAGTGAAAAACCACGTGTCGCGCACAAAAGTGAAAGCGCCCTGTATCTTACAATGACACTGATTGTTCTATCAGCGCAGCGACGGCTGAGTTTAGTTATTTATGAGTGCGCTGCAAGCTTACCCAAGAGCGTAATTACGGTATCATATTAGTAAGCGCTGCAAAGGATGTACTTAATGTTAGCACATTGTTTGGCAAACTCTTTTAGTTCAAGTAATTACAACAAAGGTTTAGTATGAGTAGGCAATATGATGTGCACTACAGCCGTCGACGAACGCTCGCTTTGGTGGTCAAAAATCAGCAAGTGAGTGTGAAAGCGCCTTATGGGGCATGTCGTGATTTCATTGCAGACTTCGTTGAGAGCAAACAGGCGTGGATAAACAAACAATTACATAAACAGTCTGATATTGAAGCGGCTAGGTATAACCCTTGGCTACATCGTCGCATTATGCTTTTCGGTGAATTACGTGCAATAGAGGTAAGCGAGAGCTCACTTGAGCAGACAGATAACCAAACGATAAACATCGTAATCAGTAAGCGAGTGAAGCATCGCCAGCGCTATTTTAATCAACAGTTATTGGCACTGATGCACGATGAATTATCTGATCACTTATCGGCCCGCATAATGCAGTGGCAAAAGGTGATGAATATCGCCGCTAACAGCATTAGCGTTAAAGTGTACAAGCGTCGTTGGGGCAGTTGCGATTCGCGCGGTGAGTTATGTTTTAATACCTTGCTGGCAGGAGCTCCGCATTGGGTTATTGACTATGTCATAGTTCACGAGCTGGCGCACCGGGTACATATGGATCACAGCCATCAATTTTGGGCACTGGTTAATGGCTACTACGAGCATACCGACCAAGCACGGTTATGGCTTAAAGAGAATGCACATCTGTTGGATTTTGTACGATAGGAAAGTGGTGGAGGGAGCTGGATTCGAACCAGCGAAGGCAATGCCGTCAGATTTACAGTCTGATCCCTTTGGCCGCTC
>NZ_SGPG01000037.1:0-13129 GCF_004208955.1 Pseudoalteromonas sp. CO325X
GATTTCTCTACTTTAGATGCAGACGGCAATGGCGCTATCAGCAAGCAAGAAGCAGCAGTGGATGCAGAGCTTAGCAAGCACTTCGACAAGCTAGATACCGATGGTAACGGTGAGCTGTCAAAAGAAGAGTTCGAGCAAGCTTAAGCAATATTTGAGCGCTATTCGCTCTTTCTCACGCACTTTATTTCCGTTAAGAGGGATTTGTTATGAAAGGTATGACGTCAACAATCGCATTTGTCACTTTAGCTGCATCAAGTGCTGTCTTTGCAGCAGATTTTAACGCACTTGATGCCGACGGCAATGGCGCTATCAGTGTTCAAGAGGCCTCTGTCGATGCCGCTCTAATGGAGCAGTTCGATCAACTCGATACAGATGGCAACGGTGAGCTCTCAAAAGCAGAGTTCGATAAAGCCGAGTAACCCAATTATTTACCAAACAAGGTAAGGAGCAAGTTGTGAAAACCATGAAACACACAGTCGCATTAATGGCACTTGTAGGCGCATCTTCAGCTTTCGCATTGGATGCAGATTTCAACACTATTGATGCCGACGGCAACGGCGCTATCAGCATGGAAGAGGCGTCTAAGTATCCTGAGCTTATGAGTCAATTTAAAGACTTGGATACTGACATGAACGGTGAGTTATCTGAGCAAGAATTTGCTAAAGCGCAGTAACGACTGCGCAACACCGGACAACACCACACAGTAAAGAGGATACATTATGAAAAATTCAACAAAAGCAGTCGCTATCGTAGGTTTAGTAAGCGCATCATCAGCATTCGCATTGGATATGGACTTTAACAGTGTAGACGTAGATAGCAACGGCGCTATCAGCATGGAAGAAGCGTCTAAGTATCCAGAGCTAATGCAGCAGTTCAAGGATTTGGACGCCAATAAAGACGGTGAGCTGAGCGAAAAAGAATTCGCAAAAGCTGAGTAATTTAACGCCAACTAAGAGGAAAGCATGATGAAAACGACTAACACACTACTTGCTATGGCGATTTTGGCTTCTTCTGCAACAGCTATCGCAGGTTCTACTTTTGATACATTGGATGTCGACGGTAATGGCAGCATCAGCAAGGAAGAGGCAAGTGCAGATGCAGCGATTCTAACTAAATTTGATGAGCTTGATATTGATGGAAATGGCGAGCTATCTAAGGAAGAATTTGCTCACGCTGAGTAAATACCCAGACCCATTAGAGCAACGCAAAAGCAGTCTTAGTCCACCCACTAAGGCTGCTTTTTTATGTTTTACAGAAACATGGCACTGACTTGGAAGAGCTTCTCAACCACATGAATGTGCTTTTTATCTATCAAGAACATAATGACATGGTCACCACTTTGGATCACTGTATCATCATGGGCTATCAGTACGTCATCATTGCGCACGATAGCGCCAATAGTGGTCCCTGCAGGTAGTTTAATTTCAGAGATAGCTCTGCCTACCACTTTAGAGGTGTTCTCATCACCATGGGCTACGGCTTCAATTGCCTCTGCCGCGCCTTTACGTAACGAGTAAACATTGACGATGTCACCGCGTCTTACGTGAGTCAGCAGGGCTGAAATGGTCGCTTGCTGTGGTGAAATAGCAATGTCAATTTCGCCGCCTTGCACCAAGTCAACATAGGCGCCACGTTGAATGAGCACCATGGTTTTTTGCGCCCCCATACGTTTTGCCAACATAGCTGACATAATATTGGCTTCGTCGTCATTGGTCACCGCAATGAATACATCGACTTGCTCAATATGCTCTTCTGATAGCAGCTCCTGATCAGACGCATCACCACAAAAAACAACAGTATCATCGAGCATTTCAGATAATTGCTCAGCTCGTTGTGGGTTACGCTCCAGCAGCTTAACGCTATGGTTTTTTTCCAACGAGCGCGCTAAGCCAGCACCAATGTTACCGCCACCGGCGATCATGATCTTCTTATAAGAACGCTCAAGCTTTTGCAGTTCACTCATTACCGCACGAATATGCTTGGTTGCGGCAATAAAAAAGATCTCATCGTCGGCTTCAATCACAGTGGTGCCCAAGGGTTTAATAGCCTTGCCTTGGCGGTAAATTGCAGCAACACGAGTCTCTACATTGGGAATGTGCTCTTTCAATGCTGATAGCGCATAACCAACGAGTAAACCGCCATAGTAGGCTTTGACTGCGACCAGAGACAACTTGCCATCGGCAAATTGCAGCACTTGTAAGGCCCCTGGGTAATCAATGAGGCGACGGATGTACTTGGTAACAAGTTGCTCAGGAGCGATATAGTGATCCACTGGCAAATCGTCATTATGGAACAACTGCTGACGATAGCGCAGGTATTGCTCCGAGCGAATACGGGCAATCTTGGTGGGTGTATTAAAAATACTGTAGGCCACTTGGCAGGCCACCATGTTGACTTCATCGGAGCTGGTGACGGCAATAATCATATCAGCATCTTCAGCGCCGGCCTTACGCAAAATATCCGGGTGAGCACTGTGCCCAGTGACTCCTTGCAGGTCATATTTGTCCTGTAGCTCGCGCAAGCGATCGCCATCAATGTCGACAACGGTGATTTCGTTCTGCTCGCCGACAAGGTTTTCAGCCAGTGTTCCGCCGACTTGCCCCGCGCCTAAGATGATAATTTTCATTGCTATATCACTGTTTTATTATTTTTGCGTAATAGAAGCCATCGGTGTCGCCAGGTAATAATTGCCACCCTGGTTGAGCTAAAGAGTCTTGCTCGTGCAGTGGGCTATGCTGAGCATCACTATGGCGTGTGAAGAAGGCTTTCATCTGCTCTTGATTCTCTTCTGATAGCACCGAACAAGTGGCATACAGTAAAGTCCCGCCCGGCTTCAATAATGGCCAAATAGCATCAAGGATTTGTCCCTGTAGCTTGGCGAGCTCGTCAATATCAGAGTGCCGTCTTAACCACTTAATATCAGGATGACGGCGTATCACCCCTGTTGCTGAGCAGGGAACATCCAATAAAATGCGATCAAATTGCTGACCTTGCCACCATGACTCAGTGTCTTGTGCTTGGGCGCAAACAAGTTCGGCATCAAGATGTAATCGCTGTAAGTTAGCGCGCACTTTGTCTAGACGTTCAGCGTCACAGTCAAGTGCCACCACTTTTGCATCGGCCAACTCAAGTATGTGACAGGTTTTGCCGCCCGGCGCGGCGCAGGCGTCGAGCACATATTCACCATCTTGTGCGCCAAGCAGCCTCGCGGCTTGCTGGGCAGCTGCATCTTGGACAGAGCTTGCCCCTGCGAAAAACTCTGGTAGTTTCTGCACATCCACAGCTTTTTTAAGCTTTATTGCATCTTGGTAATCGGCAAATTGACTGTACTCGATACCTTGTTTGCTGAGCAGGTGCCCATATTGCTCGCAAGTATACTGACGTTGATTCACGCGTAACCACATGGGCGCTTGCGCCTGGTTTTGGGCAACAATGGTGTGCCAATGTTCTGGGTAGTCGCGCTTAAGTTTTTTTAACAACCAGCCTGGGTGATTATATTTACAAGCATCGATCTGTGTTGCTGCCGCTTCGAGCTCATCGCGTTGGCGCTGGAAATTGCGTAATACGGCATTAACTAGGCCCTTCAGGCCAGGTGCGCGCATCGCTTTGAGTGCATTAACGGTTTCACCGACTGCGGCATGCTCGGGAACACGCATATGTATTAATTGGTACAGGCCAACATAGAGTAAAAACTGATAGACACGACGTTTACCTTTGAGGGGTTCATCCAGCAGTTGCTGACAATAAAATTCTAGGCTTGGCAGGTAGCGTAAGACGCCATAACAAATTTGCTGCATCAAGGCCTTATCTTTTGGATTGAGGTCCCGGCTGTAGCGGGGCAGAGCTGCCGAGAGAGAAACCCCGCGATCGACGACGTGATAAAGTGTGTGCGCCGCTTGGGCGCGAACATTACTCATGGGTTTCGCCTGCAATATGTGCCAAGGTGCTACCTACACTGACCCAGTCGGCTCGACCGTTTAAAAAGTCTTGGGCGGACATGGGTTTTTTACCTGGCGGTTGAAGCTCGGTAATGCACAGAGCATGGTTGGTGCAGGCGACCACAATACCGTTTTTATCGGCCCGCAATATTTGCCCTGGTGCACCTTGCTCGGTAACAACGTCGGCTTGCCACACCTTGACGGTATTGCCTTGCATCTTGGTAAAACAAATAGGCCATGGGTTAAAGGCTCTCACGTTGCGAGCTAATTGCTCGGCATCAAGCTGCCAATCTAACTCCGCCTCTTCTTTAGATAATTTTTTAGCGTAGTTTGCTTGAGCATCGTCTTGGGGTTCTGGCTCTATGGTAGAGAGCTTGGCTAAGGTATCAATTAACGCTGCTGGGCCTAAGTCTGCAAGTTTAGCGTACAATGAAGCTGAGGTTTCATCAGCGGCAATGGAGCAACGAGCAATACTCAGCATATCGCCAGTATCAAGACCTTCATCCATTTGCATAATAGTGATGCCAGTTTCCTTATCGCCAGCCCAGATAGCGCGCTGAATAGGGGCTGCGCCTCGCCAGCGAGGTAAAATGGAGCCGTGGACATTGAGGCAACCTAATCTGGGGGTTGTTAAAATCGCTTTTGGCAATAACAACCCGTACGCAACTACCACCATAACGTCGGCGTTTAGCTCTGCAAGTTGCTGTTGTGCCTGCTCGTCTTTTAGAGAAGTTGGCTGATAAACAGGTAAGTTATGCTCTAAAGCAAGCGTTTTAACCTCACTGGCCTTGAGCTTTTTTCCTCTACCTGCGGGGCGATCAGGCTGGCTGTACACGCCAACCACCTCATGTTCTGAGTCAATAAGTGCCTGCAAATGGCGGGCGGCAAAATCCGGCGTACCGGCAAATACGATGCGAAGAGCTTGAGTCACTGTTTATCCTTGTTACTGAGCTTTTGCGGCAAGACGCGCTTCTTTTTCAAGCTTCTTGCGAATACGTTGGCGCTTCAAAGGAGATAAGTAATCAATGAATAGCTTACCTAGTAGGTGATCTAATTCATGTTGAATGCAAATGGCCAGTAAGCCGTCGGCGTCAAGGCTGAATTCTTCACCTTGTTCATTCAGGGCTTTTACTGTCACCGTTTCAGCGCGATCAACCTTCGCATAGGAGTTTGGAACGGATAGACAACCCTCTTCACTGACCGTAGAGCCGTCTTTATGAGTAATCTCAGGATTAATAAGAACCAACGGCTGGTCGCGCTCGTCGGAAACATCGATGACGACGATACGCTGATGAATATCAACCTGGGTGGCCGCAAGACCAATACCATTTTCATCGTACATGGTCTCTAACATGTCTTTGACGATGGTGCGAACATCATCGTTAATATCGGTTACTGGTTGAGCGACTGTGCGCAAACGTTCATCAGGGAATCGAAGTACTTCTAAAAGTGCCATAGCTACCTTATTAAAAATTGTGCTAAATATCGGGTATTGTGTTATGTTTTTATTTTAGCCATTCGTGTGCACCTTTAACAGGTTATTGGGTAATAATTATAATAAAACAAGCTTGAGGAAGCTCATTACAATGATAAAACAGCTATCGGCTGCCGTATTAGCACTTGCGGCTGCTTTTCCATCATTAGCAGATGTTCTAACGGTAAAAGAAAATGCCCCTGAGCAGTATGTGGTAGAAAAGGGAGATACGTTATGGGATATCTCTGCTATTTATTTGGACAAGCCTTGGTTATGGCCAGAGCTGTGGCAAATGAATCCACAAATTGATAACCCTCACCTTATTTATCCGGGTGATACGTTATACCTTGTGTATGACGCTCAGGGTCGACCTCGCTTAGTGATGGAGCGTCCAGAAAACTATCAAAAACTAACTCCCCATGGTCGCAAAACCATGAAGAGTGATAGCGCTATTCCAACTATTTCTTTAGAGCTATTGCGTCCATTTTTAACCTATGAACAGGCGCTAAGTGAAGAGCAAATAGCGGCTCAGCCCTATGTGTTAGGTGCTAATGAGAACGTTAAGCGCCCAACTAAAGGCCACATTCTTTACGTTAAAGGCGATTTAGAACGTAACCGTAACTACGCTATTTACCACAAAGATGATCCTTACATTGACCCACAAACAGAAGAAGTGCTTGGTTACGAGGTTAAGCTCGTTGCCACTGCGCGTGCGTTCCGCTCGGGAGACTTCGATAACGGTGTGCCAGCCTCTGTGTTTGTTAACGATGTGAAGCGTGAAATTAATGCTGGTGACTTCTTACTGCCCGTCAGCGAAGGGCAAAGCTTGCCAGCGTTCTTTAAAATGCGTCGCCCTGACAAGGCAATTGATGGCGAAATTATTGCGTCAACCAATGAGCTGCGTGAATTCAGCAAGATGGACATCGTGGTACTCAATCGTGGCCTGACAGACGAAGTGAAAGCAGGACATATGTTTGATATTCGTCGACAGTCACCCACCGTGGTTGATGGTGATGATGGGCCAAGTTATAAAGAAGACGCGAGCACTTACGAGAAAGTTGCGTCTAACATTGAAGAGTCCTTTAATTTCGAAGAGGATGGTGACAACACCACGTGGCATATGCCGAAAGAGAAAGTCGGCGAGCTTATGGTACTGAAAGTACAAGATAGAGTGAGCTATGCTATTGTCACAAAAACGCTACGCCCAATTCGCGTTGGCGATGTAGTCAGTGTTAATTAGTAACAGCTGATCGTACACTGCGTTGGGTTGTGCTCAAGGAGGGAGCATGGCACACCAGTTACCGTTATCATCGGCCTCGTCAGAGGCCGATTTACATTTCCATCAAGCCGCATTACTGGCTTTGCTCTATGTTCGTGGACTCAGCTGCCGCGATGTCAATAAGTTGCTTACGCATGTACCGTTAGCTCGCATGGTTACGGAGCCTGAGTGTTTGCAATGCTACGGCGTAAAAGCCAACATCATTGGAGCCCTTTCAGCGCTTAATATTGCTAACTACAAGCGCAAGATTCAAGCATTCAAACATCAGGGTATTGATGTTATAGCCTTGGGTACGTCTGCTTACCCCGAGCTGTTAGCTGAGTTACCCGATCCACCGCTATTACTGTTTTGCAGAGGCAATACCCAGCTTCTCAAACTACCACAAATCGCGATGGTCGGCAGTCGCAGTGCTTCGCTTGCTGGGAAGCGATGTGCCCAAGAAATAGCCCAGCAATTGAGTGCTGCGGGGCTAACAATCACTTCAGGCATGGCAATGGGCGTAGACGCCATGTCTCATCAGGGGGCACTGATGGCGACAGGTCAAACTGTAGCTGTGCTTGGCACTGGTGTTGATATTTGTTACCCCCGCCGCAATAAAGCCTTACGTGATGATATTTTGGCAAAGGGTCTGTTAGTCAGTGAGTTTGTGCCCACAACTCCGGCTCGGGCTATGCATTTCCCTAGACGTAATCGCATTATAGCTGGCTTATCGGTCGCTACTTTAGTGGTTGAGGCTGAGCGTAAGAGTGGCTCATTGATCACGGCTGAACTGGCTGCGGACTATAACCGAGAGGTAATGGCTATACCGGGCTCGATTAATAATCCCTATGCCAAAGGCTGCCATAAGCTAATAAAAGAGGGCGCGGCCTTGGTCGAATCAGCAAAAGATGTATTGCTCGAGTTAGGTTTTTCTGCGCAAAACGGTCTATATATAAAGAGTGAACCTACTTACCGTGAGGATGAAAACAGCATACTTCGTCATATTGGTTACGAGCCTACTTGCGTTGATGACATTGCTAGTAGCGCCGAAGTACCCATTACAGAACTACTGACGCAACTAGTCGATTTAGAGCTGGAGGGGCTAATAGAGAGCACCTCAGAGGGCTATGTAAAAACAGGGGGCGGGTAACATGTTTGATATCCTAATGTATTTGTTTGAAAACTATATTCACAGCGAGAGTGAAATTTTTGTTGAAGAGAACGTACTCACCGACGAATTACGTAAAGCAGGGTTCAACAACAGCGAAATATTTAAAGCACTGGATTGGTTGGAGCAATTAGCTCAGTTGCAATATAGCGACGAGCGCCCTTATTTGCATAATGCCCCAACTGGAGCGTGCCGTATCTATACCGAATACGAAAGTATGAAACTTGATACTCAGTGCCAAGGCTTTTTAATGTTCCTAGAGCAAATTGGCGTTATAAATAGCACAACTCGAGAGATGGTTATCGATCGCGCTGTGGCACTGGACCAAGAGCAAATTGCACTGGACGATTTGAAGTGGGTGGTACTGATGGTGTTGTTAAGTGTGCCTGGGCAGGAGCAGGCTTATGCACAAATGGAAGATTTAATTTTCGATGACCCGAACCCAACACTGCATTAAGCTTGATCTCTGTGTTGGGGTCAGTATATTGGGCGCAAATTCACCAAAGTGCGAGTAGTGCGTGAGCAAGATCGACCATTCGTTATTTAATGCTAATCAACATGCTCTAGAGAAAGAATACGAAGTGTGTCCCCAGTGTGGTTGTGAGTTGGTGATGCGGCACTCTAAGAACGGTCCTTTTTTAGGGTGCGCAACCTACCCGAAGTGTGACTTCATTCGTCCTTTGCACCAACATGACACAGCCGTACTTAAGGTATTAGACGATAATCCCTGTCCTGAGTGTGATTCGCCTTTAGCGGTGAAAAACGGCCGCTTTGGTATGTTTATCGGCTGTACCAATTTCCCTCAGTGCCATTACATCGCCGATCAAAAGCAACAGCAGCCAGAGCAAAACCTAGTAACCTGTCCAAAGTGTCATGATGGTCGTTTAACTAAACGTAGTAATAAATATGGTAAAACCTTTTACTCTTGCGATGCTTACCCCAAATGCAAATACAGCTTGAACTATGAGCCCGTGGCTCATGCTTGCCCGCAGTGTGATTGGCCGGTCATGGTCAAGCGTAATCTTGCTGGGGGACCTGTGTTACAATGTCCGCAAAAGTCCTGTGGGCATAAACAAGCTGAGAATGTGGAGAGTTAGAAGGTGTCAGAGCCAATCACAGTAGACCCGGTTGTAAAAAGCTTACAACAGGGTGAGGTTATTCTTTACCCAACAGAGGCCGTGTACGGGCTGGGTTGCGACCCAATGAACCAACAGGCAGTAGAAAAGCTATTGGCTATTAAGCAGCGTCCGGTTGAGAAGGGTTTAATTCTTATTGCCGATAATTACGGTCAGTTGCTGCCTTATGTCGCCGATCACAAAATTCCTATGGATAAGCGCGCTGATATCTTTTCGCAGTGGCCAGGCCCTGTCACTTGGGTGATGCCGGCTGCCGCTGATACGCCCAAATGGCTTACTGGCAAGTTTGATAGCATAGCGGTGCGAGTGACCAATCACCCAACTGTGAAGCGTTTATGCCAAGCCTTTGGTGGCCCTTTAGTGTCAACGAGTGCCAACTTAAGTGGTGAGCAGCCGGTTAGCTCAATTGCGGCTGCGAAAGCGGCGTTTGCCGAACAAGTGGGTTGCTATGTTGATGAACCCTTAGGTGGCCAGCAACAGCCCAGCACTATAAAAGATGCCCTCAGCGGGCAAACGTTTCGAGGTTAATCATGGCATCACAACTTTTAGCACAAGTGAAAGAATACCTTAAAGCGTTGCAGGATGAGATCTGCGCTGGTCTAGAGAAAGCCGATGGCAAGGCACAGTTTGTAGAAGATGCTTGGCAGCGAGAAGAGGGCGGTGGCGGACGTACGCGCGTTATTCGTGACGGGGCTATTATCGAGCAAGGCGGTGTCAATTTTTCTCACGTATTTGGTGCGTCAATGCCTGCATCAGCAACAGCACATCGGCCTGAGCTTGCTGGACGAAGTTTTCATGCGTGTGGTGTCTCATTAGTTATTCATCCGAAAAACCCGCATATCCCAACCAGCCATGCCAACGTACGCTTTTTTATCGCTGAGAAAGAGGGCGAGCAGCCTATTTGGTGGTTTGGTGGTGGATTTGATTTAACACCTTTTTACCCTGAACGTGAAGATGTAGAGCATTGGCATCAGGTTGCTAAAGATTTATGCGACCCATTCGGGGAGGATGTTTATCCAAAATATAAGAAGTGGTGTGATGATTACTTCTATTTGAAACATCGTGATGAAACCCGAGGTGTTGGCGGATTATTTTTTGATGATCTCAATGAATGGGGATTCGAAAAAAGTTTTGCCTTTATGCAGGCGGTGGGTAATGGCTATTTAGATGCTTATCTGCCGATAGTCAGTAAGCGAAAAGACACTGACTATGACGAACAGCAGCGCCAATTTCAGCTTTATCGTCGCGGTCGTTATGTAGAGTTCAATTTAGTTTGGGACCGAGGCACTTTATTTGGCTTGCAAAGCGGTGGCCGTACAGAGTCTATTCTCATGTCTATGCCACCGCTGGCGAGATGGGAATATGACTATACACCCGCCCCAGGTACTGCCGAGGCGAAACTATATGAGCATTACTTAAAGCCACAGGACTGGCTAGCTTAGTACGCTACTGTGAATTGATCATATGACTTGCAAGCTGCGCCAATGATTGGCGCAGGTTTTCTCGCAGTACCGGGTTGTCAATTTCTTGATCAAGCGCTTTGTTCATACAATGCATCCACTGGTCACGTAAGCCTTTATCAATTGGAAAGGGCATATGGCGCTGTCTTAGGCGCGGGTGGCCGTATTGTTCTACAAATAAATCAGGCCCACCGAGCCAGCCAGAGAGAAACTCAAAAAACACCTGACGAATGCGGTCTAATGGCTGGGGATGCATATCATATAAAGGTTTTGCGTATTCATCTTGAGCCATAATATCGTAAAATCGATTAGCTAGAGCGCGGGCCCCTAGCTCACCTCCAATCATATCATAAGGAGTCTGTGACACGGTCGGGTGCCCGGTTTTGGCAGCGGTGGTTGATGAATTTGCATCTTTTTTGAGGATGCGTTTAAGTAACTGCTTCATAGCCTGCTCAATTATTAGGAAAGATAATGGATAAATACGCGGTTTTTGGTAACCCTATTAAGCACTCTAAATCTCCCCTTATTCACCAAGCGTTTGCTCGCCAGCAGGGGGTAGAGGTGGATTACCAGCGCATTTTAGCACCGTTAGCAGGCTTTGAGCAGTCGGTGACTGACTTTTTCGCCACCGGTGGCAAGGGAGCCAATGTCACTTTGCCTTTTAAAGAACGTGCTTTTGCGTTGGCTGACACCTTAACTGAGCGCGCGCAATTAGCGGCAGCGGTTAATACCTTAGTGCTTACTCCGCAAGGCAAGTTAATGGGCGACAACACCGACGGCATTGGCTTGGTCAGCGACTTGCAACGGGCCTTTGGTCAGCTGCGCGATAGACATGTATTACTACTCGGAGCGGGAGGAGCTGCGAAAGGGGCTGTATTACCCTTAATCGAAAGTGGTATCGGCTCACTCACGATCGCTAATCGTACCGCAAGTAAAGCACAGCAGTTGGCAGAGCGTATAGAGAGCAACGTAGCGGTTCATGGCTGTGGCTTTACGGAGTTGAGTGAAGGCCCTTTTGATATTGTTATCAACTCCACTTCGTCCAGTGTTCACGGTCAGGTTCCAGATATTGATACTAAGGTAATGAAACACTGCCAGTATGCTTATGATATGTACTATGCCGATCAGCCAACCAGCTTTATGCGCTGGGCAGGTGACATAAACAATTATGTTTCTTGTGTTGATGGTCTCGGCATGCTGGTGGCTCAAGCCGCTCATGCATTTGCCTTGTGGCGTGGCTTTATGCCTGACTGCGAACCAGTCATTCGTGCCTTAAGAGAGGGGCAGTTAAAATGAATCAAGCTATCCAATTCGTAGATCGTGTAGAGTACATCAATGGAGTACTCACCTTTTACGCTATGGCCAATGGCATGCTAATACCCTGCACTATAGATATGGACAATATCGAACGCAGTGATGCGCTTACACACTTTGCGAAATTAAGATTTGACTACGAAGAGGTCGCGCAGCAACTTATCGAAGATGAGGAGTTTACCGCCGAGGGCCAAGTGGTTATTCCACCACTGGCACCACTTCGTTAAAGTATTCGTCTTTTAAGCGCACATAATTATCTGCGGATACTTTCAAAAATTTACGTTCGTCATCACTCAGTGGTCGAGCTTGCTTTGCTGGGCTGCCAACATACAAGTATCCAGAATGCAGCGTTTTATTCGGGGGAACAAGCGCGCCACCGGCGATAATCACATCATCTTCGACGGTGACGTTGTCCATGATAATGGCACCCATACCAACGAGAATACGGTTTCCTAGCTTGCAGCCATGGAGCATGGCCTTGTGTCCTACCGTGACATCGTCGCCAATAATAAGTGGGTAACCTTCGGGGTTCGCTTTACTGGCACGCGTAAGGTGCAGTACCGAACCATCTTGAATATTAGTGCGTTTACCAATGCGCATATAGTTTACATCGCCGCGAGCGGCTACGAGTGGCCAAATACTTGCGTTCTCAGCGACCTCTATATCTCCAACCAGCACCGCTGACTCATGAACATAGGCGGTCTTATCAATATTCGGTGCTTTACCTTTGTAGCTTTGTATAGTCATAGTTATCCCTTTAAGGTGATCTTGTTCCACTTTAGCTAGCGCTCTGCCGAAGCACAATAGAGTTGGCGAAAATGTGTTCGGGAGATCGGTTTTCTCCCTAACATGAGGTAATTATAGCGTTAATAACGTAGTAAAAGTGTTTATATAGGCCGGAATTTGAGCGAACGATCTATTTTTTGCAGTTTTCTTTAAAAAAGGGGTTGCGTGGAAATCGAATCTCCCTATAATGCGCATCCACCGACACGGCGGACTGCTTACAAACAAGCGATTCAACGAGTTGAGTGAGTCAAGTAAAACTGAGTTTTAAAAAGCGCATTGAAAAATGCAAACTTCTTAAAATAAAGTGTTGACAACAAAGCAGGGTTGAGTAGAATGCACAGCCCTCGAGACGCGAAAGCAACTCGAAACGTTCTTTAAAAATATGAAGCAATCATCTGTGTGGGCACTCGTACAGATTGAGTTCTAACAGCTGATTTCAGTTTTACTGAATGACGCAAACAAATTTAGAGTCTCAATTGAGCTGAGTGACCAACAGCAATAAAGTAATTTATTGCAGTACAGTCAATTCGTTCTTGGAAACAAGAACAAAATCAGTATTCATTGAGCTGAAGCTTAGGCTTCAAAAAACTTTTAA
>NZ_SGPG01000039.1:0-3264 GCF_004208955.1 Pseudoalteromonas sp. CO325X
AAGTGATTTAGAGTTCTCAATAAGTAAAGAAAATGCCAGTTAATCGACAGATTAATTGTGCGTCTACTTTAGTATTCTATAACTTCTGGCGAAGTTAAACAGTCGCACCAAACAACTCAAACTACTTTGGGTTGTATGGTTAAGTGACTAAGCGTACACGGTGGATGCCTTGGCAGTTGGAGGCGATGAAGGACGTATTAACTTGCGATAAGCCTGGTCAAGCTAGTAAAAAGCGCTTGAGGCCAGGATTTCCGAATGGGGAAACCCACCTGCTTGCAGGTATCTTGCACTGAATACATAGGTGTAAGAGGCGAACGCGGAGAACTGAAACATCTAAGTACCCGTAGGAAAAGAAATCAACCGAGATTCCGAAAGTAGCGGCGAGCGAAATCGGAGCAGCCCTTAAGCTTATTTGATGTTAGTGGAAGGCTCTGGAAAGTGCCACGATACAGGGTGATAGTCCCGTACACGACAATGTCTAATAAGTGAAATCGAGTAGGTCGGAGCACGTGAAACTTTGACTGAATATGGGGGGACCATCCTCCAAGGCTAAATACTCCCAACTGACCGATAGTGAACCAGTACCGTGAGGGAAAGGCGAAAAGAACCCCTGTGAGGGGAGTGAAATAGAACCTGAAACCGTGTACGTACAAGCAGTAGGAGCCCTTCGAGGGTGACTGCGTACCTTTTGTATAATGGGTCAGCGACTTATATTTTGTAGCGAGGTTAACCGTTTAGGGTAGCCGTAGTGAAAGCGAGCGTTAACTGCGCGTTGAGTTGCAAGGTATAGACCCGAAACCCGGTGATCTAGCCATGGGCAGGTTGAAGATTGAGTAACATCAATTGGAGGACCGAACCCACTAACGTTGAAAAGTTAGGGGATGACCTGTGGCTTGGAGTGAAAGGCTAATCAAACCGGGAGATAGCTGGTTCTCCCCGAAATCTATTTAGGTAGAGCCTCGGACGAATACCATTGGGGGTAGAGCACTGTTTGGGCTAGGGGGTCATCCCGACTTACCAACCCCATGCAAACTCCGAATACCAATGAGTACTATCCGGGAGACACACGGTGGGTGCTAACGTCCATCGTGGAGAGGGAAACAACCCAGACCGCCAGCTAAGGTCCCAAAGTGTATGTTAAGTGGGAAACGATGTGGGAAGGCTAAAACAGCTAGGAGGTTGGCTTAGAAGCAGCCACCCTTTAAAGAAAGCGTAATAGCTCACTAGTCGAGTCGGCCTGCGCGGAAGATGTAACGGGGCTAAACATACCACCGAAGCTGCGGCTGCAACGTAAGTTGCGGGGTAGGGGAGCGTTGTGTAAGTGGCTGAAGGTGTGCCGGGAGGCATGCTGGACATATCACAAGTGCGAATGCTGACATGAGTAACGATAATGCGGGTGAAAAACCCGCACGCCGGAAGACCAAGGGTTCCTATCCCATGTTAATCAGGGTAGGGTGAGTCGACCCCTAAGGCGAGGCCGAAAGGCGTAGTCGATGGGAAACGGGTTAATATTCCCGTACTTGGTATAGATGCGATGGGGGGACGGAGAAGGCTAGGCAGGCACGGCGTTGGTTGTCCGTGTGAAAGGCAGTAGGCTTGAATCTTAGGTAAATCCGGGATTCTTTAAGGCTGAGAGTCGAGACGACACTCTACGGAGTGGAAGCTGTTGGTGCCATACTTCCAGGAAAAGCCTCTAAGCTTCAGTCTATATCGAATCGTACCCTAAACCGACACAGGTGGTCAGGTAGAGAATACTAAGGCGCTTGAGAGAACTCGGGTGAAGGAACTAGGCAAAATAGTACCGTAACTTCGGGAGAAGGTACGCCCACATTAGGTGAAGGACCTGCGTCTGGAGCTGAAGTGGGTCGCAGTGACCAGGTGGCTGGGACTGTTTATTAAAAACACAGCACTGTGCTAAATCGTGAGATGACGTATACGGTGTGACACCTGCCCGGTGCCGGAAGGTTAATTGATGGGGTTAGACTTTGTCGAAGCTCTTGATCGAAGCCCCGGTAAACGGCGGCCGTAACTATAACGGTCCTAAGGTAGCGAAATTCCTTGTCGGGTAAGTTCCGACCTGCACGAATGGTGTAACCATGGCCACGCTGTCTCCACCCGAGACTCAGTGAAATTGAAATCGCAGTGAAGATGCTGTGTACCCGCGGCTAGACGGAAAGACCCCGTGAACCTTTACTACAGCTTGGCACTGAACATTGAGCCTACATGTGTAGGATAGGTGGGAGGCTTTGAAGTGGTTACGCCAGTAATCATGGAGCCATCCTTGAAATACCACCCTTGTATGTTTGATGTTCTAACGTTGGCCCCTGAATCGGGGTTGCGGACAGTGCCTGGTGGGTAGTTTGACTGGGGCGGTCTCCTCCCAAAGAGTAACGGAGGAGCACGAAGGTTGGCTAAGTACGGTCGGACATCGTACGGTTAGTGTAATGGTAGAAGCCAGCTTAACTGCGAGACAGACACGTCGAGCAGGTACGAAAGTAGGTCATAGTGATCCGGTGGTTCTGAATGGAAGGGCCATCGCTCAACGGATAAAAGGTACTCCGGGGATAACAGGCTGATACCGCCCAAGAGTTCATATCGACGGCGGTGTTTGGCACCTCGATGTCGGCTCATCACATCCTGGGGCTGAAGTCGGTCCCAAGGGTATGGCTGTTCGCCATTTAAAGTGGTACGCGAGCTGGGTTTAGAACGTCGTGAGACAGTTCGGTCCCTATCTGCCGTGGGCGTTTGAGAATTGAGAGGGGCTGCTCCTAGTACGAGAGGACCGGAGTGGACGAACCGCTGGTGTTCGGGTTGTTTTGCCAAAGGCATTGCCCGGTAGCTACGTTCGGAATCGATAACCGCTGAAAGCATCTAAGCGGGAAGCGAGCCTCGAGATGAGTTCTCACTTGGCGTTTAACGCCACTAAAGGGCCGTTGAAGACGACAACGTTGATAGGCAGGATGTGGAAGCGCTGCAAGGCGTTAAGCTAACCTGTACTAATTACCCGTGAGGCTTAACCATACAACGCCAAAGTGGTTTGTATGTGACTGTTTAAGCACAGAAGTTAAGAGACTAAAGTAGATTTACTTGAGAAGCTTTCCAAATGACTAACACGCCGTGTTAGCCCAAGTTTATGCTTGGTGATAATAGCGTTCTGGACCCACCTGACCCCATGCCGAACTCAGAAGTGAAACGGAACTGCGCCGATGATAGTGTGGGTTCGCCCATGTGAAAGTAGGTCATCACCAGGCTCCTAATTAGAGA
>NZ_SGPG01000041.1:0-1520 GCF_004208955.1 Pseudoalteromonas sp. CO325X
GCGTTGGTATGACTCCCTCTGTCAAGTTAAACACAGCGTTGCCTGCCTAACTTTTTAAGCCCTTAATAATCAGTTTGTCGCTCAATAAGTTGAGTTAACGCATCGAATGAAGCAAGTAATGTCGTCGGTTATCATGCTGGTATCCGTGGATTACCAATCTGTCGATTAGCAGCGCCTACCTTACTTAGCCCGTCGTGGCACCTGTCTTCAGTCTATGTTCGTGGTTCAATCAATATTTCTATTCATTGCCATCCTAACGCCCTCGGTGGTTGTGCCACACCCGATGCTTGATCCAATACGCTAACTCAAATTCTGTTTTCATTTTATGCCGGTACCCTCGCGATACGTAATTTTGGATTGACCGGACTTAGTACTGTTTCTCTGGCTATTGCCCAGATATACGCAGCCATTTCTCTGGCAATCGCAGTGACTACCACGTTGTAATGCTTGCCCTTATGCATCAGGCGCTGATAGCGGCGGCATAGCCGTAGTTGCGCCTGCCAGGCCATATCGACAATCAACTTAGGTAAACCTTCCTGCCGTTTTTGCAGTTCGGTCGTAACAGCTGCCTGATAACGATAACTGTGTGCGCCTTCAACGAGTAACCGTCTTGCTCGGCCATTGCCACATTTGGTGATTGCGCCTAAATGACGTTTGCCGCCACTGGAATGTTCCGATGGCACCAGCCCTAAATAACTCATTAATTTTCGGGGATGGTCAAAGCGGGTTAAATCTCCCAGTTCGGCAATCACACCGGCAGCGACTAGTAAGCGAACGCCTCGCATCGCCTGAATGGCTTTAACCACCGGATAATATCGCCAGCTCCTGACCTGATACTCAAGTTCATTATCGAGCCGTTTCAGCCTGTCCATCCGTTCATTGATGGTTTGGATATATTCTTGCAACACGATTTGCTGTGCTGGATGAGGCAACACCAGTTCGGTGAGCCACCTAAGGTGTTTGAGTGACCAGTTTGCTGTTCCGCTGTAATTGATGTTATTGCGCAGAAGCAGCGCTTTTAATTGGTACTTAGCATCTTTCAAATCTTTCATGGCTGTTTCTCTAGCGCGAGATAAGTCTCGCACGGCCTCGTCTTCCGGCTCCGGAACATAAATCGGAGTGAGGTCTTCAGATTTTAGTAATTTGACCAACTTAATGGCATCACGCTTATCGGTCTTTACACGCTCGCCAGGCTTTTTGGGGATAAGCGACGGGGCCACCACATAACAACAATGCCCTAGGCTAGTGATAAGCCGATAAATCCAGTAACCACAGGGTCCTGCTTCATAGACGAAGTGCAAAGTTGCGTGTGGGTACTTAGATTCAAATTGCCTGACGAGCTTTTTAACGGCCGCTTTAGCCGAAGGAATACGGCCGTAATGGACGGGCTGGGTACCACGGTGATCTTCAAGATAGGCCACTTCATTAAATTCTTTATGCGTATCTAAGCCAATGAAAAGTATGCTATGTTTGTTCATGCTAGCCTCTGCTGTTTAGTTAATTTGCAAACTAATTATGGC
>NZ_SGPG01000031.1:0-1495 GCF_004208955.1 Pseudoalteromonas sp. CO325X
GGTGGAGCTAGGCGGGATCGAACCGCCGACCTCTTGCATGCCATGCAAGCGCTCTCCCAGCTGAGCTATAGCCCCAAACAGCATGAGATAAACTGCCAAACTTGCGGTGTTCATCTCGTTGAGTGCGGGGCGCATTCTATGCACCCCCCTAAACAAAGTCAACACTTTTTAAGTAACTTTTTACTGACCGAAGCAATTTTAGCCAAGACGCGCAAAGGATAGACAAAAACAGTCAAATATGGCTCTTTATTAACCACTTACCTACTTTGATACAGATAAATATCGGTATCTATTTTGTGGTTATTTCGTCAGCCAAAATATCACCTTAATCGCAACGACCACTTATGCCTCTAGTTGCCATAATAAAAAGCTGGCTTTCCACCCCATAATTTCTGTTGAGATATGGGTATCAGGTCGACAGCGAGCTGCTCCATATGCACAGTGTAAAGGCAACAAGTGTTCTGACGTGGGCTGACAATAAAGTGCACCAGGTGCTGTTCGCCACGCAATTAACTGCTGTTGGCGCTGCTTTTCACTCATTGGCGCCTGCAAAGTGTGTATGAGCCAATCTTCAAACTGTCGATTATACCCCTGAGTATCATCAATCGGTCCTTTTTTAAATGCAGCCATATTATGAAAGGTGAAACCTGAACCAAGTAACAGTACGTTATCAAGATCAGCAACAGCATTTGCGAGGTGTTGCCCTAACTCTACATGAAAGCGCTCATCTAAACCGCCATGCAATGATATTTGTACACAAGGGACGTCTGCATCTGGATACATTAACTTTAACGGTACAAAAACACCATGATCTAGCCCTCGTTGCTGCTCAATAAGAGTAGGTATACCTTGGTGTTGTAAATAACCGGCTAAGTAGTTGGCAACTCGAGTATGACCCGTGCAAGGATAAGCAATATCATAGGCCGCCCTATCAAAACCGTAATAATCATAAAACAAAGCTGGCTTTGGCTGGGTATTAATAGCGATCCCCTCCTCTGTAAGCCAATGCGCGCTTATTACAATAACAAGCCGAGGCTTAGGGATTTGAGTCGTTAGTTTTGCTAATGCATCACGCATACCTGTGTGACTTGGTTCCGCCAATAGAGGTAACGGCCCTCCCCCGTGGGAGATAAAAAGACTGTGATTCATAATGGGCTCCATAAATAAGGCCTTCATTATTGCGCTGGTATCGATACCTATATAGCCCTATGAACGCACATCCCTTGTTACCACGCGCACAATTATGACTCACATAAGCGGGAGTGCAGGCTTCGCGTGCGTAGTTGATGAACAGGTTGTTTATAAAACCCGCATATAAAACAAAATGTGCAACTCAAGTGTTGACAGTCTTTCGTCTCTATCTATAATAGCGCCCCACAACAGCGAGAGAGGTTTCCTCACTCTTTGTTGCCAGATGTGGGTTGTTAGCTCAGTTGGGAGAGCATCGCCCTTACAAGGCGAGGGTCACTGGTTCAAGTCCAGTACAACCCACCAT
>NZ_SGPG01000027.1:0-1355 GCF_004208955.1 Pseudoalteromonas sp. CO325X
ACAAGTTGCTAAAAAGGACGCAAAACGCTTGGCTTGCGTTCCTTTGTCGCTAATTATAGCCAAGCATTTTTGCGCCCATTAGTAAGGCTTTATATGGGGGGAAAGTATGCAGAAAATTTTAGTCTTATTAGCATTTTTTGTTTCTAGTTTTGTGAGAGCTGAAACAGATCCTTGTGAGTCAAATCAATACCCAATTAAATGGAAGTCCAGTTTAAGCCACCCCGAATCTTATGAACTACCTGCTATTTTCTATAGAACTAACAACTCAAAAGTTATTGTGTCTGTTTCAAAAGCAATAAACTTTGTTGAAAGAAATATGGCAACTCATAAGCCTTATTTAAAAAATGCAAAAGCATTCATAATTAGTAGCTTGTCTGAACTGCCCAAAAACAAACCTGTCAACCATTCAAGCCTTTGGATACCGACAGAAAGGTTGCAAGGGCAAGAGTTAAATAAAGCAATTCATGTGATGGCAAGTTACCAAGGGTTATTTGAAGGTGTATTATTAAACAACGAGGCATCAGTAAGTATTAATGAAAAATTGATTTCCTCATCTAATACTGTGTATATGGTTGGTAAAGATCCAAAACCAGCTCATGGTTTAAATTATGTGCATAAAATTGTTGTTTCAAGCTCTGACAACGTAGTATTTTCTAAATGTTGGCTAGATAGCAAATAGCCATATAACAAACGCATTAATGAATGGGCGTTAGCGGTACAAGATGAACTTTTTCTGGAACCTGGTATTAAAACGAAAAATTAGCCGAGCTAATATGCTTCCATTGACTCAAATATGGGAAGAAGTTTTAACGTACCTCGCTAAGTCGGAAGACTCTATATGATCAGATATGGAAGTCGAAGACACAGTAAAATTGATAAAGAAGCAATTACATTTGCTAAAAAGTTCCGGCAAGGTGAATGTAAGTAAACTCAATTACTTGTTCTTACCAACCGCACCGTTACAAGAAATCGCAATGGAAAATGGCTGGGTTAATGAGTATTCAAGGCTAGCAGCGAAATTTGACTGTTATATGGCAAGGTACTGTTAACAAGCCGTTACAGGCAGACAATTAACAACTGGTTGGTGTTATTGTCGCTAGCTCCAATTTTAACACCAACCAAACATTGCTCCTGAACGGAGCGTTAGGCATACAAGGTTATTTTTAGCTTACAGGTCAAGCTTATGAGATGGGCAAAATTAAAAACGGGTATTATTATAGTTTTAGTCACCCTAATTTCTGAGGCAATTAGGCTACACACTGGGCTACCTATAACAATAATTGATATTGTGGTGCTGCCTATCACATGTTTACTAATTTATTGTATGAAATATTATAGGTCTCCTTTTAGTAAAA
>NZ_SGPG01000038.1:0-1169 GCF_004208955.1 Pseudoalteromonas sp. CO325X
GCTACAACACCAGCACCAACTGTACGGCCACCTTCACGGATTGCGAAGCGTAGACCTTCATCCATCGCGATTGGGCAGATTAGCTCTACTACCATCTTGATGTTGTCACCTGGCATTACCATTTCTACGCCTTCTGGTAGCTGGATGTCACCAGTTACGTCAGTTGTACGGAAGTAGAACTGTGGACGGTAGCCTTTGAAGAATGGCGTGTGACGACCACCTTCATCTTTAGACAGTACGTATACTTCTGCTTCGAACTTGGTGTGCGGAGTGATTGTGCCTGGAGCTGCTAGTACTTGACCACGCTCTACTTCGTCACGCTTAGTACCACGTAGTAGGGCACCAATGTTCTCACCTGCACGGCCTTCGTCTAGAAGCTTACGGAACATCTCAACACCTGTACACGTTGTCTTCGTAGTTTCTTTGATACCTACGATTTCAACTTCGTCGTTCACGTTGATGATACCCGCTTCTACACGACCAGTTACTACTGTACCACGACCCTGGATTGAGAATACGTCTTCGATAGGCATGATGAATGGCTTATCGATGTCACGCTCTGGCTCTGGGATGTAAGAATCTAGTGCTTCTGCAAGCTCTACAATCTTGTCTTCCCACTCTTTCTCGCCTTCTAGCGCTTTAAGAGCTGAACCTTGGATTAGTGGTAGGTCGTCACCTGGGAAGTCGTACTCTGAAAGTAGTTCACGTACTTCCATTTCTACTAGCTCTAGTAGCTCTTCGTCATCAACCATGTCACATTTGTTCATGAATACGATGATGTAAGGTACGCCAACCTGACGAGATAGTAGGATGTGCTCACGTGTTTGTGGCATAGGACCGTCAGTAGCCGCAACTACTAGGATCGCGCCGTCCATCTGTGCAGCACCTGTGATCATGTTTTTAACGTAGTCAGCGTGTCCTGGACAGTCAACGTGTGCATAGTGACGTGTCGGAGTGTCGTACTCTACGTGTGAAGTTGCGATTGTGATACCACGCTCACGCTCTTCTGGAGCGTTATCGATTTGTGCGAAATCACGTGCTACACCACCGTATACTTTTGCTAGTACGTTAGTGATCGCTGCAGTTAGAGTTGTTTTACCGTGGTCAACGTGGCCGATTGTACCTACGTTTACGTGCGGTTTCGAACGTTCAAACTTTTCTTTTGCCAT
>NZ_SGPG01000042.1:0-1072 GCF_004208955.1 Pseudoalteromonas sp. CO325X
CTTGTATGGATAATAACTCCATATTTTTATTATTTTAAACCAGTTTAGGGTAATGTGAGACCCAGGCTTAAGCTGCAACTTAAGCTTTCCATGCGGCAGTTCGATTGAGCGCTGGCTCCTCAGTTGAGAGACCGATAACAAGAACGAACGCCGCATAGGACTCCAAGCACCACACTCGAATAGTCTACTGGGTCTCGAGCCCGCATTGTGCAAGCAAGAGTTAGCTTATTATGAATACTAAAACGGATCAAAACATAAACGTCGGTGTCGATACTGGTAAATCCCAACTCGACATCTATATTCGCCCGCTGGATATCTATTTTACCGTTTCAAATGACGGTAAAGGGATCCGCGAGGCCATCATCAAACTGAAGAAATTTAACCCTGTTCGTATCGTGATTGAGGCCACAGGACGACTTGAGTTCAACTTCATAGTTGCCTGCGCGAAGGCTGATTTACCCTTCGTTGTCGCCAACCCGATTCATGTAAAACGCTTTGCCGGTGCCATCGGCCAACGCGCTAAAACCGACAAGCTCGATGCCAAGTTGATTGCCCATTACGGCGAAGCCATTCAACCCAATTTGTCAGCACTCAAGCCAGAGACCATGCAGGCTATGAGTGACTTGGTGACACGGCGAAACCAACTACTGACCATGCAAACGATGGAAAAGAACCGCCTGAACATCATGCCTAAATATCTGGCGATGACCATCAAACCTATCCTGACAGCGTTTAAAAATCAGATTGAAAAAATAGAAAATAAAATTGCCGCGCTGATCACAAGCTGTCCTGACTATCAGGCAAAAAGCGACATTTTACAGAGCATGCCCGGCATAGGTAAAATCGCTGCTGCGTCCATCATAAGTAACCTGCCTGAACTCGGTTACATTAACAACAAACAGGCCGCATCTCTGGTCGGTGTTGCACCCATGAATCGGGAAAGCGGTCGCTATAAGGGCCTCAGAACCATCCAGGGCGGCAGACCCCAGGTGAGGACTGTGCTGTACATGGCAATGATGTCTGCGATGCAGTGTAATCCGGTGTTTAAAACCACATATCAGCGCCTGATTGC
>NZ_SGPG01000043.1:0-704 GCF_004208955.1 Pseudoalteromonas sp. CO325X
GCAGCTTAAGCCTGGGTCTCACATTACCCTAAACTGGTTTAAAATAATAAAAATATGGAGTTATTATCCATACAAGGTGCTTAAACGGATAAAAAACAGCTGGCTTTTGCTCGTTCCTCGCTAATTTTAGCCAGCTATTTTTCTGCCGCTTAGCAATGCGTTAACTGTCTCTATGAAGAAAGCACTAAAGATAATTGGCGTCATTACCACGGTACTTGTTCTAATCGGGGTTGGAGCGTACTTATACATTTTCAGGCAGCAGGAAATTGCCATTCGTCTTATCCCCAACGAGTTTGAATATTGCGGTAAAAAAGTATGGGGTAACGACAAGAATTACCAAGAAATAGTCACATGGCTTAAACAGAATAAAGAAGGCTGGGTTTTATCCTACGTAACTTATGTGCCAAAACAGGTATATCGGCACCCAGCATTTACAGTAAACGTAATGGAAGGTGGCGTAGCGGTCTCCTACAAAACTGACTACGGTTATCCTCAGTATGCCAAAACAATTAACCATGGTATCAATTTAGAATGTACCAGCAACAGTTAACAAGGCCAGGCACAATCGCCCCTTCGGGGCTGGACCTCCGCACTGCGTGCTCCGGCCTGTGCTGGCGGCGTTATATGTAGGACTTACCCAAAAAAAGTAGACACCTTCTATAGTTAGAAAAGAGGTGTCTCATGACTAAAAAGAAAAGAACCCA
>NZ_SGPG01000021.1:0-311950 GCF_004208955.1 Pseudoalteromonas sp. CO325X
GGGCGACTGATGGGACTTGAACCCACGACAACCGGAATCACAATCCAGGGCTCTACCAACTGAGCTACAGCCGCCACTATAATGGCGCACCCGGAAGGATTCGAACCTTCGACCGACGGCTTAGAAGGCCGTTGCTCTATCCGACTGAGCTACGGGCGCGGTGCAACGAATACTTCTTCGTGCGAACCAAGTGACACTTTCTAAGAAAGTGGTCGGCGATGCAGGATTTGAACCTGCGACCCCTTGGACCCAAACCAAGTGCGCTACCAAACTGCGCTAATCGCCGATACTTGATGCATCATTGAGGACTCTTTACTGACCCCTCGCTGACAACGGGGTGCATAATAGTGATTTGCCCTGACAAGGTCAAACATTTTTTTGCCTTGAACTGCGCGTTTGCTCATTTTTAGGACATAGTGCTGTTGTTTTAGCAATTTTGGTTGATTTTTTATCACCTTAGACCATAAAAGCATGCTAAGCATCCCCCTTTACCTTGGCGGCAAGACGCTTTTCTGCGAAAATATCCGCCAGTTGGTGACGGGAGACCCCAAAATGCCCTCACTGATAATAAAAGTATTTCGTTCACATGTGTTGCTCATGCATTAAAGCAAAAAGCACACTAACCCCAAGGTATAGGTTACCCATGACGGCAAACATCATTGATGGTAAAGCAATTGCGAAGCAAGTACGTTCGCAAGTGGCTACACGTGTTGCTGCTAGGAAAGAGCAAGGTCTTCGTGCTCCTGGTTTAGCGGTGGTACTAGTTGGACAAGATCCAGCTAGCCAAGTTTATGTAGGTTCTAAGCGCAAAGCATGCGACGAAGTCGGCTTTGTTTCCAAATCTTACGATCTCCCAGGTGATACCACCGAAGCGCAATTGTTGGCGCTGGTTGACGAGCTCAATGCCGACAAAGAAGTTGATGGTATTTTAGTACAACTTCCTCTACCTGAAGGCCTGAACGCAGAGAAAGTACTAGAGCGCATCACCCCTCATAAAGATGTCGATGGCTTTCACCCTTATAACATTGGCCGCTTAGCACAACGTATGCCGGCATTGCGCCCATGTACACCAAAGGGGATCATTACCTTATTAGATTCCACTGGGGTCCGTTATAAAGGCATGCATGCCGTGGTCGTTGGTGCGTCAAATATTGTTGGCCGCCCCATGTCATTGGAGCTGCTGCTCGCTGGCTGCACCACCACTGTTTGTCACAAGTTCACCCAAGACCTTGAGCAACACGTTCGTCGTGCCGATTTACTTGTTGTGGCTGTAGGCAAACCTGAGTTTATTCCTGGTGAATGGGTGAAAGACGGCGCTTTAGTGATTGATGTTGGCATCAACCGTCTTGATAATGGCTCTTTGGTTGGCGATATTGCCTATGAGGCTGCGAGTCAACGTGCCAGTTACATCACGCCCGTGCCCGGCGGTGTTGGCCCAATGACGGTGGCGAGCCTAATAGAAAATACCCTAGAGGCCTGTGAGAACTATCACAGCGACTGACAGCCAGTGTCAATATGAAGTAAAGAATCCACCTTCTGAAGAAGGTGGCTTTGTGAATGCCCCCTCAAAGGGGGCGTTGTTTACTCCAGCGTTAATTGGGCTTGCTCTTGCTTCTCTTCTTTCTCTTGATGCCTGACGTAACGCCTTATTACCTCTTCATTTATTCCAACCGTATCGACAAAGTATCCTCGTTGCCAAAAATGGTTGCCCCACATCTTATTTTTTCTCAAGTAAGGATATTTACTAAATAGCTTTAGTGCTATTTTACCTTTGAGTGCTCCCATCAGGCTCGATATCGATAACTTCGGTGGGACCTTGATAACCAAATGAACATGGTCTAACTGCACATTGAGCTCTACCACTTTACAACCAAGTTGCTCACTGTATACGTGAATACAGCGATAGACATCTTTACCTACCTTGTTCTTCAGTATTCTGAAACGATATTTTGGGGTCCAAACTATATGATATTGACATCGCCAATACACATGCGATGCTTTCTCGTATCTACTCATGTTTCTTGTCCTTTGACTTCGCTAAAAATCAAAAGAGCAATTAACATGGGTAGCTTTTTCAGGCCAAGCCTAAATTGATGATAACCACCTACTGAAGTAGGTGGTTTAGGGGCTGAAAATAAAAGCCAGCTTAATGCTGGCTTTTTTGTGCTTATTTTCCTTGCCTTGGCTGTGCTGCCACCACCGGTCTGAGCCGCTGTTTTGCTAAGTTAACACCCTGTGGCAGTACCGAGAACATGATCATCAACGCCATCAAGGCATATTGCCAACCTTGGTAATGTTCAGCGAGCAAAATTACCGCTGTTACTATGCCTGCTATTGGGTTGGCAATGGTGCCAAAGGTAAATTCCACCACCGTCATACGCCCTAAGAGCCAAACGTACAAGGTGTAAGCAAGTGCTGTATTAGGAACGATAAGCCAGAACAAAGCGATCCATTGCTTTGCCGTCATAGGCTCACTAAGCGGTATATACGCATCGGGTGTAAATATGCTGGCTTGCACTGCGGCGGCTATGAGCAGCGCAGTGCCGCCAATAATTAACTGCCAGGTGAGCACGGTCCACCAATGAATATGCATACTCACGGTTTGCACTAGCGAACTACCAATGACAATACACAACAACGCCCCAGCTAAAGCAGCAAGCCCTAGGAGGCTCAATTCGACATGCTGAGGGTCAAACAATAACCAAGCGATGGTAACAATGGCCACAGCACAAAGCGATTGCACGGCACTTGGGCGCTGACCTTTAACAACCCAAGTATAAATCATCGCCACCACTGGCACCGAGACCATGCCTACACCGGCAATGGCTGCTGGCAAATTCACCGCCATAACAAAAATAAAAGCAAAAAACAGAGCAATATTGACCAAAGCGAGCACTGTTAGCCCCCGCCATTGTCGACCTTTAGGGAGCGACGGCTTTATCAACCAAAGCAGTATCCCTGCAGGCAAGGCGCGTAAAGCACCGAGAAGAATTGGCGGCCAATCTGGGGTGGCGTACTTAGTGACCGCATAAGTGGTGCCCCATAAAAATGCGGGGATCATTGCCAGTAGAATATTCATCAACGCTCCATAGTTACATTCAGCGCGAACAGGGTAAAACCTCAACTAAGATTGAGGTCAATGGAAAAATCACCACTTAAAGGCAACGTTCAAAAAACAAAGAACTGAGTGTGCAGCCAACCATGGTGAGAGAAAAAGAGTGACGTAAAAACGAAAACGCCGCGCCTAAGCGCGGCGTTTAATTAACATAAACGCTTAGGCCTTACGCCATGTTGTTTTACCAGCGGAGTCCTCGAGTACCACTCCCATGGCCGTAAGCGCATCACGAGCGGCGTCTGCCTCAGCCCAATCTTTATCAGCACGAGCCTGATTACGTTTGGCGATCAACGCTTCAATTTTTTGCGTTTCATCATCGTCTTGCTCACCTTGTAAAAAGGCAGCAGGGTCTTGCTGGGCAATACCTAACACTTCAGCCAGCTTAATTAAGATATAGGCATGCTCACCTGCACCTTGCTCATCTTGCCCTTTTAGGCGATTTACTTCCTTCGCCAACTCGAACAGCACGGGCAAGGCTTCAGGGGTATTGAAGTCGTCATTCATGGCTTGCTCAAAACGCGCTACCAACGGATGACCGTTCAGTTCAACAGCTACAGGCTGAACATCACGTAGAGCGGTATATAAGCGCTCCAACGATGAGCGCGCCTGCTCGAGATTCTCTTGCGAGTAGTTCAACTGACTCCGGTAGTGGCCGTTTATAAGGAAATAGCGTACGGTTTCGCGGTCGTAGGCTTTGAGTACTTCGCGTACGGTAAAGAAGTTGCCTAATGACTTAGACATTTTTTCTTTATTGACCTGAACCATGCCGGTATGGATCCAGGTTTTAACGTAGCGACCATTATTGGCGCAGCATGACTGAGCGATTTCATTCTCATGGTGTGGAAACTGCAAATCAGAGCCACCGCCGTGAATATCAAAATACTCACCTAGGTGTTTTGAGCTCATAGCTGAGCATTCAATATGCCACCCTGGACGCCCCTCACCCCAAGGTGAAGACCAACTAGGCTCACCGGCTTTGGCCTTTTTCCACAACACAAAATCTAAGGGGTCGTCTTTACCTGCTGCGACATCAACGCGCGCGCCCGCTTGTAACATCTCTAAGTCTTGCTGCGACAGCTTGCCGTACTCTTTAAAGGTGGATACATCAAATAAGACATCGCCACTATCGGCAACATAGGCATGCTCTTTGTCGATAAGCCGCTCGATCATCGCAATGATGTCATCCATGTGCCCGGTAACGGTAGGCTCTATGTCGGCATCAAGAATATTTAAGGCACGAAAGTCTTCGTGCATCGCGGCGGTCATCCGCTCTGTTAAGGCGTTAATAGGCTCATTGTTGTCATTAGCACGGGTAATGATTTTATCATCAACATCGGTGATATTACGCACATAAGTGACATCGTAACCGAGATAGCGGAGGTAACGATTCATCACATCGAAGGAAACATAGGTGCGCGCATGACCAACATGGCAATAGTCATAGATAGTGATGCCACACACATACATGTCTACTTTATTCTCGTTCAGTGGAGTAAAGCGTTCTTTTTGACGTGAAAGTGTGTTGTATATCTGCAACATTGCAATATGATCCTATCGTTATATTAATGGCGCTATCTTACCACTGCCCCGACTATCTCGCCACACGCAAGACCTCTGAAAATAACAAAAATAAAGCCTTTAGGGCAGTGTCATTGCTTGGTGCATTGTCTGATCCGCTACCCTACTATAAAATAGGCCCCTAATTATTAAATCAGAGACTCATCATGGTTGTACTAGATACCAACTTTGGCACGATTAAAATCGCGCTGTTTGCTGACAAAGCCCCTGTAACGGTTGAAAACTTTTTGAACTACGCCAAATCCGGATTTTATGACGGCACTATTTTCCACCGTGTCATCGACGGTTTTATGGTTCAAGGCGGCGGTTTTGCTCCGGGCATGGAACAGAAAAAAGTGCAGTCACCGATCAAAAACGAAGCCAATAACGGGTTGAGCAACAAAAAAGGCACGCTGGCCATGGCTCGCACCCCAGATCCACACTCAGCGACGGCACAATTCTTCATTAATGTGAATGACAATGACTTCCTTAACTTCAGCAGTGAAACTCCACAAGGCTGGGGTTATTGCGTGTTTGCCGAAGTCGTTGAAGGCATGGATGTAGTGGAGAAAATTAAAGACGTTGCAACTGGCAGCGCCGGCTTCCACCAAGACGTCCCCCTGGAAGATGTAATCATCAACAAAGTCATTGTTGAATAACTTATAGGCGCGCCTCGCGCGCCACCTTACTATCTGGACGCCTATGTCACGCACCTTGTTTATTGCCGACCTCCACCTCAGTAGCAACCAACCAGAGATCACAGATGCTTTTTTCGACTTCCTTGATAAAGAAGTAGATCAGCAAGTAGATGCCTTATACATATTAGGGGATTTCTTCGAGGTTTGGGTGGGCGACGATGCCAGTGACGCATTCAGTGATGATATTGCCGCTCGGCTTAAACAACTCGCAGACCAAGGTATTGCCATTTACTTTACCCATGGCAATCGCGACTTTCTACTTGGTCAACGTTATGCGCAAAAAGCTGGCATGACACTGCTTGCAGAGCAAACGGTGATAGACCTATACGGGACACCGGTGTTGCTATTGCATGGCGATGAAATGTGCACACAAGATCTTGAATATCAGCGCTTTCGGCGCAAAAGCCGAGGTTGGTGGTGGCCGCGATTGATGCTCGCGATGCCGCTTTGGTATCGCCGTCGTGTGGCGAAAAAGGCCCGTGCGAAAAGTAAACAAAGCCAACAGCACAAGGCCATCGAAATTCTTGATGTGGAGCGCTCAGCAGTACTTGATACCTTTTCGAAACATCAAGTAAGGATCATGATCCACGGCCACACTCACCGCCCAGCAGTGCATCATTACAGTCAAGAGCAAACCCGTATCGTCCTCGGTGATTGGTACGAGCAAAGCTCTTTTCTAGTGGTTGATAAACAGCATATGCGGCTGCACTATGGCGACCATGCTGATACGCTTACACAGTGGCAACAGGCTGACTAACTCGCGCTCGCTGAGTTTCAAACTATACTTGCTCTAATGAACGATTGCCCAATGTTGCGATAGGAGCAAAGTATGGTCTTGCGTGCACTTTTAAGCGCACTCGTGTTTATACTCAGTCAGCACACACATGCATTGGAGCGTTTAGAGCTCGCCACCGAACCTTTCCCACCTTATTTTTCCAGTACTTTGTATCAACATGGCTGGATGGCCCATTTAGTCAGTGAAGCTTTCCGAAGCCAAAATATAGTTGTGCGTATTCATTTTACGCAGTGGTCTCGGGCTTTGCGAGGGACAAAGAAAGGGAAATATTCGGCCGTATTGGGCGCATATAAAACCACGGCGCGGCAGCAAGACTTTGTTTTTAGCGCCGCACTGGCAAAAGCCCATAGTGGATTTTTCCGCCATGCAAAGAGCAATCGTGATTTTACTGGCGACTTAGCGTTAGTCGCACAAGACCCGATTGCCGTTGGTCGCGACTATGGTGAAGAGCAACTGCTCATAAACTATGGCGGCATCGACTACGTTGAATTGCCCAATCTGAGCAAAGCCTTACAATTACTCGAACGCCGACGAATTAGCTGGGTGCTCGGTCCGCAAGAAGTGGGTGAACATATTATTCGTGAATTAGCACTCTCTGAGCATTTGATGTTTGATTCACCGGCGTTGAGCGAAAACACCTTACATTTAGCCTTCGCCCGTCAGCATCCCCTTAGCCATTACCATCTAAAAGCGTTTCGCAGCGGCATGCAAAGTCTGCTCAAACAAGGTCGGGTGGCGGATATATTGGCACAGCATCCTTTGCCGCCACCGCAGCAACAAGCAGTACTAAGTTTACTTAAACAGCACTATCTTGATACTGGCGCACCAGAGTGAAATTTAAAATCTGGGTCTGGAGATGAAATAAGTTCCGCCTCTACTTCACCAAAAAAAGCGATGCGGGCACTGATATCTTCACCTGCTATTTGCTCGCCAAGGCTCAAGTAATCTTGATAATGGCGCGCTTCTGAGCGCAATAAGGAGATGTAGAATTCTCCCAGTTGCTTATCAACATGGGGGGCCAACATAGCAAAGCGTTCACATGAACGTGCTTCGATATAAGCGCCGCAAATCAATTTATCGATCAGCGCCTGCGGCTCATAGGTGCGCACATGTCGCAACAGGCCTTTGGCGTAGCGGCTGGAGGTAATTTTATCGTATTCAATGCCACAAGCTTGCATAATCTCTAACACTTGATAAAAGTGGTGTAATTCTTCTTTGATGAGTAACACCATTTTATCGATCAGCTCTTGGCCATAAGGGGTGTCTGACTTGGGCATCATCGATTTGTTTAAGCGGTTATAGTCAGCTAGCTCTCGCCAATCCCCCACCTGGCGGTAGGTAAAATCTTCGTATGGTTTGAGCCAAGCCAACAGCGCTTCTGCACTTTGCTCATCCACCGCATAACGACGAATTAAGTACATGGCGCTTTGTGCCGCTTTCAACTCACAAATAAGGTGATCGGTCAAAATTACCGTTAAGTTCTCTGGCTTTTTTGCTTGCTGCAGCCATGCATCCGGTGTCTGACATTGTAAAAATGCGTTGATCGGTTCTAAGAGTTGTTGGTACTTCGCTAACATAGAATTGTAATACTAACCGCTAATGCTGACCATTTTACCATACTGATTTTACCATGGGGCTTTCTTGACAAATTCTTTGCTCTGAACGATACCTTAATTAAGGCTGGTGAAAAATAATACAGCCATAACAACCAGTTTATTTAAGGGGCACACCTATGATTTTGAACCATCTTTGGGGCTTATACGCCCACCCAGTGGAAGAGTGGCAAACGATTGATAATCGCCACGAAAGTTTACTTTACAGCTTATCGCATATTCTCCTCATCGCCTGTATTCCCAGTGCAATGGGCTACTACTCCGGCGTACACTTAGGCTGGCATGTCGGCACGGGCGATGCCGTATTTCTTACTCACAACAGCGCCATGCTGATAGCTGTGGCTATGTATGTTGCTCTAATTGTCGGGGTTTTTGCACTTGCATACCTGGCCCACTGGATGGCAAAAACCTTTGGCGCCGAGCCAACTTTTACGCAGACCTTAGAGCTTGCGGCGTATACCTCTACTCCCGTTTTTATGGCCGCGTTTGCAGCCTTCTACCCTACTTTATGGTTTATCGTGTCTGTGGGCATTGTCGCGGTTGGCTACTCGGTGTATTTACTCTACACAGGTGTTCCTATCTTGATGCATATTCCCCATGAACGGGGCTTTATCTACGCCAGCTCTGTAGTGACATGTGGCCTGGTGTTACTCGTTATTATTCTTGCCGCTACCGCAATTTTGTGGACTAACGGGATTGTCTCGCCGGTCTTCAGTTAGCAGTGTGAGAGCAATAAAAAAAGGAGCCAAAGGCTCCTTTTTTTATTGCTCTTTAACCACAGTTAGTCATCTTGCGAATCGCTATCTTGGTTGTGTAATTCCAAGCTCGATGACATGGCTTGCTCTCGCACTGATTTGGCGGCATCGTTACGCAACTCATCAATACGATTTAGGTAGTCCTGATTGATGTCGCCCGTGACATAATTGCCATCAAAAACAGAGGTCTCAAAACGACTAATTTCTGGATTTTCCTGAGCCACTGCAGCCACCAAGTCGTCCAACGATTGATAAATCAGGCCATCTGCGCCGATGCTCGCATTGATATCTTCTACTTCACGTCCA
This sequence comes from Pseudoalteromonas sp. CO325X, assembly GCF_004208955.1. NCBI lineage: Bacteria > Pseudomonadati > Pseudomonadota > Gammaproteobacteria > Alteromonadales > Pseudoalteromonadaceae > Pseudoalteromonas > Pseudoalteromonas sp. CO325X. Next base: position 8,841 of record NZ_SGPG01000021.1, read on the forward strand.
TGGGCAATTAGCTCTGCCGCTGAAGGCATATCGATACCATAGACGTTAGGGAAGCGCACCTCGGGTGCTGCTGAAGCAAAATAAACGTTCTTAGCGCCGGCTTCTCGGGCCATCTCTACGATTTGCGCAGAGGTGGTGCCACGGACAATAGAGTCATCAACCAGCAATACATTTTTGCCTTTGAACTCGCGATCTATCGCATTAAGTTTGCGGCGCACTGACTTTTTACGCAGCTCTTGCCCAGGCATGATAAAAGTCCGGCCGATATAGCGGTTTTTAACAAAGCCTTGGCGATAAGGTAAATCCAATACCGAAGCAATTTCTAGGGCGATATCACAGGATGTTTCAGGGATGGGGATCACCACATCAATGTCTTTGTCTGCCCATTCACGGTTAATTTTTTCGCCTAGTTTGGTGCCCATATTAACGCGAGTAGCGTACACAGACATATTGTCGATGGTGGAATCCGGTCGCGCAAAATAAACGAACTCAAACAAACAAGGGTTTTGTACCGACTTATCTGCACACAGTTGCGAATACAGTTGTCCATCCTCGGTTACGTAAATAGCCTCACCTGGTGCCACATCACGAATCACCTCAAAGCCGTCAGTATCCAGTGCCACGCTCTCTGAAGAGAACATGTACTCGGTGCCCTTTTCGGTTTCACGTTTTCCGAAAATCAGCGGACGAATGCCATGGGGGTCACGAAAAGCAACGATGCCATGACCAATAATCATCGCCATGGTGGCATACCCACCCACTACTTTTGAGTTAACCTCAGAAACCGCAGCGAAGATATCTTCTGGTGCCAAGTGCAGCTTGTCAGATTTGCTGAATTCATGCGCAAGAATATTCAAGAGAATTTCTGAATCAGAGGTCGTGTTAACGTGACGTCGCGCTTCGGTAAATAGCTGTTCTTTTAGCTGCTCGGCATTAGTCAGGTTGCCGTTGTGCGCCATGGCGATGCCAAAAGGCGAGTTAACATAAAAGGGCTGTGCCTCTGCAGAGCTTGACGTACCTGCGGTAGGGTAACGTACATGGCCGATGCCAATATTTCCCTGCAGACGTTTCATGTGTCTAGTATGGAACACATCCTTAACTAGACCATTGGCTTTACGCAGACTAAAGGTATTATTGTCTATGGTAATAATACCGGCCGCGTCTTGGCCTCGGTGTTGCAAAACAGTCAAGCCGTCATACAGCGCCTGATTGACGGGCGATGTTCCGACTATACCAACGATACCACACATTAAAATTTCCTCGCCGATTAACGGTTAGCTGAATTTAAAAAGCTTGAATTGTGTTCGAGATAGTCAAAAAACCACTCAATCACAAAGCCAAATTCAGGGATTAGTCGAGATGCGCTCCACCAGTCGGTGTTTGGGGCTCCGGTAAAGGCATCCAGGAAGAAGAGTATGGCGCTCACGACTAACACGCCACGTAAAGCACCAAACACGATTCCAAATACGCGATCGGTGCCCGACAACCCAGTGCGCTGCACTAGTTCGCCTAAAATATAGTTTAGCAATCCGCCTAAAAGCAACGTAGAGAAAAATAATATGGCTATCGCTGCTGCATTTCTTAAAAGGGGTTCTGAAATGTTGGTAAGGTAGGAGGCTAAATAGGGGTAAAATAAACTGGAGACAAAAAACGCGGCGGCCCATACGGCTAACGACATTGACTCTTTAACAAAGCCACGCACTAAACCAATTATGGTGGACAGTGCAATAATGCCGGCAATGGCGTAATCAACCCAGATCATAATAACCACTAGTCGTTTATTTGGGGCGCATTCTAACGGAGCGAGGCACTAAATACCAGATCATTTTGTCACTTGGAATTGAGTGATACGCCCTTTTAAGTTAGTGAGCTTTTGCAACTGGGGGAGTTGCTTTTCCAAGGTTGCCTTATCCAATTCAGGCCCCACTAACACTTTCGTCAATTCGCCATTTGGGGTCTTCACCGGGCGGGTAAATACATTAAAACCGGCATCTTTAAGCTTTTTGCTCAAGGCATCCACGCTACCTTGGCGAGAGAAGGCCCCCAACTGCACCACATAGGCCATTTCTTTTAACGCACTCTGTTGTGGGCGGGTCAATGGCTCATCTTTGGTTAAGGTGTTAACCGTGACCGTATCATTGCGCTCGGTAACCTGCTGCGCACTTTGTTCATCAGCCCCACTTTGAGTATCACCACGCTGTTGCAACTTATCGTCATCGGCTGCCAGTTCTTCGCTTTTGGCATCATCAGGCAGTGGTGCGCTATCGGCTTTTTCCGATAACGCTTCTTGCAGATCAATAGACTTAAACTCAGGGCGCTCTGGAATGGCTTTAAACCCTTCTTTGTAGCGCACTTTATCGCCATCAAGGATATTGGGAATAAAAACGACCGCAGCGACGACGACAATAATGGTTCCCACTAAGCGGTTTATAAACCCTGAGTTCACTGTTACGCCCTCTCGTTATCAAAAAAGGTGATTGCTTGTGCTACAGTGTAAAACGATCCGAATATAATCAAAAGGCTTTGCGCACAAAGTTGTGGTAAAACAGCGCGCATTGCGTCACTGACCTGCTCATATGTTCCTTCAACCTTGACAGACTGTGTCACTTTGGCTGTTAATTGCTGCGCACTCAACCCGCGCGGATTATCTAATCCAGCAACGTGCCAATGAGTAACCACCGGTGCCATCGCGGTAATCACGTCGGCATGCTCTTTATCACCCAGCATGCCGATAATGGCATGTATTGTCTTACCCTGTGCCTGAAGGCTCTGTAAACGTGTGGCTAAATAACGGGCTGATTCTCGGTTATGGGCCACATCAGTATAGACCAAAGGCTCCTTACTCAGTTGTTGAAAGCGCCCTTTTACCTGAAGTTGTTTCAAACAATCAGCTATGTCTGTTACCGCCGGCAATAAATCCAGTTTTGCTAACACACTCAATGCGGTAGCGGCATTTTGCGCCGGAATAGCGGGTTTAGCAAAGGTCAGCGACAGCTTGCCCATCTGCCAATTGAAGGTGGCTTCATCTTCAGTAAAAATAAAGTCGCGCTTAGACAGGCACAAATCGGCATTAATTTGCTCGCCATAATCCACCACAGTGTGGGGAATATCTAAGTCACCCACCACTGCGGGTACGTTGCTACGAAAAATCCCCGCCTTATCATAACCGACCAGTTCACGGGTATCACCGAGGTACTCTTTATGATCGAGATCGACGGTAGTGATCACGCTCGCGACTGGATTAACTATATTGGTGGCGTCGTAACGTCCCCCAAGCCCTACTTCCAAGAGCACATAATCCACCGCTTCGCGTTTAAAAATTGCCAGCGCTGCCAAGGTGCCATATTCAAAATAGGTAAGTGGCACATCGCCTCGTCCTTGCTCGAGACTGTTAAAGGCATCAACATGGTATTGATCGTCAAGCTCGGCGCCATTGATGCGGACCCGCTCGTTATAGCGAATAAGATGAGGAGAGGCATAGGTGCCGACGGAATACCCTTGGCTCAGTAATAGCTTTTCCAGGCATTGTGCGGTGGTGCCTTTACCATTGGTGCCAGCAATTAAAATTACTTTGCTAGGGGTATGAACAAGGCCCATCTTATCGGCAACGTTCTGCACGCGCTCAAGGCCCATTTCGATGTTAGCAGGATGGATTTGCTCTAAATAACAAAGCCAATCATCAAGGCTTGACGATTGGCTCGGTATGGAATCTGACATAGGTTGTAAGTTTCTAGGTTACCGAGAAATTTACGCTACTCTATGCTCTTGTTCAGTAGAAGGCAAGTTCATTAGCTTAGCCAATAAACGCGCCACAGTGTCGCGCATTTCGCGGCGATCAACGATCATGTCGATAGCACCATGCTCTAATAAGAACTCACTGCGCTGGAAGCCCTCTGGGAGAGTTTCACGTACTGTTTGCTCAATAACTCGTGGGCCGGCAAATCCAATCAGTGCTTTGGGCTCAGCAATATTCACATCACCTAGCATAGCTAAAGACGCCGATACACCGCCCATTGTTGGGTCAGTCAGTACAGAAATAAAAGGCAGCCCTTTTTCACTCATTTTTGCTAATGCAGCACTGGTTTTAGCCATTTGCATCAACGACATCAATGCTTCTTGCATGCGAGCACCGCCTGATGCAGAAAAACACACCAACGGCATATTATGCTCTAAGCACACATTGACGGCTTCAACGAAGCGGGCGCCAACAACCGAGCCCATTGAGCCACCCATGTAGGCAAACTCAAACGATACCGCCGCAACAGGAATGCCTTTAAGCTGCCCTTTCATAGCAACTAAGGCGTCTTTCTCGCCACTGCTTTTGTTCGCGGCGCTGATGCGGTCTGAATATTTTTTTGAGTCTTTAAACTTCAGTACATCTTTTGGCTCATGCTGCTCACCGAGCTCGGCGCGCCCAGCGTCATCGAGAAATAGCTCTAAACGTTTACGGGCGCTGATACGCATGTGGTGATCACATTTCGGGCATACGTTCATGGCTTTTTCTAATTCTGCTTTGTACAGAATCGAATCGCACGACGTACACTTAGCCCACACCCCTTCTGGAATTTCTTTCTTGCCAGAAGATTTTGTGGTTTTTGGTAAGATTTTTTCTAACCAGCTCATTGGCAACTCTCTTAATGCTTGTCAGGACCGGGGCGGATTGAGCACCCCAAAATTAGCCGATAAATTAGCACAATTAAAACATGAAATTAGTTGCTTAGATATAAAAAACTGGTCGGCGTAGTCCATTTACACCTACCATTCACCCCTTTTTATTAGCTCTTTGGTGGCTCGTTATCGGGTAAAAAAAGCGGTCCCAGTGGCGTGCTGGGAATTTGCCACTGCTCGGGATAGTCCACGTCCACCAAATATAAACCATTAGGCTTAGCGGTTGCACTGGCCTGGGTGCGGTCTTTAATAGCCAATAAATGCTGCATCCATTGCGGCTCTTGCTCACCAACACCAATGTCCATCAAGCACCCGGTAATATTACGCACCATATGATGTAAAAAGGCATTGGCCTTGATATCAACAACGATGTAATCACCGATGCGCTCAACAAATAGATGGTGAATATTACGAAACGGCGTGTTGGACTGGCAATGCACCGCCCGAAACGAGGTGAAATCTTGCTCGCCGAGCATATACGCACAGGCCGCTTGCATGCGTGTTTCATCCAGCGGGTGATGATAATGAGTCACCCCAGAGCGCAAAATCCCTGGGCGATAGGGGTGATTATAAATGACATAACGATAACGCCGCGCGGTGGCACTAAAACGAGCATGAAAATCATCAGCGGTTGGCATTGCATAGCGCACGGCGATGTCATCAGGCAACTGCGAGTTCATACCTAAGGTAAAAGCGCCCATATCACGCTCAGCATGGGTATCAAAGTGCACAACTTGGCCGGTGGCATGAACACCGGCGTCGGTACGCCCTGCACAAGTAATATCCACAGGGTGATTACAAATACGGGACAACGCAGTTTCAATTTCCGCTTGGATACTGCTGACATGAGATTGACGCTGCCAGCCACTGTAGCGGGCACCATTGTATTCGATTCCTAAAGCGACGCGCATTGATACTCTTAGCTCAATAAAATTTTCGGCATTTTAAACGCTCTGCGGGCAAATAGCTAATGCTGAGGGCAATGAGGCTCCCGAAGGGAGTAAGCTTGCCCATAGACAAGCAGTTAATACAAAAAATGCGCAGACACTTTGCCTGCGCATTTATCATCTCGCGGCTGAGCTTAGCACGCTAGCGTTTCAGACGTTCCTGCAAGGCTTGCGCCTCTTTATGGAGCGACTGCGGGCCATTATCAAGCACGTCTTGTAGCGCTTCGAGGGCTGAATCAACATCATCAATTTCGATATAAGCCCTCGCTAAATCCAATTTAGCGCTGAAACCGCCGTCTTCACTATCAACATCGGTCTTTTGCGAGTCGTCTAGCATGTCATCAAACTCACCCAAGCCCACATCCATATCGACTTCATCATAGGGTTCGTTATCAGGCTCTGAATCATCACTCTGCTCGAGCAGGTCATCAATATCAAGATAGTCCGGCTCTGCTGCGCCACTGTCGTCTTCGTTCGCGTCTGCGACCGCGTCTGCACCCGCGTCTGCGACCGTGTCATCATCCGCGTCAAAGTCACTATCGGCGAGCAAACTCTGCAGATCAAGGTCGTTATCTTGCGGTTCACCGATCACATCTTCATCTGGCTCAGCAAGTTCGTTGAGCAGAGCATCAAAATCGGTCTGCGTTAAGTCAGCAAGGAAATCCTCATCGAGCTGACTGTCGTCGAGTTGTTCGTCACCATCGATATCGTCATCTAGAGAGTCATCCATCAGTGCGCTTAACTCACCGTCAAGGTCGCCATCCAAATCACTAGAGAGATCGAGCTCTTCATCTCCCTCTTGAGCCATCGCTTCGCTGAGTTGCTGCTCAGCTTCGCTACTAAATGGCTCGTCGAGTTCAAGCTCGGGATAGTCATCTAGCTGCTGGCTAGGATGTTCAACATCCCCCATTTGGAGCTCTTGAGAGCTAACAGGCTCAACGTCCGATGCATCTTCGTCTTCAAGCAGTGGATCGTCGCCTAAGTCAAGTTCGAGATCAGGCTCATCAAAATCAGCAAAATCTGCTTCAAGTAGCTCTTGGTCAGCACTTTCATCAATCGTACCTTCATCACTCGCATCCGGTTGCGCTTGATCTTCTATTTCAAGCTCTGGTGCATCAGCAAGTAAGTCATCACCATCGAGGTCATCATCCTCTTCTAATACGAGTTCTGGCTCCGGTTCAACGTCACCCTCTTCATCAGGAGTCTGCTCATCTTCAGGAAGGTCATCGCCGTCTAATTCGTCACCTTCTTCCTGCGCAAGCTCTAGCTCCGGTCCAACGTCACCCTCTTCATCTGCCGCTAGCTCGTCGCCAGGAGCATCTTCAAGGAGATCGTCACCATCTAATTCGTCATCTTCTTCCAGCGCAAGCTCTGGCTCCGGCTCAACGTCACCCTCTTCATCTGCCGCTTGTTCATCGCTAGGGGCATCTTCAAGGAGATCGTCCCCATCTAATTCGTCATCTTCTTCCAGTGCGAGTTCTGGCTCCGGCTCAACGCCATCCTCTTCATCTGCCGCTTGCTCGTCGCCAGGAGCATCATCAAGGAGATCGTCGCCATCTAAGTCGTCATCTTCTTCCAGTGCGAGTTCTGGACCCGGCTCAACGTCATGCTCTTCATCAAGGGTCTGCTCATCGCGAGGTGCATTATCAAGGAGATCGCCGTCTAAGTCGTCATCTTTCTCCAGCGCGAGCTCTGGCTCCGGCTCAACGTCATGCTCTTCATCTGCCGCTTGCTCATCGCTAGGGGCGTCATCAAGGAGATCGTCACCATCTAAGTCATCATCCTCTTCCAGTGCGAGCTCTGGCTCCGGTTCAACGTCACCTTCTTCATCAGGAGTCTGCTCATCACCAGCGGCTTCACCAAGAAGATCGTCGCCGTCTAAGTCATCATCCTCTTCCAGCGCAAGTTCTGGCTCCGGCTCAACGCCATCCTCTTCATCAGCCGCTTGCTCATCGCGAGGGGCGTCATCAAAGAGATCGTCACCATCTAATTCGTCATCTTCTTCCAATGCGAGTTCTGGCTCCGGCTCAACGTCACCCTCTTTATCAGAAGTCTGCTCATCGCCAAGGACATCTTCAAGAATGTCATCGCCGTCTAAACCATCATCTTCTTCCAATGCGAGTTCTGGCTCCGGCTCGACGTCACCCTCTTCATCAGATGTCTGCTCCTCTTGAGGTGCGTCATCAAGTAGGTCATCGCCATCGAGGTCATCATCTACAGCGCCTTGCTCGTCTGCGGCGTTTTCATCCATCAGCTCATCGATATCAACATCGCCCTCATCGGCATCTGCTGCTGGCGCTTCTGCCGGTTCATCAAGCAGGCTATCAACATCAAGCTCATCTTCTTCAGCGCTTTGCTCATCTGCGGCGTTTTCATCCATCAGCTCATCGGCATCTGCTGCTGGCGCTTCTGCCGGTTCATCAAGCAGGCTATCGACATCAAGCTCATCTTCTTCAGCGCCTTGCTCGTCTGCGCCGTTTTCATCAATCAGCTCATCGATGTCGATATCGCTTTCATCGGCATCTGCTGCTGGCGCTTCTGCCGCTTCATCGAGTAGGCTATCAACATCAAGGTCATCTTCTTCAGCGCTTTGCTCGTCTGCGCCGTTTTCATCAATCAGCTCATCAATATCGACATCGCTTTCATCGGCATCTGCTGCTGGCGCTTCGGCCGCTTCATCGAGCAGGCTATCAACATCAAGCTCATCTTCTTCGGCGCCTTGCTCGTCTGCGCCGTTTTCATCAATTAGCTCGTCAATATCAACGTCGCTTTCATCGGCATCTGCTGTTGGCGCTTCTGCCGCTTCATCGAGCAGACTATCAACATCAAGGTCACCTTCTTCAGCGCTTTGCTCGTCTGCGCCGTTTTTATCAATCAGCTCATCGATATCGACATCGCTTTCATCGGCATCTGCTGCTGGCTCTTCTTGAACTTCATCGAGCAGGCTATCAATATCAAGGTCATCTTCTTCGGCGCCTTGCTCGTCTGTGGCGTTTTCCTCTAGTAAGTCATCGACATCGAAATCGTCATCCGCCGGCTCGGACTGTGTTTCATCAACAAGCTCATCAATATCAAAGGTATCATCCCCTGACTCGGCATCTGTCTGCTCGAGCTGATCGTCAGCCAACTCCTCAGACAATGCGGCCATCGCCTCATCGCTATCATCGCTCGGTTCTTCACCGTTAGCGTTTGCCTGTGACTCGTCTTCGCTGTCATCGGTGGCAAATAAGTCGTCAATATCTTCGTCGCTAAGAATATCGCTATCTGGTTCATTTTCTTCTGGCACATCAACACTGATGTCATCACCAGGGGCATCAAAATTTTGCTGTAATACCGCTTCTTCTTGGCTCACTTCAGCATCAGACTCATCGTCAAATACCACGTCATCATCAAGTAAGCCGTCTAACTCGTCTTGGTCTAACAGTGAGTCGATATCGTCAGCCCCATCACCGCCTTCATCTAAAATATCGTCGCTTTGATCAAGGAAGTCGTCATCGTCTAACTGAATGCCTGGCTCATCTAACGCATCATCGGGGTCATCGAGCGGTAAATCATCAAGGCTGTCGTCTAAGCTGTCGTCATCCGCACCTAAATCTAGGTCATCGATACCGGCCTCAGGTTGAGTTTGCATTTGCGGCGCCGGTGTTTGCGGTAGGAATTCATCGTCGTCGCTTGGCTCAGGCTCTTTTGCTGACTGACGTTTCTTTAAAATGAAAATAATTAACCCGAGCACGGCTAATGCTGGAATAGTCATCATCAAAACTAATTTCAACCACGTTGGGATGCCTTCGAGTGCACTTTGTTCTTGCTGCGCTTGCTGTAACTTCTGCTGCGCCATGGCCTCACGTTCAGCCAGTATCTGTTGCAGCTGGCGCTGCAACTCTGCGTCCTTTTCGTCAAGCTGATCTTTGACTGTGGCAAGCTGTTCGCTGATCTTCTCAAGTTGCGATTTCAGCTGACGATTCTCAGTCAATATCGCCTCTACATCGGTCACAGACGACTTGAACTGCTCTTGTAGCTCCACCAAACGCTCGCCTTGTAAACGCTTAAGCTGCTCTAATTCGCTTTTCAGTTCCGTTTTGGCTTTTTCGACATCTTCTTGACGCGCCGACGTGGTTTTTTTCGCGACCAGATCGATTTCATTACTATTAAGCGTGCCGTTTTTAATTTTCTCCCACAAACGGTCATCTTGCTCAGACTTTTGTCGTGCCTGAGCTGGGTCAATAGTACGAATTTCATTTAACGAGGGAATACGCAAATATGCGCCATCACGCATGTGGTTAAGGTTTTTGTCTAAAAATGAGTCGGGGTTTTTCTCGTAAAGGGCAACCATTACTTGATACATGGTCACTGAGTTGTCGGGACGCACCTTGGCAGCGATTCGCCACAAGGTGTCAGTTGGCTTAATGGGTCCGATAGAGCGGCCTTGAGCACCATAGTCGACCCCTTTAGGACCACGAATTTCAGTGCTTTGCGCACTCGTGCCAGCCGCTACTAGGGTCGCGACAACAAAAACCAGTGTAACTAAACCGCGCATGCTTTTCCTTTACTCATTTTTTTGTGCTTTATGGAAGGTTATCGGCCGCAAAAGCCATCTCCCGAGTCATTGTTTTTCTTGTGTTTATCAGCAAGCTTTATTCCACTTTCAAACTATAAACCAGATATAGGGGAATATCCACGCCGGAAAGGGAATTTCACTTTACTCCGAAACAATTGATAACTAAGAAAAAAGCGGCAATTTGCCGCTTTTTTACTGTACTTACTCGCCGTTGGCCTTCATTTTACAAATATTCGGCAATGAGCGCCTCAGCAATCTGTACGCTATTGGTCGCCGCACCTTTGCGGGTGTTATCGCTGACGATCCACAAATTTAAACCGTGTGGATGAGAAATATCTTGCCGCACGCGGCCAACATAGACGCTGTCATTGCCGCTTGCATCAGTCACCGGCGTCGGAAAATCATGGTCATCATTGATAAGCTCAACGCCAGGGGCTTGATCGAGCAGCTGTTTAACGTGCTCGACATCCACCGGCATACGTGTTTCTAGGTGTACCGCTTCAGCATGACCGTAAAATACCGGCACGCGCACCGCTGTTGGGTTCACTAATACGCTGTCATCACCAAGAATTTTTTGCGTCTCCCACACCATTTTCATTTCTTCGCGGGTGTAGCCATTGTCTTCAAACTTATCAATTTGCGGAATGACGTTAAAAGCCATTTGCTTGCTAAAAACTTCATTTTCCATGGGCCGGCCATTCATTAAGTGCGCCGTTTGCTTAGCCAGCTCTTCCACCGCTTCTTTACCTGCCCCCGACACCGCTTGGTAGGTTGAGACATTAATACGATCGATGCCATAGGCGTCATAGATAGGTTTCAGTGCCACCATCATCTGAATAGTGGAGCAGTTCGGATTGGCAATGATATTACGATTGCGAAAATCTGCTAGCGCTGCGCCATTCACCTCAGGCACAACCAGTGGCACATCAAACTCATAGCGAAACTCTGAGGTATTATCGATGACGATACAACCAGCCTCAGCGGCAATGGGAGCATATTTTTGTGACACACTGCCACCAGCCGAGAACAGACCAATATGGGCATCGGCGAAGTCGAATTGCTCGACATCCAAAACCTCAATACTCTGGCCATTAAACTCAATTTCCTCACCCGCAGAGCGACTGCTGGCCAATGGATAAAGGTTATCAACCGGAAAGTTACGCTCCGCGAGCGTTTCGATAATTTGGCGACCTACGAGCCCGGTGGCTCCTAATACCGCGACGTTAAACTTTTGCGACATGCTATTTCCTCAGGCATTAAATACTGAACCCCAGTGCAGCCAGCGCACTGAGGTGAGGGTTATCACCGCGCAGCCGCAAGGTGCTGAGCTCACGGCGAACCGGATAATTCTTTCTTAGGCTATCAAAGCCCTCTGTCGCGAGTGCTTGACGCATAATGGCATCATCGCGACGAACGTCATAAATAAGGTGCACAAGCGAGCCAAGCTCCTGCAATGTCCAACTAGGGCTTAATGTGAGTTCATTTAAACTCGGCGTCGGCAGCAGCTCACTGAGGGTGGCTTCAGCGCGAATCCCCAAGTGCTGACATAACGCTTGATACAACATAAAGGTGCCTCGGCCTTTGCCTTCGAGAGTATGACCGCCAATATGCACCGTAGCTAAATCCACATAATTCATCAGCTCAGTAAGAATATGCGGCTCATTTTCCCATACATCTAATACCAGATGCAGGTCATTGTCACTTTGCTGACGCGCCAGCAATGCAGCGTTATCAATCACATCACCGCGACTGGCATTAATGATCACCTTGTTGCTGGCTAAAGCCGCAATGCGCTCGGCATTGAGTAAGTGCCGCGTTTGGTGGCTGCCTTCTTTTACCAAAGGCACATGGAAGCTAATGATGTCTGCTTGCGCTAACGCCTGCTCTAGTTCGTACCATTGGCCGCTGTCACCTCGCGCGGCACGCGGCGGGTCAACAAGTAAGGTTTGTACGCCGATGGCGGCGAGCTTATCGGCTAAGCATTGGCCAATATTGCCGACACCCACAATAGCGACCTTCTTGGTGAATAGCGAAAACCGTTGCTGCTGCGCTAACACCAGCATGGCACTTAGCACGTATTCTGCCACCGCAATGGCATTGCAACCAGGAGCATTGGTAAAAGGGATACCACGGCCTTGCAAATACCCTTGGTCGATATGATCGATACCAATGGTCGCCGTGCCAACGAAAGAGAGTTGCGCATTGCTGTGCAATAGCTGCTCGTTCACCTGGGTCACCGAGCGCGTTAGCAGTACATCGGCATGCTGCGCTTGTGCCGCTGTGAGTGTGCGCCCATCGAAGCGCTCGACATCGCCCAGCGGTGAAAACAATGCATCCACCAAAGGCATATTTTGATCAGCTAATATCTTCATGGCAGTTATCCCAGCCCAGTTTGGAGCGCCATTCTAATCGCCCTTGGCACACAAAGCAAAAAGCCACGCGTCAGCGTGGCTTTATGATTAACAAAGCAGCAAAATTAGCCTTTGTATTTACTCATCACCAATGTGGCGTTAGTACCGCCAAAGCCGAAGCTATTCGACATCACGGTATTAAGCTCCACATCGCGGCGTTCAGTGGCTATATCCAAGCCTTTTGCTTGCTCGTCCAGCTCATCAATGTTGATAGATGGCGCTACAAAGTTATTCTCTAGCATAAGCAAAGAGTAAATCGCTTCATGAACACCGGCTGCGCCGAGCGCGTGACCCGTCATTGCTTTAGTGGCGCTAATAGCCGGTGATTGCTCACCAAATAGCTCTTGAATAGCACCGAGTTCTTTGACATCGCCCACTGGCGTCGAGGTGCCGTGGGTATTGAGGTAGTCAACAGGCCCCTGCAGGTTTTGCATCGCTTGTTTCATACAGCGAACGGCACCCTCGCCCGATGGTGCCACCATATCGAAGCCATCGGAAGTTGCACCATAACCGATGATTTCGGCGTAGATATGCGCGCCACGGGCCAATGCATGCTCTAGCTCTTCAACCACGACGATACCGCCGCCACCAGAGATCACAAAGCCATCTCGGTTAGCATCATAAGTACGAGACGCCTTTTCTGGCGCATCATTATACTTGGTCGACAAGGCGCCCATAGCATCAAATTCCATCGCAAGGGTCCAGTGCAGCTCTTCACCGCCACCGGCGAAAATAACATCTTGCTTGCCTAGTTGAATTTGCTCTACCGCATGGCCAATACAATGCGCCGAGGTGGCACAGGCCGAACTGATAGAGTAATTCACACCTTTAATTTTAAACGGCGTGGCCAAACACGCCGAGGTGGTGCTAGCCATGGTGCGTGGAACCATGTATGGGCCTACCCGCTTAACTCCTTTCTCGCGAAGAATATCGGCGGCTTCCACCTGATACTTCGATGAGCCACCACCAGAGCCAACAACCAATCCGGTGCGCTCATTAGACACTTGCTCGTCGGTGAGTTTAGCGTCAGCAATGGCCTGAGCCATTGAGATATAAGAATAGGCTGCTGCATCACCCATAAAGCGGTGGGCTTTGCGGTCAACGTGATCTTTAACATTAATATCAATGTGGCCAGAGACCTGGCTACGCAAATTGTATTCTGCAAATTCAGGGTTAAAGGCAATACCACTTTTACCCGTTTTTAGAGATTCCAGTACTTCTTCTTTGTTATTACCGATGCTAGAAACAACACCGATACCCGTAATGACGGCTCTTCTCATGAGAATTTACCTTAGCTTAGATCTAAATTGCGTATAGTTTACGCGGAAACTGATTCCGAAGTGGTCATTCCAGCGTACATATGTACACTGAAATTTTCAAGCGCCCGAGATGATCTTTTAGTGACAATATACGCACCGCTGTAAAGTCGCTAAAATAGTGGGCAAAGACTTACTCAAAGAGCTAAAATGATTACCCACGCTAAAATCCATTTTAATGACTGCGGCACTCCCGTCGCCGATGATTTTGACGATGTTTACTTCTCTAATGAAGACGGCCTGGCAGAATCTGATTATGTATTTTATCAGCATAACCACATCAGTGAGCGACTATGCAGTCATCCGCGCGAGCAATTTGTCATTGCCGAAACAGGGTTTGGTACGGGTTTAAACTTTTTGAATGCATGGCAACGCTTTGCCACCCAAACAGAGAAAAAAGCCACCCGGCTGCATTTTATCTCCTTTGAGAAATTCCCTATCCAGCGTCAGGATTTAGCCCGAGCTCTAGCAGCCTGGCCGCAACTGAGCCATTACAGTGAGCAACTGGTGGCACAGTATCCCGAGGCCTTGCCTGGTTGCCATCGCCTGCACTTTGGTGATGTGACCTTGGATTTATGGATTGGCGATGTGCTTGATAGCATCGAGCAGATGAACTTCAATCAGCATGGTCTCGTCGATGCGTGGTTTTTAGATGGCTTCGCCCCGAGTAAAAATCCTGATATGTGGCAGCAGTCTTTGTTCGATGCTATGGCACATCTTGGTCGCGAAGCCGCCACCTTTGCCACCTTCACCGCTGCAGGCTTTGTACGCCGAGGGCTGCAGCAAGCCGGGTTCAAGGTGAATAAAGTGAAAGGCTATGGCCGCAAGCGCGAGATGATAGTGGGTGAGCTTGAACATACCACCGCGACAACCAATGTTCCGGCGCCATTTGTTCGCCATACCCGCCCCTTAGATAAGGTTGCCATTGTTGGTGGTGGCATTGCTGCGGCGACATTGGCTCATCGGTTAACGGCACGCAATATTCCTTGCACCCTCTTTTGCGCTGACGACGAACTGGCTCAAGGTGCGTCACACAACAAACAAGGCGCAGTGTATCCGCACTTGCAAGCAGATGTATCGCCCTCCAGTGAGCTCTTCGCGCACAGCTTTTTATATGCCAAGCGCTTGTACGAGCAACTGGCAAACGATGTTGATTTTGCCCACCAATGGTGTGGCGTGCTGCTACAAGGCGTTAAAGAGGAAGGAAAAAAACGCCATGCCAACTTGCTCAGTAAGAACAATTGGCCGCAGTGGTTGATACAAGGTGTCGATGCGGAGCAAGCCAGCGATATTGCCGGCATTGATACTCCCTATGGTGGTTTATTCATCCCTGATGCGGGCTGGGTTAGCCCCGTGGAACTGGTGCAGGCACTAGTCACTCACGCCAAGCAGCAAGCGCAGCTCGACATTCACTTTGCCACTCAGGTTACGGCCGTTAATCGCGTGGGTGAGCGGTGGCAGCTGCTGTGCAAAAACAAGGGCTATGACGACTTTAGCGATGTATTTATTTGTATGGGGGAGCACTCCACTGAGCTGTTGCCAGAGAATGAGTTGGCGCTACAAAGTGTGCGCGGTCAAGTATCACACCTGAGCGCCAGCGATAACTCGCGCAAGCTCAACACTGTGCTTTGCCACAAAGGGTATTTTACACCGGCTCACGATGGCAGCCATTGTATGGGTGCAACCTTTGAAAAAGACACCCAAGCGCGGGATATTCGCGATGCTGATGATCGCACTAATTGGCAACAATTTGCCGGGTTTTATGGTGAATGCGACTGGACTCAAGAGTTGCAGGATATTAACGGTGCCAAAGCCGCTATTCGCGCGACCCTCGCAGATCATTTGCCTATTATTGGGCAATATGCGCAACAAGACGATTATATAGCGGCCTTCCCTTTGCTACTTAAAGGACAGTGGCAAGGCCAGCAACCGCTGCGTCATCAAAACCCTGGTTTACACTTGTTTACTGGCTTAGGGGCACGAGGCTTGTGCACGGCTCCGCTGTGCGCTGAGAGCTTAGTTGCCAGCCTATGTGACGAGCCATTGCCGATTTCAAATCGTGTCGATCAGGCCCTGCACCCTGCCCGTTTTATTATTCGCGACCTAAAGCGCGGACAAATAAAGTGATTTTTGGTTAAATATAGGTTAAATTTTATAATATAAAGATGTGTTTATAATCGGAGTGAAACCATGAATAACGCTTTTCGCCGACTTGCTACCACCCTTGCAGGAAGTGTTTTGGTAGCGGCGAGCAACCTAGCCTATGCGGACTTGTCTTTGCTACCTTTGCCAGAAGATTTTACCACCCGCATGACCGTGGAAAAAAAATACCCCATGGTGCTTGATGGTTTCACTCGACTCAGTGACAACGAAGTCACTGATTTTTATCAGAGTAAGCTGGGTGAGCCGTTGAATATTACCAGTGATATTGGCCGCTTTACCTTGTTTTATGATGTAAACGGCCACCCGGTACGCATTAGTGTGTATCAACGTGATGAGTGGACAGAAATCAGTGCCATGGTCAGCGCCGCTAACGAATAAGCTACGCTGATGAGCCTTATGGCTTAGCTATTTGAATCACTACGCGACGGTTTTTGCCGCGACCAATCACCGTCTCGTTTGGAGCCACATGGCGCTTCTCGCCAAACCCCGTAGTCACCAACTTACCTTCATCTACACCTAACTCTTTAATATACTCGGCAATCGCCGCCGCACGGCGTTTAGAAAGTTCGAGGTTATTCCAACGTCCACCATAGCTATCGGTGTAGGCTGAGATCATCACCGACTCTATTTCTTTGTCATGCTTGAGGTACTCACCTATCTGTGCGAGGCGCTTTTTCGATGATTTGGTCAACTCGCTAGAGTTTTTCTTGTAGTTCATCACCGTAAACGCGATATCTTCAAAACTAAAAGGCAATAATCCGTCACGACATTGTAAAAACGCCCAATACGCTTGCTTAAAATTAACCGACGATAAGCCCACCGAAACCTGATCACGGGCGTTACGCCAGTCTTGGTAGTAAAAAGTGGGATGATTGCCCTTTTCTAGCTCTGAGAGCATCTCCCAGGCCGTGCTGTCACCGAGCTCGCCATCGAATTGTCGCAGTAGCTCCATTGACGCTAACGCTTTCGCATGGGTGCCTGGGCGCCAGCTTGGCGGCACCGCTTCCAATGCGGCTAAGTCATAATTATTGGGGCGAACAACCATGTCCAAATTAAAGTTTAAGGCTTTATTTTTGCTGGCATGAGCGCGGAATATGGCTTCGCCATAATAGGGAACTTCATGATTAAGTTGGCACTGTAAACGCGAGTTTTCTACCAAGGTCCAATGCGAGGACTGTGCTGAAGCCTCATAGCTGCGCATCGCCGCCTGCGCTTGGGCGCTTAACAACACACTCAATGCAATTAATGAAAACCTAATCATGATGTGAACATACCTCGTCGAATCATTGACGCTTTTACCGTGTACGAAACGCAATGCAATACTTGTACCACAGAAAACGAACATGATGGCACTATGGCGTGATTAATTTTACCTTAGCCCCTGTTGGCATGGCGCAGTTTTTGCCATAATAGCCGGCCTTTATTGGCTTTGGGCAGTATTATGGCAGACACAGAACCAACACGCTTTGCACAGCGCTTTCGCGGCTTCTTTCCTGTAGTTATCGACGTGGAAACCGCTGGCTTTAATAAAAATACCGACGCATTGCTTGAAATTGCTGTCACCACATTAAAAATGGATGAGCAAGGCTACTTGCACCTAGACCAAACGCAACATTTTCATGTTGACCCTTTTGAAGGGGCAAACATCGAGCAATCGGCTATTGAGTTTAATGGTATCGACCCTTTCTCGCCATTGCGTGGCGCGGTGGATGAAAGCGAAGCAATAAAAAGTATCTGTAAATTTGTACGCAAAGCGCAAAAAGATGCTGGTTGCCAACGCTCCGTGGTGGTTGCTCATAATGCCGCCTTTGACCATGGCTTTTTAAATGCCGCCATTGAGCGCTGTAAAATTAAACGCACGCCATTTCACCCTTTTGTAAGCTTTGACACCACGTCGCTGGCCGGATTAGCGTTGGGACAAACGGTACTGGCGAAAGCGTGTCGCACTGCGGGAATCGAGTTTGATAATGCCCAAGCACACAGCGCCTTGTATGATACAGAGCGTACCGCTGAGCTGTTCTGCTTTATCGTTAACAAATGGCAAAGCTTGGGAGGCTGGCCGCTCGCTAGTACCGAGACTAGCGAAGAGCCTACACCGCCGGCAAATACCGAGGGCGTCTAAGGCCGCAAGTGCCTTAAAGTGGAAATTGTTGAGTGATTTTGCCTTCACTCAACAGCGCTGAATGCGGCGGATAGATACGCGATATCTGCGTGGTATCATGGGCAATTTTCAGCTCCACTCCAGGGTGCATTAAGTCATTTACCCGCACACGGCTCGTGCCCAACAACATATTAATACGCTGTTGCACGAGTCGCTTTTTCTTCTCTAACCCTTGCTTGATGGCCACCCACTGAGCTTCATGCTTATCCAAATGTGCGCACTGACGTTTGCGTTTGTCATTATCCGCCTCTTTTAGGGCCTTTTTACGAAGCACCTGTAAGGCAGCAAACTTCTCGTTAATGCGTTTTTGCTGTTCAGCTAAGGTTTTACGCTTTTGTTTTAGTTCATAGTAATACTGACCCAGATACACTTTAGTGCGTGTACCCGATGGCGCACCTAACTCGCCAGTTTCTATGCGCAAAGCATTGCTGACAAAGCCACCAATCAACTTGCCTCGGGGGTTTTTGCCCCGACCAACACGAATTAAGCGCCGAGCGCTTAGCTCACAGTGCAGTGCTTGGCGGTCGATAAAGATATCTTGCTGCGATTGAATATCACTGTATTGAGCATAGCCAATAGAGACACTGCGTTTAGCTTGAATACGACAACTACAGGGCTCAGACTCGTCTCGTTTGCGTCCGATCACGCCCTTAACGACGGTGATCTCATTGTCGCTTTGTAGCGTTGCCGATTCGACAAAGCCCAAGACGGTGATATCACCAGTGGCGACAATTTGCATCGCATCTTTTACATCACCGCTGACAATCACACTGCCCTCGAAGCGAATATGCCCCGTTGTTGCATCAACAAAGTCGTAGCACAGCAC
This sequence comes from Pseudoalteromonas sp. CO325X, assembly GCF_004208955.1. Classification (NCBI taxonomy): domain Bacteria; kingdom Pseudomonadati; phylum Pseudomonadota; class Gammaproteobacteria; order Alteromonadales; family Pseudoalteromonadaceae; genus Pseudoalteromonas; species Pseudoalteromonas sp. CO325X. Next base: position 27,891 of record NZ_SGPG01000021.1, read on the forward strand.
ATCGTCCACTCGCACACCCCGAGCAAGTGCAACCGGCACCCCGACAGCGTCGGCCACCAAAAGGTTCTCATTGTCACTATCTAGACGCGTGCCTTCCATGACCTCAAGCGGAAACTGCCGACCGGGTTTAGGCGCAAGTTGCTCACCAAATAAATTGTACCCAGGTTCCCCTGCCGTTGCTGGTACTCTTTGCATTAACGGGCTACCCGGCTTCACAGTAATAATATCGCCAAGATCGCGCATATCCACCTTGCCATTCTCGGCCTCTTTCGGGCATAAAACGCGATCTTGAGCGGTGGCGCATAGACGAATAAAACGTGCATCTTCACCACTTTTGGCTTTACGCCCAACAGCAACAATCGCCGTGGCACGCCCCCCTGGTGGCAGCTCAAACTGCTTTGCTAGCAATAACTCAAGCGCTTTACGACTAATACCTTTTTTAATTCCAGCTTCACGAAGTTGGCGCACAGCGTTGTCTAAATCTAAAATTTCACCACCACGAGCGCAGGTGAGCTCGCCCTCTGCCATCATCAGTGGTTCATCGATATTCACATTCAGACGAGCATTAACTGCCCGCGCTACAACACGTGACTGGTTAGACTTAGACGGATTAAATAATGCCGCGATATTGGCATCAAGAATTTCACAGTCGGCGTAAGGCGATTGCGCCAGTAACTCCATAAGCTGGGTAGCGCTGGCAGGTACTGAGCCATTCATGGGATGATCAATTAAGCTCACCTCGCCACTGAGCTTATCAAAGGCAAATAGGGACACGTTATTTTACTTCCAAGAAGCGCCCATCAAGTGAGCACGATTTTATTATTAGTGTTTTTGCATCGATCGCTATTTGACCATACTCATACTTAATTGTTAAGTAATTGTTCATACTCTTTTCGCAGTTGTTATAGCAAATGCGTTGATTTTGCACAGAGAATAGGCAAACACGCCTGATTTATAAGAAATTCAGTTGCTTTCGCTTGTAGTAGGGTCACGCTCTCAGTTATACTTATGGATACTGAAACGTATTTCAGGGGCTGATTAGGATTCGACGGGATTCAAGACGCCTGAGGTGCATGTCGAGGTGCGGTTGGCCTCGTAAAAAAGCCGCATTTTAAAGTAATCGCAAACGACGATAACTACGCTCTAGCGGCATAATAGCCCGCTAGCACTTCTCCGGTGTATGTCTGTGGACCCGGTTCTGAAGTGTCACCCTACACAGACTCGCTACGGAAACCCTGGCCGGGGTTGAAGGGTTAAAACTAAGCGGCCTCGCCTTTGTTTATCGTGTGCGTCCGAGACTCAAAGGTTAACCAAAAGACGACACTAAGCATGTAGGACCGATGGTCGAGGTTTTCCGGACGGGGGTTCAAATCCCCCCAGCTCCACCACTTCACTGTTCGATTAAGTTCGAGAACGTTTAAAAACCCGCTGAGAATAAAGACTTAGCGGGTTTTTTAATGCCTGTAATGTTCGCCCACGTTTGCTGAAATTCAGTTATTTATGTACTATTTCATGTACTAGGTTAGTACATGGCGCCAGATATCGTAGTACATCGATGCGACAAAGCCTTATATTTAAAGGCCTTCAGGGAATAGTACATATGGCAAAAACGGTTAAACCACTCAACGACACGCAACTCAAAAACATCAAGCCCACTGATAAAGTGCAAAGTCTAGCTGATGGCTATGGCTTATATTTTAGTGTCGCGCCCAATAGTACAAAAAGCTGGCAGTTTAAATATCAAAAGCCCTATACCAAAAAACGTACGAACATCAGCTTTGGTAAATACCCTGAAGTCACCTTAGCACAAGCACGCAAAAAACGAGATGAAGCGCGCGCTCTATTGGCTGAGAACATCGACCCAAAAGAGCAACGAGAACGCCATTACGAACAAGAAACGCGCAGAAGAGAAAACACACTCATAAAAGTAGCTGAGCTTTGGTTTGATGTGCATAAAAGTAAAGTGACCCCAGGCTACGCAAAAAATGTGTGGAGCTCACTACAACTTCATATATTCCCAACATTGGGCGAACACCCTATCGACGCTATTGATGCTCAACAAGCGATAAAAGTGATCAAGCCTATTGAAGCCAAAGGTAACTTAGAAACAGTGAAAAGACTTTGCCAGCGCCTCAACGATATAATGACATTTGCGGTTAATACGGGTTACATTAAACATAACCCGTTAGCTGGGATAAGAGCCGCTTTCACTTCGCCAAAGAAAGAGTCGATGAAGACCATCAAGGAAGATGAGTTACCTGAGTTTATGTCGGCGTTGCAAAATGCCAGTATCAAAAACACCACTCGCTGTTTGATTGCATGGCAGTTACATACGATGACGCGACCAAATGAAGCAGCCAAAACGACTTGGGAAGAAATCGACTTTGAAAAGCAAATATGGACTATTCCCGCTGAGCGGATGAAAACCCGTAAAGAACATCGAATACCGCTCTCACCTCAAGCAGTAAGAATATTAGAAAAAATGCGTACCATCAGTGGCAATCGTGAGCATGTATTCCCAGCTGATAGAAACCCTCGCACTCATGCCAACTTGCAAACAGCTAATGCCGCAATTAAGCGTATGGGCTTTCATGGCCGTTTAGTAGCCCACGGCCTTCGGGCGCTCGCCAGTACAATACTCAACGACCACCAGCAGTTTGATTATCTACTCATTGAGGCCGCCCTCGCCCACCAGGATAAGAATGAAGTGCGCGCAGCATACAACCGAGCTGACTATCTAGAAAAACGACGTGAAATGATGTGCTGGTGGAGTGACTTTATTACCCGAGCGCAGATTAAGAGTTTAGAGGTCATTTGAGTCTTGTGCCCATAACTACCCTATACATAACTTGACTGGTAGCTAAGATCAAAAAGCAGAAGTTCTCTCTGGTGCATTTTTGAACAAAGACGCGTTAGGGTATTTATTCAGTAACGCACAAATAACACGCTAAAAATTGTTGGCCAAAATCCGCGAGGCGCGGGCAGTGGCCAACTGTTTTTAGTCTTTGTTGATTTGCTTATTAGCCCCTTCTTCTGGGAGTATCTGCTCTAACTTCAAACCATATTGCTCTTCATTATTTACATACTCTTCTTTTAAATATTCGAAGAACTGAGTTAGATGTACATAATGTTCTTCATAATCATCACGATCACGTAAAGTTTCACTCTTTAATAACTGCTCATTATATAGAACAGAATCTCGTATCGCTGATAAAAGCGTTGGAACATATGCTTTAGGTATATTCATCTTATGCGACCTCTTTAACAACCGATTTTGCTAGCTGGTTAAGTAAAAGTTTAAATACAGTTAAAGGCATGTTGTAGGCTGGGGCTATTGTATAATGATATGCGCCTAACCTTGAATTATAGTTATCTTTTATAATAGCTAACCCTTTTGGTAAAGGTGTCCCAGCAGATATTCTATAGTGCTCCCAATTAGGGCCTTGAGGAATGCCAGGTTTATCAAATGTACTTATACCTCTAGGGCTCTCTTTAATATTGATTTTAGCATTAGCCCCTTCACCGATTAAACTTATATCCGCAGGTCTTGGGCGACCATTAGATAAAATAATAGTATCTTCTATTAATTCAAATAACTCCATATTCTTTTTGACATTTAATCCTCTCCATAAATTTACAGGAACCATTCCCTCGTAATATTTATGGATCTGTCCCTTATCTAACAAGATATCCTTTAACAATGTAGTACTTTCCATGTTATCTCCTTTTACATTTATTGATTAGTATAATATTTATCGCCAAATGGCTAACAACTTGATATTGAGCAATAGGGTCGTTTTTCTGCCGCAAACTGTCTCACTTTTGTCCTTAGCTTATTGATAGCAAATTTAAAAAGCACTTACCAGCATTGAGATTACGCTACATTGCTCTGAACGTGTACATGACAAAAACGGCCCAATGGGCCATTTTCCTAACTATAGGAGAAATATAAAAACTGTATATGAACCCAGTTATTTGTTGGGGCTAATTCAATGAAAAACTGTTCATAATTTTAAACCACATCGCCGAGTTTATGCTGGCGAAGCAAGTTTTGCTAAGAACCGTGCAAGCTCAGCAGAGTCATTCCGATGTGAAGATAACGCAAATATACACTCATGCTTTACAGCAAGGCACAAAAGGTGTTGTTAGCCCTTTGAGCAAAATTTTCTAGCTTGTTTTGGGTCAGTATCGAGTTACGCCTCAAGCTCCGCTTCTGCCGCACTGCGGACCATCTCAAAAACCAGCAAATAAATCCTCGTGTCGCCTTCCAATCTAGCCATGTGGTGGGGCAACTCTTAACTTACATAAAAAGCATAAGTAAGATAACCGCCACCAGCGAGCAACAAACAGATAATGAGAAGGTTGTATAAGAGTAACAGAGGTTTGACAAATACTGAGTGTCCCTTGGCCATTTTGAACATCCTATTCATTGGGTGGCATATTACCTCCAATCATAGTATTGGACTTCCACTTTGTCATTAAGATAGCCACTGGACAGCTCTAGGGCTGCTCTTACCCATCTCAAACGCCATAGCCTGAACACCGAACAGAGCATACTCATTAATCACAACAATTTATACGCGGAATATCACTCCACCTTGTTGTGTATCGAGGGCTTAGAAACTCACGGCGCATGGACCAGCCCTTACTTTGCTGTTCACTCGCCAGCTTTATTGTGCCCTTACCAAACCGGTGGTTTATTTTGTCCATACTTTGCATAAGTGTTTTATTGTCTGCGCTGGTGGAGAATAAATCTGCTTGTATGTATCGCTCAGAAACTAACTCCAGCGCACCAACACCCGCTTTGTAATACCTAACCCCTTCTGAATATAAGAGTGACAAAACCTCATTCATGGCGTTGGCGATAACACGACTGTCGTTGGTTGGTACGGGGAAGTCGTACAGGTAGCTACGTTTATAAAAGTTATCCTCGTATGGAGAGCTATGCGCAAATATCACTACACGATGAGTTAATGACGCTTGCTGTCTAAGCTTTTTGCCTACCGTCGCACAGTGGGTTGCGAGTGAACCCTTAAGGTCATTGATATTTGTTACCCGTTCACCAAAGCTACGCGTAGAGTAGATCTCTTGCTTCGGGCTTTTTACTTCATCCCATGAAAGACAAATATGGCCATTGAGCTCTTCTATGGTTCTCTCCACAACAACAGAGAATTGCTTCCGCATATGTTTAGGGCTTTGCTTTGCGAGCGTCCAGGCATCATTAATCCCCATCAACGCTAACTTTTGTCCCAAACGCTTCCCTATTCCCCATATATCAGTAACTTTCATGCGTGATAAAATAGCTTTAGCAGAAGGTATATCATCAATCACAGCAACACCGTTATACCCTTCAAGCTTCTTAGCCGCATGATTCGCAGCTTTGGCAAGCGTAGGAGTAATTCCAAACCCCACACCTACAGGCAACTTTATTTCTCTCCATACAGCTTTACGAATATCGTGACCATATTGGTGCCAATCTTTAACTAATGCAGCAAACCCTGTGAACTGTAAAAAAGACTCATCAATGGAGTAAATATACTGGCTATCGCTAAAGCGGCCAATAACCTCCATCATCCGGGTGCTTAAGTCTGCGTATAGCTCGTAGTTGGATGAGCGCACCACAACATTATGCTTATTGAGCAGATGCCGTAGTTTAAAGTAAGGCTCAAATTTTGGAATGTTAAGCGCCCTTGCCTCTGGGCTAACCGCGCAGATACAGCCATCGTTATTAGTAAGCACAACTACTGGACGCTTTCTGATACTGGGGTCAAACACCTTTTCCGCACTGGCATAAAATGCGACAGCATCAACTAAGGCATACATACCAACAGCTCTTTTGATTTACGATGTAAACGAATAGAGCACGTCACCACGCCCTCTAACTGAAACTCATCACCTTCGGTAATTGCTACCGCAGAGTACCCTTTTGCTGCTGACAAAAGTAAGCGGCGATGCGCATCAAGTTGCTTGCATACAAACGCCCCGTTGTAATTAGCAACAATGATATCACCATGCTTAATCGTTTCTGCTCTATCCACGATTAACAAGTCACCGTCAAAAATTCCCGCTTCTTGCATAGAGTCACCATTGGCAAGTCCAATAAAGGTTGCATTGGGATGCCTAATCAACAACTCATCTAGCGATAGTCGTAATTCTGTGTATTCCGCCGCAGGCGACTCAAAGCCAGTGATACCCGCCTCGACATAAATGGGGATAACCTTCATAAATAACACCAATACTGTATATATAAACAGTATATGTTAGGTTTAGATATCAGAACAGAGATCTGCGAAAGTTTTTACTTTCGCTAATGCTGTCTAACCTAAATGAAGAATGAACAGTTATAGGAACCTGTATGTGTGGCCGAATGAGCGCCTCTGTAGGCAATTCAATTTTGGTCTGCCCCCCTGCAACAGGGCCGCTTTAAACAAGCAACTGATTCAATCACCATAGTTAGGGAGCTGCATGGGCAGCGACAGGCAGATAAAGCCACTTGGTGGTTGCTACTTGAGACAACTGAGAGCGCATTTAAGCCTACCAAGTACACCTCGTTCAACACCCGCTTTGACAAGCTCAATGTTCCTAGAAGTGCTGGTTACAAGGCATTTTAAGAGACCCGGTGTGTGATACTCGCTTAAGGCTTTGGCGAGTCTGAATTTGTTAACAATAGGCCAATCCACTACTATGACTTTGAAGCAATGAAAGGAGAAGCTATCGCTTTTGCTGGCCTATACCGTGAATGGCTCCACCCTATAACCGGCGAGCCTACCTTAAGCTGTTCAATTATCACTTTGCCCCCTCACCCCAAGCTTTCCCTTATTCACTCTAAAGCGATGCCGTTGATGCTACCCCAAGGTAGAGGAGTATTGGATATGTGGCTTGATAACTCTGTTACAAATACAGACCTACTTAATGATTTACTCCAACCACATCTCCCCCAGGATTTAATTGCCTATCAAATCAATAAGCCAAGTGAGTATCGTCAGGTTGGAGATAAGAAACTGATAAAAAAGGACCCAACATAAGCGCCACATGCAAAAGTAATAGTCAAAAGCAGCCCCTATCCAAAAGATTGACTAACTCTTACTCAGCCCAAAAACAGTTCAAAAAACAACCAACATTAACCAATCAAACTTTTTTTTCAATTTTTTTTCATTGAGTTTGAGTTAATCATACAAAGTAAGGCCTCTAAATTGAGCTTGTAAAACGTCTCACATAAAAAATGACCTAAAAGGTAAGCGAACACTAACATCTGAAATTTAGACGCAGCTAATAATGCATAATAGCGCTAGTATAAAAGTGGATCAAAACGGTGAGCGTAGACTTTAAAGTTTCGATATATCAGTCATTTGCATACTAAAATAAAATGTTTATTCTCCAATTTGTCCGCAGTTGGCAAATGCTGATCTGCAATGTTCGAAGGTGTAAGAACACCACTAGATTCTTAACGAAAATTTGGAGAGATGTGATGAATTCGCTTCCAGAATTACTAACTCGCAAAGAAGTGCTTAACTTGGTTGGATTTAGCAGAACAACCCTGTTTGAAATGGAAAAAGCTGGTAACTTTCCCAAAGCGAGAAAGCTGCACCCCAATGGCCGCAGTGTTAGGTATGTTGCAAGTGAAGTTCAACAATGGATTAGCAATATTAGCGTTCAGTAAATATGAAGTTTATATCTGAGCACGATATTGCCCTGCCTGAAGATTTCACTGTAATAGATGAATTCGAAGTGGCTGACCAATTAAGTATAAGCATCCGAACGCTGAAGAAGTTAGTTTCGCAAAGATATATATCTGCGCCATTGAAGCTAAAGAGAAGCTCATTCTGGCGTGCTGCGGATATCTACAAGTTCTTACAGGACTTTAACGAACAAAAATGTTAAGCAAGTCGATAGTTTTTATGGTTGAAATTACTTTAAAAGCCCAGTCTTCGCGGGCTGTTCAAATCGAATCAATGAAAGGTTTTATCCTAGTATCTTGCGATTGTGGTGCCACCCTAGTAACTGGAATTAAAGAAAATGGTTAATGTTAAAAAGCTAATAGTGAATCTATTTGAGCCAAAAGAAAAAGAGCTAATCAGACACAAGCGATTTATCATGTCAAAGTTATCAAAAGATTATGTTTATCAATCAGAGGATGGTACCCCTATTCTAATCAGAATACTTAGGAACTATTCAATTGAGTCTTCTCGTATGAATAAAATCATTAAACTTGTTGATTCAACAATTTGCCAATACCAAAAAGTTTTTGCATTGCGTTTTGACTTGCATCACAGCAAACATAGTACCGATGATTCAAATCAGATACTCCAGCTTTTCCTGCGGAAGTTAAAGCAAAAACTAATCAAAAAATACAAATCGATAGTCAACGTCGTATGGAGCTGTGAGAAGTGCAAGAGTCTTCATCATCACTATCACCTAGCCCTGCTGATAAATGGCAACAAGGTAAATTCACCGGCGAAGGTATTTGAGCTTGTACGTGAGCTATGGGCTCATGAAGCTGGTGGCGTTGTCCCTTACATACCGCACGTGCATTACAACCTGATACGTAAAAGTGATGAAGCATTCTGGATTACCCTACAAGCCCTGTTCGTTAGATTAAGTTATTTAGCAAAAACTGAAACGGATTACAGGCCCGATGGTGGCAAGAAATTCAGCTTTGGTACGAGCCACATTAAGTTCCCAGTGCAAAGAAACAGCATTTAGTCTGAAGCTATGATGGGCCGCTCCAACCATTAGGAGTGGCCTTCTATTATGAGGATTAAGTTATGCCCAGAGGTGGAAAACGCAAAGGCGCAGGCGCTCCTAAAGGGAATACTAACGCCCTAAAGCACGGTGGCCGGGCCAAGGTTTTATTTGGCATCCCTTTGGATAAAGAGCTAACCCGAATCGAATATCGAGCATTGTGCCTTGAGCAATTAAATCACATCCTTGAGGAAGATAAGAATACTGGACTCGGTATGAGTAGCAAGTTCTGGGAGCTAAATAAGCGCTACAAGGGAGCTATAGGCCTTAGAATGTGTGGAATGTACTATCGCAATCCAATAAGACTAACACTCAAGTGATCGCTTCAAACCAAACAATCAAAAAGTGATCACATAGACTATTAAAATAAGCCATGGACGGCTTATCACGCTCAATATCAACAATTACAAATTGATAAAGATTTAATCACCGAACAGCAAAAAACCTTACCTTACCAGTTCGGGTATGATGAGCATTACAGCGATCACGTTATATTACTCATCAGAAATTTTCCGAAAAGTTCGCCAAACAATCAAACGCTACTAATTTTACAAGCAACATCAGCCGCAAGCCCACATAAACAGTGAAGTCTGTCGGTTAATTCAGATAAAAAGCGATCACCTATTTAAAGTGATCGCTCATCAAGGCATAACCGATCACGTTTACAAACTCGTTTGTATTTACTTCCACTGCGTTATTGGTCAAATTGCTAATCGCCCACCAGCAGCACATCAAATGCTGGTTGCGTTTAGTGCCGTTAACTCTTAACCTCTGAAGAAAGCTAGTAAGGAGCAGATAAAATGGAATTTTATGAAGTAGAACCAACGCTAGATAACTACTGGCGAGCTATCATTCTATTCGGCCGCAATGTGGCCTCATATAAGTTTGCGCTAGCAAAAGCACTCTATGACTTAAAGGCAGTACCCAATGATTTAGTCACGCTCGATCAACTTGCTGTGCCTTTTAGCCAGCATTTGTGTGACCACTTGAAGCACTCCCCTAAGCAAATCACTTCCAAATCGAGTAAGTTTCTCAATGCCTGCTCAAGCTATAACCAAGATGAAATTAATCATGATGAGCTCATTAAACAAACAGTGAAGCTTGGTTTCGCCAACGTTATTGACGCCTTTCACGTAGTAAATAATGGTGAAATTGACCATCGATTCTTTATAGATGAACGAAAAACACATAATGGCATTCGCATTACCGACAACTTTTTCAAATTGGCCGAAAATGAGCAATTTTCTAATTTCGAACACGAAACTGAAGCACGCTGGCGCTTAGTTGAGCAAGCATGGAAAATGGGCGTTGCCAGAAACCTAATCAGTGTAGAGTACGATGATAAGCTTAAGACACTATTCACCGGTACAAAAGAGCGCAGGGTGAATATTACAAGCTGCAGAGACAGTTTAAATGGCTATCAAAAAGGTCGATGCTTTTATTGCTATCAGCCCGTGAGCCTTCAACAAGGAAGCGAGGAGCTCGTGGATGTAGACCACTTTTTACCTTGGAACCTTAAAGAACAAATAGCCAATATTAATGGTGTGTGGAATTTAGTACTCTCTTGCCGAGACTGTAATCGCGGCGAGAACGGTAAGTTTGCCAAAGTGCCTGAAATCGAGCTTTTACAAAGACTGCATAAGCGCAATGAGTATTTCATTAATAGTCATTTGCCACTACGAGAAACGCTTATACAACAAACAGGCAAAAGCGAGGCGGAACGCAGGGGCTTCTTACAGGCACACTACACATTAGCCAAAAGCATTTTAATTCACACCTGGCGACCAAAAATTAAAGGGATCATCACTTTTTAATATGAGCATAGAGTTTTACGAGCAGAACGCACAGTTGTTCTTCGACGGCACCATTGACGTTGATATGAGAGATATATATGAAAGGTTCACAAAAGGCCTATCCAAAGGTTGCTACATACTGGACGCTGGATGCGGCTCAGGAAGGGACACGAAAGCATTTTTAGACATGGGCTATAAGGTAGATGCCTTTGATGCCTCTGAGGCGCTATGCGAGCTATCAAGTAAGCAAACCGGGATAGAGGTAAAACATGCCACATTTAACGATGTGACGGCTGTATCACAATATGACGCCATATGGTGTTGCGCTTCCCTACTCCATGTTCCTGAAAATGAATTACAGAGGGTTTTAAATAAATTAGCAACCTCCTTAAAGGCTGGTGGCATTTGGTATGTGTCGTTCAAGTATGGTGATGGTGAGCGCGTTAAAGGTGGCCGTCACTTTACTGACCTAAATGAGCACAAACTTGAATTACTAGTTTCTGAACTCCCCAACATCACTGTGAAAACAACATGGGTTTCCGAGGATAATAGGCCAGACAGAAATGAGCGTTGGTTAAATGCGTTGCTAGCGAAGGTGTAAACCTAAAAACATATAGGCCTAGAAACCCTCAACAGTTAAGGATTATTACGATTAGTCCAATTCTGATAGGTATCAGAAAGCATGACTTTACTTGCCCCATCAACGGGCACATCTCAGACAATTAAATGCGCTAGAAGAAAGGCGCAGGTAGCCGTATAATGAAAGTCGCTACAACTATATAAATAACATGGAGTTAAAAAAGCGATGAACTTTGCAGGAAGCTTTAAAGAGTTGCAAGCCAAGTTAATGCCATTAGGTGGTAAGTGGGATAATTCTAAAGAAAATATGGTGACTTATCGTCTCAATGGCGGATTTATGAACTGGTCTCGACAATCAGGGAATATATCGTTTCAAGGTAAGTCAAAAGACGCTGATTCCTTAAAAAAAAGCGTTTTAAGTATCATTGAGGACAAGTCATCAACAACTGAGTTAAAAGACAGAGTAAGTAAACTTCTTAAAGCATTAAGCGAAGGAATGTATGAGCGAGAGGAAATAATTGCCGTATCTTTACTCAGTGCACTGTGTGGCCAAAACACTTTCCTTTACGGCCCCCCAGGTACAGCCAAAAGCCTAATATCAAGACGCATCGCATGTGCATTTTCACAGCCAGATTACTTTGAATACCTAATGAATCGCTTTAGCACACCAGAGGACGTGTTTGGTCCAGTATCGATAAAAGCACTTAAAGAAGACCGCTATACACGAAAGACCAATCACTACTTACCAAAAGCAGAAATTGCCTTTTTGGACGAAATTTGGAAATCCAGTCCGGCCATATTAAATACTCTACTTACTCTTATCAATGAGCGTATTTTTCGAAATGGTGAAGTGGTTGAAAAAGCTCCTTTAAAAGCTCTCATAGCAGCCTCTAACGAAACGCCAGAATCGAATCAAGGATTGGAAGCTTTATACGACAGATTCATTGTACGGCTAATGGTTGGACCTATTAAAAACTCGGATAATTTTGACCACTTACTGAGTCAACGCCCCACTGAGGCCGAAATCGATGTTGGAAATGACTTACAAGTTTGCGCTGATGAATGGTTGCACTGGCAAAAGCAGATTCATGCTGTTGAACTGTCCAAAGAAACGTTCACCATTATCCATCTAATTCGCAAAGCATTGGTTGACCAATATGATGAACTGAAAGTATATGTATCAGACCGTCGTTGGCAACGAGCAGCTATGTTGATGAAGGCCTCGGCCTTTTTTAACGGGAACTCTCAAACCAATCACAGTGACGCACTGCTTCTTCGCCATTGTCTCTGGACTGAAGAATCCAACCGTGAAGCAATTAATGCCATTGTTGAGCAGGCAGTCAAAGATGCAGGGTTCGACACTGGTATAGACTTAAGCAAATTTGACAAACAAAAAGAGCAACTAGACGCGGAAATTCATCAAGAACTTTACTACTCCAAAGACATATACGAAACCGAGGAGCTCAATGGGGAGCAATATTTTGTAACTGAGTTTAAAGACCGAAGCTATTACCATGGACGATTAAATAGAAAGGTATTTATCCATACGAACAAGATGAAAACAACTGACTCCTTTAATCCCATAGATGAAAACGGAAATTCAATTGATGACTTAACATGCAAGTTTGATGGCCAAGGCACCTGTGTTATCGGTGAGGACAATTACGATGAGAAGAATTTCACTCCTGTGGTTCGATTCCACAAAGGGGATAAAAAATCGAAGGTCAATAAGCGACTTATAAACTCATTACTTGACTCAATTTCAGAAACGAAAGAACAATTTATCAAAACTCTTAGCCAGGTAGAATTAATGAAACAGGGCTACGAGAAAAATTTGAAGTCTGTTTTTATTCCTCAGGAAAAAAGTCAAATTGCTATTCAGGGAATTGAAGAGCAAATCACTCAACTTCAACTTCGCATAAAAGATTGTGAGCGTATGGAATCGCTGTGCAAGTAGATATAGTTGCAAAGTCAGCAGATACCGTCAGAAGCACTGTTTTTTGTGAATACAGCCGGTTGCTGAAGCGGCCTAGTCCACTACGACATAGTATTGATAATAAAATTGAAGAATGGGAGTGGCAGAGTAGGAAAAATCTGGCCATAGCTTCGCCATTCAATAATAGTGAACTAGAACTTAGAAAGCTTGAAAGACTCATCAAAGGCAGCAGATCAAGGTCAATTTTGCATGCAGCCGTTTATCAGTTTTTTACCCTTTGCGAAAGCTCCAAGCAGCCAGTAGATAAAGATTTCTGGCACTCGCAACTCGGACAATTTCCAAATGGATTACTATCTGAAGGACTAAATGGCAAGGACCTAGTAAAGAAGTTTAATGTCTGTGGCCGTCACCTCATCGAATCGTGGCAAAAAGCATTAGACAAGGCAAGGAGCGAATGGGAATTAGAATATATATCAAACCTTCGGAGACAACTATTAGACGAGATAGAATTACTATTAAAATTGTTGGAACAGATCCAACCAATATTCGACTCGCTGGGTATTGATCCAGGTTTGCTCATTGACTTTTCAAACGGACAATTAAATCAACAGGACTTTATAGAATTTCAACGATGGGCAAAATATCTTAGCGAGGATGAAGGGTTAAGATCACTTTGTGATTTACTTGGCCGAGTAAGACAATTTGAATTGGCTGAAAAATTAGAGCGCGCCAATGTAACCCAACAATTGGACATAACATTACCTGATATACACTCCAATGAAGAAATCATCGGCATCCGCCTGGGCCGAGATTTAGAAAATGTGCTGCCAAGTGAAAAGGCATTACTTGCTGATGAAGTAACTTCTCTTCTTTTTGATCTAAAGTACGTAGAATCAAGGCTAATGTGCTTTGACATGGTAGGACACTCACACCAGACATTAGAAGTTGAAACTGAACAAGACATCCTAGTCAAAGACAACGATAGCCATGGCCCAATGATAGTGTGTGTGGACACCAGCGGTTCAATGAGCGAAATGCCAGAAACTATTGCCAAAGGTGTAGCACTATTTATGGCGGCTAAAGCCAAAAAAGAGAATCGACCTTGCTACCTAATAAATTTTTCCACCGGTATTCAAACTCTCGACCTCACGGGGGAAATGGGATTAGCATCCATAATCGACTTTTTAAAAATGTCTTTTCATGGTGGCACTGATGTGGGTCCTGCTCTAAGCCATGCACTGGAAATAATGGATACAGAAGTGTACAAAAAAGCAGACCTGCTAGTTATTTCCGACTTTATTGTGGGGCACCTCTGCGCGGATACATTGAAACGAATTGAAGCTCAAAGAGAAAACGGCAATCGCTTTTATTCTCTCGTTGTTGGCGACATTTTTATGTCTCGAAGACAAGAGAGTCTGTTCGATCATGAATGGGTATTTAACCCAATTAGTGGCTCTATAAATGAGTTGGTTGGGTTTCAACAATATTTAGGCCAACAAATATGAATTTTTTAGAATACTTGTAGGGGAATTAGAATGGCACTTGCTATTGGACTGATTGTCATCTTGATTGCTTGGGTAATAATGCCAAAAAGAATAAAGCAGCTTTGCGGATTGCTTGTAGTGGTAACAATCATCTATGGAATCAATATAAAGTTTATCCAGGGAGGCATGCAGTCATTTTCTGAGTTTACAACTCTAATGTTTCTTTTTACAGCAATAGTAGGCTTGTTAATATTTGGAATGGTTCTAGGACTTTTGAAAGAAACTTCTAGTTCACACGCTTCCTATTTAGAAAAAAGAGATAAAATTATTTCATTTATTGTAAAGTGGGGAGGATTATACTTATTAATTACTTTCACTTTTAGGTTGTGTATATTCTTGGCTTACGGAGCAAACGCAGACGCCTGGGACCTATCATGGATAATTACCAAAGTTTATGGAACTGGTGTATTCGTTTTTTGCATAGGAGCATATTACTATGTCAAGTCGTATAGTAAAGAACGCTAAGGCAACACCTTGAAAGTAGATTGGATGACTGCAACTTAACTGCACTAGCTCAGACATCATCTGAGCTAGTTAAATCAACTTATACTTAGCGAAAGTTAAGCTGCGATAAGCAGTATCTCGTCACAATTTTGAGCAACGATACTTTTAAGCTCTGGTCGAGCAGAAATAAGATTAAACACGTTTTTCTGATATTCAATCGCAGGCTCTATTTCTTTCCTCAAAGAAACAATCTCTTTTAGCTTTTCAAACTGCTCAGTACTAACACATTTAATTAAAGGCTCAGAAGACACCAAGTTTACTATTGTGCGGCCAAAGCACATCATTTCTTTGTCTAACTCCATTATAGCCTCTACAGCATGGGCACTTTCATCTGCTGCGTTATAAGCGTAGGCCATCGCAAAACCAAGATATTGCAGTCGGCTCTGAAGTAACTCAATCCCACCTAGTGCGCTGAGAATATGTTCTTTTTTCTGCACCTTACACGCTTCTGTGAGCATTAACTTAGTATATTGATATTGGTTCATAATCTCCCACACCATACCCTTGATTAATTGCGCATCATCTTCTACTGACAGTTGGCTCAACCTTTTTAAGAGCGACGTAAACCTAGCTGTATCTTTAAACGCATCCCTTTGCTCAGTCCGAAGCACGCCCTCACACAAAATATCGAGCTTAGTTGTATGCTGCTCAAGTACCCTAGATATATGGTTCAATTTATTACATACAACTACAAAACCAACAGATGAGACGGCTAGGTTTAACCCCGATAAAGCGATATTTGCATACTGGAGCCCCTGTAACACATCCATACTACTTTGCAGGTTACTAATGCTGTCTTGTATTTGACCTGACTGTTGCTGTAACACACTTTGCAAATTAGTAATGCTTTTTTCCAGTGCCTCTGGGCTACCAGGGTATACAAGATGCTTCACTATTTGACCCGCGCCTGCCTGCCCTTTAGCAATTCGAATAACCCCTCCAAATAGCTCAAATGTTCCATCTTTTAAGCCTTCAATTATTTCTGGGCTATTATCAATAGTGCGAACAAGAATATCTTTTGCTACAGACATTGTATTAACTCCATTTTTGCTCGTTCAATTTCAAACTTAATTTGAGTTTGACGTATAAGTGCAATGTGAAGTACCAGCGGGATTGTTACTCTAAATGCTGGCCCACTGAGCTCATATGTAGTCCAGATAGCTGATATTGCAATGCCCAGAGGGTTTAACATAGTCGCTCCTCTAACCACTAAAGCTGAAGTACTAGCAATTTTACCGCTGCTTACGACTGCATGACGAGTAAAGGCCCCAGCAAGCAGTTTAGCAATCGGGTAGAACCCTACAGAACTTGTCATCGCTTTATATAATGTAGCTTTGTCTGTGGCCTCCGACATTGATTCACTGATATTTTCAGTCAAATCATAATTACTATTCTGTATCAACTCACGTATCTCTTCCACGCTCTTGTCTTTATGTACCTTCGTCAACAAACTCATAAGGATTTGCTCCTCTAACTCAATCTCTAGAGCATCCTTATTCGGCTTCTTGACACCCAGCTTTTTCGCAACATCACATAAGACTTCTTTATAGGAAACAGGCTCCCCTCGTCGAGCTCGACTTGCCACTGAGTTACTCCCGAACGCCCTAATTTCATATGCAAGTATATCAACATGTTCATGGAGCTTGCCCTGCTCTAATGCAGTTTCAATTTCTTGAAGACGTTCTGTAGCTAAAGAAATTCTACCTTTACCGTTGTCCGTGATAATGTTTGCGATCTCTACCAACTCATCATTCGAAGCAACCTTCAATAGCTCTAGGAGTGAGCGATCTTGTCTAATTTTCAAAAGTGATTTTTCATTATCCATATCTTATTATTATCCTGATTATATTTATACTCGCTTGCCGCCGCTTAGTAATTCAAATATCACTCTCGCATGTCGTTCTTCACGATTAAGGTCGTTCAATAGTTGCATCATTTGTTCTTAATACGCATAGGCGCTGGCCATAATGCTGTTATCAAGACTCCAGATGAAATCCAATAGCTGGACTTGTTCTAGCCTGTTGTTTTCCGGTTGGTGAATCACATCTACGTTCTCACACACTTTGTAGGTGTTACCTTTAATCGCGATATGTTTTCATATTGTAGGATAGAACTTAGCCACACTATCTCACCTTAATAAATTGGAGATAATTCATATTCTATTATCTCGCTTCTACAGCTTCATTTGTGACCCTCACAAGCTCCTTAATAAACCGAATAGCCTTATGCAACTCATCTCGCTTAATGGCACTAGGCTGGTGGATGCATGTGCGCCCACGATGCACTGCGTCTCCTCGTTTACTCAGAAGGGCGTTAAGTTGCTCCCTTGCTTGCTTAGGGATAACACCAGCCCAACCCCAATCACAGGTTACGTCATACCCTAAAAACTCTTCAAAAAGCTGCTTTGTTTTACTCGAATCCGGGTTGTGGAACATCTTCACACGGGTTTCAAGTTGACGGAGCACAAAGTCGTGAACTTGTTAGCCTTCTAAGATTTTTAAGTCTGCAGCTACCTTTTCTTTAACTACATCCTCAACATAAGTCTCCCAGGCAGTAAGGGCCATCACTAAGCTCGCCTTCTTGAGTGCATCTGGGCAACTAAAACCTTTATCATTGTTGTTGAGCTCATCAAAACAATCTGCCAGTTCTTCAGCTTCAACAATACTTTTTCTGAAATCTTGATATGCGATTGTCATTGTCGTCCTTGTTCTCAAATATATTTAAACTCGCTTTCCGCCACTGAGTTAATCGAATATTTATATCATATACCAGTCACCGTGATTGGTATCCTTCAGCGGCTGTATCAATTACGTAAATTATTCAATTACAGATTAAAACCTTTAGCTATAGAAAGTCTTTAGTAACAAGCAAGTGCGAATGCAAACCACTATCGATTTCTCGAATTTCGCAAAAAAGTTTGTAGTCGCCCTCTGCTTCATGAACACAGTAACACCTACCTGCCCTAATCATACGATGCAAATAATCGCCTCACTCCACTACATCATTCCTAGCGCCATATCAATTACTCGATATCAGGTAAAAATCACTACTCGTATCATCTGCAAAAGAGCAAGAGAGAACCAAATAGCCTTCATCATGTATAAGTGAGCGTGTTTCTTCTGCCCACTGTGCGAAGTTTTCTATTGTGCATTTTGGGTCTTGGATGTTGTACGTTTTGTTTGCCAGCATATAGTTAATTGGCCCGGAGTTTTGCTGGAGATAACCACCTAACGCTTCTTCACTTTCAAGAACCAGATAACCAGACTTACAGCCGTCGAGGCAAATCAATAACTCCCCAAAATCAATCTCTACCATTGTTGCACTTTCCACTATATCTATAAGCCGGTAAACCAGCTCATCAGGAAATGCGTCGCCACAACGTTCTTTAACGAGCTCGTATAGCTCGTCGATTTCTTCTTTTAGAAACGGAACCCATTCTCTGCCCACAGAACACCTCATACTATAACCTTAACGGCTTATTAAATTTTCCAATCAACGCTATTGTTTAGCAACTAATGTTTCTGTGCTTGTTGAAGGTCACTTGTGCACCCTCCTGGTCGTGCCTACTCACCGAACATAATTAGATGCCAACCAGGAAATAATTCTATTACTTATTCTGTGGTTGAAGATAAATAAAGTTGCTCGCTTTACTAGCTAACCCTGAGGCTTTACTTAGTTTAGCCATTGCTTCGTCAGGGTCCATGCCTCTTAACCAGCTGGCAATATATTGAATAGCTTTAGTACGAACGGACTTTGTCAGCCCAAATCTTGCGCATAAAAAGGAGGACCCAATCTCGGCGACTAACTCCTCGAATATGTAATCAGTATCACCATTTTCTTTGCCAAACTTTCTGTTGCAACGAGAATGATGACCAGTCCAATGAACTAACTCGTGAAGTAATGTCGCGTAATATGCCTTAGTGGCATCTTTAGCTTTGAACCAAGCTTTGCTAGGCATGGTTATGCTATCGGTGCTGGGGCAATAATAGGCTTCTTGGCTATCTCCTTCAGACTCACGTAGTTCAACATTTAGCTCATTAATTCTTTTATCGATAACGGAGACCTTAGCAACTTTGGTCTCAACAAATGATTTGCCTTCAAATCCGATTACATACTCGGAATTGAAAACAATCGACACTTTACTGCCTAAGCCACCTTTAAATTCTTGTGAATTTGGGTTTAATTCTTCATCTACATCTTGTTGGTAATAATGAAATACTGCGGCAGGCTTAGCACCTTCTTTTAAGCTACACCCTAGTTTTTCCCATTGGGTTTGTGTCGCCCAAAGGTTACTTTTCAAACCATAGGTTTTTGCGAAAAGTGAGAGAAAGACAAAAGAATAGAGTGACTGATATTGGCGCAGAGTCTTAGCGTTGTAATGACTCGATAATTGTGGCTCAGAGAGCCACTCTTCAATGAAGGCTTTGTTGTTTTTTTGCAGGCCTTTAAGAATATTATTGTAAACTTTACTATCAATATCCCAGTTTTGACTTTCCACTGAAACAATGTCTGCTAACTTTTTTAATTGACCAAATACTGGTTGCCCTAATCTATGTGCCAAGCCACCAGCTGAGTCCACATCATTAAAAGATTCGAACTCATCAGCCACAAACTGGAGCCAAAAATCATATTCTTTTAAAAAAGGTAGGAGCTCACCTTTAGTTACTTTTGACCAGAATTCACAGTACAGATCATCGAAAATACTACCGAGTTTTGTTGTCTCATGCTTGTGCTTCAAACCGTCAATAATCTCAGAAACAGATAAACCGACACTCTCTTCAAGATCTTGTAACTTCTCAGATGCCTCTTTAACACCTAAAATACTCGCATTCATTGATTGCTCATATTCTAACCAGTCTATAGGACTTGTTGTACGTTGAGTGCAATACAAAAATGAATTGAATTGTGTATTTCCGTGTAATTCTTTGGTTTTTTCTAACAGGCGATCTCGTTTACAACCGGTTGCCAATGCCAGCTCAAATTGAGTAAATTCATTATTTCTAAATTCTGCTATGTTTGCCATATTGCGCTTCCTTCTAATATCCTTATTACCAAATAATGAGTGGTTACATTGAATGCCAGTCTAGTTCGCATTTATATTGTAATAAACTCAGTTAAATGCCCGTGACATGACAAGGTTAAGCTTCTCATCGCTCGGGTCATAGCTACGTGTAGCAACGCTCTTTCTGCTAGTTCATGCTCGCGCAATTCAACAGGATCCTCTGATTTGAAGTTTTTAAGTGGAATTGTGTTTTGATTACAACCCATGATAAATACGTTTTGAAATTCTAAGCCTTTTACCCGGTGCATTGTTGCAAGTCTAACGCCATCCTGCTGTCGGTTATCAGTTCCATTAGCCATAACCTCATACGTCGTTATTCCCGCTTTTTTTAACTGTTGACCAAACGAGTCTCTCAAAGACTTTGTTCTAGCAACTACACAGATATCTTTTAGTTTGGCTCCCGCTGCTTCTAATTGCTCAATTCTTTCTACAACAGCATCTGCTTCATCAATGAAACTATCTGCGGTTATAACTTCAGGCTGTTCACCGTGCATCAACGAGACATAACCATTACTAGTATCTGCCCCGTCATCTAAATCATCTACAGGGATATTATTCAATACTGACACAGCAAGCTTTTTAGTTTCCTCTGTAGTTCGATAATTAACTCTTAGTTTACGGCTACGCCCTAAAATATTAATTCCACATCGGCCTAAAACGACTTTATTTCGATAAATTCGTTGATGGCCATCTCCGACAATAAAAATATCGTTTTTACCTTCTGGAACAATTCTTCGAATCAATTCATAAGCCTGAGTTCCCATATCTTGGCCTTCATCGACAATAATTGAATCGTAAATAGGTTTGATGTTTTTGCTATCTATAATCGAGATACAATCTCTCATTGCATCTGGCATTTCTTTGATTTTGTTGTGATTAAGTTGTAACAAATACTCCTCAAATACAGACCACGCTAACAATCTCTCTTTCCTGTTTAGCCTTGTCCCTCGGCCATTTCTTTTTGCTCTAATATATTCAGATTTGTCAGTAATACTTTGCTCTTGAATTACTAGCTTCCATTCTTCTTCGTAAAAATGATCGGATAGATCTAAATCTGGTGACTTGTTATCAAGTGCCCTATTCCAACTATTTACCCTCTTTGGATGTGAATCTCCGGGATAAACAATGTCATAATTATAGTTGTTTCGTTTTAGGAACTTATGAACCCAAGAATCAATATTAATTGTTTCGATCGAGGATAACTCCGCATGACTACAGACTTGCTCTAAATGTGCGGAAATGTCTGATGCCAAGTTTTTCGTGAACGTGGTAAAAAGTACTTTTTTATTTGGCACTCCAACTAGCTTGCTTGCTAGCCATTTTGCTCTGTGGATCGCTGCAACTGTTTTACCAGTTCCCGCTCCTCCCAAGACACGGACAGGACCATTCCAATCCCTTTCAACCAATTTTCGTTGTGATGGATGTAAAAATACGCGCCACTTTTCAAGGGGGGCATCTAACATTTGTTCTAGAGCTTCGTCATCAACCACCACAAAACGACGCTTTGAGCCTTCTCTAATGAGAGCTGCGGCAAAATCCTCTGTATCAACATCTTCTGTACCAGTAGAACGATAATCTTCTAGCACCTCACCATAAGGAATGCCATCGGCAAGGAAATATAGCGCTTCGAACGCATCATTAGGCAATGCTTCTCGATATGCTTCTAATTGTTGAATATTAGATAATTGTGATATTTTTTCTGAAAATTCCTCTGGTAAACCAACATCTATTAATTGCTCGGTAGAATAATCATCAAATAAGAATGAACTGTCTTGTTCTATAACTGAAGTCGTATTCTCTACCACTTCATTTACCGATTCATCAACTTCAGTTGCATACAACTGAATAGCCCCGGTTTTTGGATGAATTTTACATTGATGACGTCTGGCCCATGCATAGGCTTCATCGTGATGATCTACCCACAATAAAATGTAAACATTACCTTGCTGAGGCTTTAAAATAATCCCTCTGTAGGCTTGATCAATTCTAACAGACCGCATATCGCTGTTAGCCGCATCGATGATTTTTTCGTAGTTAATACCACTACTTAAAGGATCACTCCTGAACTTACTAACAAATTGATTAACCTTTTTTTGTTGTGCTCTTGGTAATTTCAGTATTGCTGTTAAGAAGTCTTGTGATATTGCAACTTGAATATCCATATTATGCTCCCAAAATTATTTTTATTTTGTCTACTAGGGCGATATCAACAGGCTCTTCAAAACACTGCCAACCATCTTTCTCAAATTCAGCCATGTCTTCACTTTCATCTTTACAGAATAAGGCTACCTTGTTACTAGGCCATGCAAGCTCGCACAATCCAATAACTTCATCATTTGATACAAGTTCAAATCCTACTTCAGGTAAATCTATCTCAAACTCGCCAAACAACTCTAGATTTGAATCAATCACGGATTGTTCAATAACATCTTTCCATTGGTTAGATAAGGAAGAAGTGACATCTTTTCTTGGCAGTTCTATCTGCTCCGTTTCAAGTTCAATCATGCTCATTGACGTAAATGAAACGTCATCCATGAATTGTAATAAATTGAATAACTTCCAGTACCCTATTAATGATTGCTTGAAGTTAACATTTTCAACATCTGTATCATCAAAACAAATATGGACCTTTAACAATTTCGTTAAGAAATTGCAGTCTTCTATACTTTGTCCAAATTTGGCTTGTTGAAACTTCTGTAAAGATAAAGCAGTTGTCAACTCAACGAGCTTTTCTGAACTCTCGAGGCAATCCATCAATCCACCGAACCAATAGTTTTCATCATCTAAAAACTCATTTACTCGGAATAAAGGTGCATTTTCCTTAAGTTCAAACTCTAATCGTTGAGCTATTTCAGGGTTTCTTTGGCTCAAACCTTTACTTGGATTTAACCAACAAAACGAATGAACCGATGCTACGTTTTTAAACTGGATGGCATTTTCAATTGGGTTAACTAATAACTCTGACAGTAAACTGAAATTATTTCGTTTATTTAATACTGAGTTCCATTGGTTGTAGTTTTTACCAGTCAATTGTTTGGGAGATGAACCAAACATCTCTCTTAACTTGCTATTTTGGAATAAATCAAAATACTCTTTTAAATGGCTCGTATCGCTTTTATCTAGATCGTCCCAATAAAGAGTCCAAACAAGAAATTTACCACTCTGTCGAATAGCATTTCTTTTGCGAGTATCATCTCCAACTTTATCAAAATGGAATTCATATCCGTCTAAAAAAACTGCTATAGGTAATACTGTTTCAGTATTTTTAACCGGCCAAAAGACAAAGTCAGGTCGTGAAGGTATATCTATACCTTTATCTTTGTCCAAATCAACCTGAGGTTCAATTTTCCATGCTTGAGATATTTCATCTTGGCGGCCAATCGTTAAAACGTAACCATTTTTGCCATTGACGATAGAGTTACTAACTTTCCATGGTTGTCCGGCTGCTTTTAATGTATCTATAAACCTATGTTCTAGTTCACTATCTAACAGCGTGTTTGGATTAACAGACTTTAGTGTGTCCACTTCAACAATATCATTTCTGTTTTCAAGTATTTTTTGAAACAGTGATTTAGCGAGATCTCGCGATATTTTGGGCATGCGTTGGCGATCACGATATGCGTATATGCATTTATAGCAGCCATCTTTGCTAGGATCGTGATTACATGAACAGGAATCTAATTTATTAAACGACTTTTCAACTAAGTTTAATAAATTAGCTGGGGTATCCATAAGTGATTTTAAATAACCAGTTCCGCCCGGTACTGTATCGTAAATTACAAGGTAATATCGTCTGCCTTCGCCCGCGTTAACAGGCTCGCTATAAACAGTACTTTTTATATGGTCAATACTACCTTTAAAGTACAACTTAATACCTAGTTGGATTGCCGCTGCAAACGTCGCTTCATTAGCAGAGTTTATTGAATAACTTGATACTGGTAATAGAATTCTTACTGCCTCAGAAGTTAATTCTCGATACAGGTATAAGCAATCAATAAAATTATTGTCATCAAGAGCAGCTTCTGGATTCTTGTTATAACTACAGGTTAAATCATGTTTAAAATGCTTTGTCTTATTAGTTTTAACCATCCCGCATTTGTTACATACCTTAAAGCCAGTACGGTGGTCTTCATCACCAGCAATTGTTGACTGTTCTGATTGATTGTCAGGGACACCGAAATTAATATCTTTGATATTTAATTTTTTTACAAAATCAAAGCCAAAAACGACTTCATCACTATCAATCTTATAAGCAGATAGAACATCCGAATCGTCATAGCTTACTAACATTTGTCTTTTATAAAATTTAGGCTCTCTGTTATCAGAATCATCGCTAATCTTTGCATCTCTTTCGTTCGTTCTTGCATAGACTTGTCGTAGCTTTAACATTTGTGTTAATTGGCCGTTATCGCTCCAATTAACACTTTCACATTTTGGACAAGTTTTAAACTGGTCTTTGCTAATATTAATATCTTCACTGTAATTACAGTTATTACAGACGCGCCATGATTCAACAGTAGATACACTTAAATCGACTTGTTCAATTTCTACTTTATTGCCACCTGCATAAAAATGATTATCTGGCGCTAGTTCAGATAACGCTGAAGCAGCTGGTCGTTCATAATCATATGTATTTCTTTGAAATTTTGTCCCGTCTTCTTGTGATTCTGCTTGCTCTTTTTTTCTCCACAAAATTGAGCGGATAGTCACGCCCTCTTCAGGGAATGCATAATTGGGTAACAAACCTTCGTCCGTAAAGAAATTGAGTGTATGTTTTCCATTCATTTGTCGGATCAAAGAACGAATGGCTGCTCGCTCATTATTTAACAGCTCAACCTTCTCTTTGTGATCTGACTCCTGCACTTCAAGTTTATCCAGTTTGCGAAGCTCAGAATCAATGGTAGATACTCTCTTCTTTAACCCTTTTCTATCATTAACTAACTGCGTAATGCGGTTAATGATCCTTCCGCTTAAAGACATATGGTCATCATCATCTCCTCGTAAGAAGATCGAGAGTGATTTTTCAATGTCACTATCCATTTCTTCAAATAATGATGAAAACTGCTCTAATAAATAGCCTTGATGTTTTGTTATATAATCAAAAAAGATATAGGGAAATTGATGCGAGTGGCCACCTTCAACAGTATTCAAAAGATCCCTTACACTTCTTGGAACATCACTTTCTGTTACACCACCTTTTACCCACGAATCAAAACAAAATGCTGTCAGTTGTCGTTCTAAAACGGCGTTAGCTTTTAGAAATACCCCCGGTGGTTGAACTGATCCAGCCATCATATCCATAGGGTCATTGTAATAATAAAGATCGTGAGCATTACCTTCGGAAAACGTGACATTAAACGCATTCCCATCTCTTCGGCCTGCTCGCCCTATTCTCTGTAAATAATTAGACTGAGCTGGAGGAACTGAACAAAGTGCAACACTCGATAGGTCTCCAATATCTATACCCATTTCAAGAGTCGGAGTCGCGGATAATAAATTGATATCCCACTTCTCTTTACCCTTTATAAATGAATTTTCGACATTTTCCCTGACGTCTCTATCTAATAAACCTGTATGTTCAAATCCATTTACTCTCACTAAATCAAAAGTATCCCAAGATAGCTTTTTTTCTTGGTGAATTGATGTCTTGAATTTACCACTACACGTGGGAACCAAGCATGGTGAATTAAGCCAATAACTGTCTATTTTCTTATCTATATTAAGAGGGGAACCACAGTCAGAACATTCGACCTTTACCAGCTCATTCGATATCAACAACGCCTCAGTATTAACACCAAATACAGGTTCTCCTTTTACTTCTCTTTCTACCAGTATGCCGACGGATCGCAACTGACCTAAAATACGAGTAAAAATTAACTCAGATTGAGAAGTCGCAAATACCAAATCTTCATTCAGTAAATTCTTCAACAAACTAATTAGATAGGGAGAGTTTCCGGCATCTTTTTTCGACACATAATCAAACTGGTTAGATATTTTTTTAATACTTAAAAATCGAGGTTTACGTGA
The DNA here is from genome assembly GCF_004208955.1 of Pseudoalteromonas sp. CO325X. Lineage (NCBI taxonomy): Bacteria > Pseudomonadati > Pseudomonadota > Gammaproteobacteria > Alteromonadales > Pseudoalteromonadaceae > Pseudoalteromonas > Pseudoalteromonas sp. CO325X. Next base: position 54,078 of record NZ_SGPG01000021.1, read on the forward strand.
CCGTCGGCCCCAGTTAGGCATGTAATATTGAGTCTGACCAACTTTGTTGTGTACGTAAGTATCACCTGCATTCGCAACATAATTACTTAAACTTTCGTGATAAATGCCACCATTATTTATTAATAGGTGCAAAAACGTTACTACAAAGTGCTCAACTTGAGTCACGTTCAAATCACTTAATTCAGCCACTTCTTCAATCAAGATAGAATGTATTTTATTGGTCACTTCATCCAATAACTCTCGTTCGAAGCTTATTGCTGCAAATTTAGATTTTGTTAGAGATCTGCCTAAGAAACTTTTAATACCAAATTCACTAACGACTTCCCACTCAAGTCGCGATTGAATATTTTTCGGTAAGTTTGTTGGGGATGGTAGCTTCGCTTTTTCTTGAAGCTCTTTAAAATGCGATTGCCACTCCATATCCGGAGCTATAAATGTGCCAACAAACGATTCATCATTGCCAAAATAATCTCTCGCATAGTTCGCTACACCTGAGCACAACTCTGACAAATTGTTTGGTTTTACCGTTTCAATAACTTTGGCTATTAAACTACGAATGAGTAATGGATACGTTCTAGCAGTGAAAAACCCTGCACGATGTGCTGCATCCTGAACAGAGTCACTAAAAGTAATAAGTTGCTTGTCTTGGTTATAATGTGAACCAAATAATTGATGAGCCATAACACTAATTAAACTGGCTGCCCGGCTACCTAGAACACTGACGCCCGTATCACTTTTGCAAAAAGGACAGTCGTGGCTTGCTTTTAAAACCGAGCCACCGTCGGTTAAGTTGCGCCTTTTAGTGTCGTCAGGAATATAAACCAGCAATAATTCGTCATGTCCGCAACTAGAGCATTTCTTAGTAGAACTATCGAAATTATTTAACTTAAGACAATGTGAACAAAGCTTTTGAAATCGACCTAGCTTAGCCAACTTATCATCGAAGGTCTGTACAGGGAAAATTAACTTAGCTTCAGGCCTATTATCAAAATAAAGCTGATAAAATTGAGCCAAGTCATCATTTATATGTGTGTCGGTATTACCTAATACACCACCCCAGCCTGTATTGTGGCAATCTCTACAATGTAAAACCGGCAAATACTTGGTATCAGCAATGGTTTGAGTTAGATCGTCACTAAAGGTTAATTGTGGTAGCGAATTGACACTAGCCACCATTCTTCTTAACTCTCTGAGCCAAAGTTGATGCCTCACTTGAAGCAAAGGCAAAGATGGTTTTAATTTTCCAGCAGCCAGCCTCTTACTTAAAGCATCAGCGTCTTCTTTGACTTCTTCTTTGGCTACCGAAATAAGTACACAAAAGCTTTCGATCAACTTTGTTCTTTCATATTCAGCTATTCCTGCCGAGCCAAACAAGTCTTGGCTCAAAGATTCTATAGACGTTATTTCTCCATTCAGTTTATCGAGTAACCGGTGAAAAAAGCGGTGAGATTTTAACTTTTCACCTAGCGTTATTCGTTGCTGAATACCATCGTCAGTATTGGCGGGTTTCGTAATTAAAAACGCATCTGTTTTAAACCAAGCTTGTATAACCTGATTAACATACGCTTCTGGCGAATCTATTTCTTCAAAGTTTGGCAGTTCAAAGCTCTCTGGTGAAGAAAAATACTCTAGTGAATACTCTTCTAAGAATTCTTTAGCCGACAATCTATCTTCATTAACTACTGAAGAAATATCAAACTGAGCATCAAAGATATCTTCTGCATACCCAGTCAATTCTTCATAGTTATCGCCGATAGTTGCCGATGTGCCTACGCAGGTTAAGTGCTGTTTTGGAATTTCCAGACGGTGTTTCAATCTTCTGATTAAGCATGATAAATCAGTGCCTTGTGCACCATCAAAAGTGTGTAATTCGTCAACTATTAAAAACTGTAAGCTCTCTGGGGTATTGTGTTTCCAGATCACCTGATCTTTAGGACGTAATAGCAAAAAGTCCAACATTTTGTAGTTGGTCATAAGAACATCTGGTGGATTTTCACGCAGCGTATCCTTGCAAGTGATGACTTTATCTGAACCCATCACCTTGCTCTTTTCACTATCCTCCTGACCTACAAAAAGCCCAACGGTAACTTTGTTTTTTAGTCCCTCATTAGAGTATATCGTCTCAGCAAAACGTTTCGCTTGGTCTGTCGCTAACGCATTCATTGGGTAAATAATAATTGCTTTAATGCCTTTCGCTTTTGAAGAGGCGCAATAATTTAAAACTGGGTTCATAAAACATTCAGTTTTACCTGAACCCGTCCCAGTTGCTACCAGAGTAGATAGTGGTTTTGCCGCTGTTAAGCGTTCATAAGCCTTTGCTTGGTGTTGATACGGAATAAAAGGCAAATAAAGATTAGGGAAAAAGTCACGATTCAAGCTGCTTTGTCTAAATGGCAAATTTAGCGAAATATAAGGCCCTTTTGATAGATTTTCCTTAGTGCTGAGGAAATCCTCCATGGCGCTTGAATAAACACCATCCACATCAGTTCGCGAAAACAAATGAGAACTCATTTCAAATGAGTGCAAAAGGAATGAGCGAATTGCTTGTTCTGTTTGTTGGCTAATAATACTAGGTAACATATATTCTTTCCTTAACCCTTAGTAACCAGTTCAGATATGGCGCTGCTGTCCTTTTCAACATCTTCTATACTAAACAAATTCCAGTCATCTATTTCACATTCCGGTTCATCGAAATAAATGCCGATTTTAAGTTCAGGCCACGCAAATTCTAATTCAGCTATCACTTCAAACTTTGCATTTGAGATTTCATATCCAACGATTGGTAAATCAATACCTTCACGTTGAAAACCACAATAAATAGTTTTTGATATCTCATCAATGAAGAGGTTATCAATGTCAATTTCTTTCGGCTCTGGGGTTTTAAGAAGTTCTGCGACTTTCGACCAATTTGAGTCAAAATAGTATCTATCTATTAATTTGGCAGGATTCACAAATTTATGAATTATTGGATTCGTCAATAAGTATTCGACAACTATCAGCCAATAGTTATCACCTTCGATTAAACACTTTTCCATTTGAGATCTGGATAATGCAACTCCAGTCCTGTTCCAAGCACCTCTTTGCCCTTTTACTTCGATGAAATAAATTTCACCTGTATCGGGATCAACGGCTTTCATATCAAACCCTTTGTTCACACCACCTAATAACTCAACATCAACGAAGCTTTGCTGCTCAAGCCATTGCTTAACGTAAATCTCAGCCTTTGAACCGAAGACTGAATCATCACGCTCTGCCTTTTCAGAACGCTCATGGGTGTCTTCACTTTCTACATAGCTGAATAGACGATAACCAAGAGAGTCCTGGTTGGTCAGTTCGCTGGTATTGTATTTGGTACCGCCTTTGTCAGGAGAAAAATATTCACCATTAGACTTTGGAGTTCTTGAAGAGCCGTTATTTTTCTTTAACGATAATGTGCCTTGGATAGGAGATCTACTAACATCGCCTTTCGAAGATGAAACACTCGAACCATGATTTGAATTTTCTTTGTCATAGTATTCTTCTGTTTCAATTTCTGGGCGTTGAGCATCACAGCTTTCACCAAAGTTTCTTACTTCACCTTCATGGCCTGTGCTTTGATTAGAGATAGAGTAGTTATCTCCTCGCGAAACAGGCTCTTTGTATAAGTCACTTTTAGCTTTTTCATTTTCTTGAGTTGTAGAAGCTGAAGAAACATTATCATGCGATTCAACTGCACTAGGCTCACTGTCATCTTCTGTAGTTTTTAATTGTTCATATACAGCAGATACAGCCTCTCCCTCGCTTTCATCATCAAGAGATGATTCACCAAAGGCTTCTTTAAAACTAGTATCATGTTCGACTATTGCTTTGTCACAGGCTTGGTCATTTTCAGGCTCTGAAGTATCAAAGGTTTCTGAATTATGATGCTGCTCGTCTTCAACTGTTTGCTCAACATCATAACTCTCACTAAACAATCGCTCAACAATGTCAGCCTTACTATCATCAAGCTCAAGATTTTCCTTTTGAATAACAGTTTGCAAACGAGATTCTGAATGAATATTTATAAATACACGAATAAATTTTTCATAACTATTCGCTCTTTTACCGAAGAAGTGTCGCGCAATGCTTTGGGCAAGTTCATCTTTGATATCTTCAATATCATTGTCGGTATCATTAACAAGGATTAGTGCAGGCTCATCGGGATCATAAACACCAAGCTCAGTTTTGACCTCGACATGGCTTTTGTCTCCAAGTGAATACCTAACCGTTAACTGTTCACAAGCGTATTCTTTCGAACGATAAAAATTAGCAAGCTGCTGAATAATTTCATCATCCAGACTCAGGTTATCTGCTATAAACAAGCAAATAGCCTTTTTTGCAAAACCAGTTATTTGTACCTTCGTTTCTTTGTTTAATCCCGATACACCACTAACCGTTACGGTAATATTCTCAGAAGCCTTTTTAACTCCCAAGCCTTCAAAGAAAGTAAAAAACTCAGTAGCACTTGACCAAGTGAAATTTACACTTCCATGATCTTCAAATAACCTTTTTATCTTGCCATCGTCCGCAACATAAAGTTGCTTATCATGCGAAAGCCAAGTGCCTATGTCTGTATACACTTTCGCACTCTTTGCAAAGTTACTCCACTGGACATCTTGTACAAACTCTTCTGAGCGAATGTTTGTATTAATATGCCTAACAACTCTGTTTAATCGATCTTTTTCTTCTTTTGAAAGTGGTTTGTTACTTTTTGCAAGCACTTGATATGCAGAATAATAAGACTCAATACCATGTCTTTCCTTCACACCTAAGGTGTCTATTGTATAAAACCTTAGCTTTTCAGGTAAGTAGCTCGATAACCCTACAAAACTAGCTCCAAGAGAAGATATGTTTTCCCACACAGAATTTTCAGGAGCAACCCATTCGTCTCTAGGCTCGTTCAAGTAAATTAATTTCTCTAAAGATAACCTTTTTTGAATACGAGCAGCTTCTCCCGGATCTTTCCAATTAGACAGCGCATCGTAAGCTAAAATTAAAAAGTCTACGTCTACTTTATCTTTGCTCTTCTGTGCTTTTATCTGATCCATGAATCCTTTAGGTGTAGGCTCGGTTATTAAGCCAAGTTTTTTAGCGAATACTTTAGATACGTTGTCTTTCAAGTAGTTTAATGATCTACCAAAATAACCTCTTTCCGATTCAGAGAAACAATGTAGTGTAGGAGAGGGTTTAACAAAGCCTTGACTAGTGCTCAGTAACCAAGACTCGTTTAATAAAAAATAACTCAGACAGAAATTGCTTTTATATTCTGATTTAATAATTTCATCGTCAGAATATACCCTATAAAGCCATTCATAGGCTCGTTTACGATTATCCTCATCTGTCCAAAATTCAGTATCCAAAAATGCTCTGGGAGTTGCTTTAAACTTTGGGCTTTCGTTTACCGATATAACGAATGGTGTTACATGATCACTGATTTCTAATGCGCTAAAAAAGTCTGAAGCTAAGTCTTCGTCTACCCAATTAACATAGTCTTCGCATAAAACAATTATGTGTTTTAACTCATCAGCGTTCGTATAAATCTTTTGCCATAAAGGATGTTCATTTTCAGATAAGGGAACAACATACCGAGTATGTTCCAACGGAGTAACCCACTTACCATCAGCAGATTTAAATGGTAAAACGCTTTTTAAAGCTCTTAACGTTTCAACAGGCAAATCATCAATATTTTCAACTAAATACTTACTAAGAGCTTCCAGCGACTCCTCTGTACAACTATTTTTATTGTGCTTTAAAAAACCTACAACTGAACTTTCTAAATAGCTCACCGCATGGACTTCATCCACATTAAACATCAATTTTACTGATGTTTTAATATGTGGTGGCATTATATTGAAAAAGGTTTTATCAATATAATTCGGTTGAGTGTTTTCACCTTCACCATTAACTAAAACTGGTACTTCATGTTTGTCTTCACTAGGTAGAAATAAATTTTTATACTTTGAGTTTTGCAGTCCAGATTCACATTTAAATAAATTACACGAACGCAACTGACTCAAATAGTTATCATATTTCTTTGCGCTGCCCCATTGCCCCTTTTGTTGCGTAACTTCAACAATGACGGGCATTAAGTCGTCATTAGATATATCATCGTCTGATTTAATAAGCCCTAAGAAGCTAACAAATTCTTTCTGACCAAAGCTTTTTAAGCCTATGGCTGAGCTTACTCTAGAAATTAGTGATGAATCGTCCCAGAATAAATCAAACGGAAAACGCTTAGTAACACTTAATGGCCAAGATTGCAAAAAGCCATAAGTATTGCCAAGAGATAGTACTTTTGACGGAAGTTCATACTTACCTGATAGCGTCGGTATGCACTTTGATACTTTTAACGCTTCCTCGACCCTTTCTCGAACATTATTCCAATATATAACTCTATTACTGCCAAAAACTGGCACCCAAGCCCATCGGCTTATATCCCCTTTTTGCGAAAGTATTTTGGAGATAGTTTTAGCAGCAAAGTTCGCTACTTCGCCACGCATCCAGTTATTCCATTTTAAGTCCTGTCGTATAGACTCTCGACTGGCGCTTAGAATAAAATCTGCGTTAACTAAAAATGGAAGCCCTGTCTCACTTTCAGTAGGTAAGTAACAATATAGCGGGCTTTCTTCTAGTTCGAAATTAACGGGGAAAGCGATAGAAATATCTCGCTTAGTAACGTTTTCCCTAAGCTCATTTACGGCATCTGCTGGAACACTGATTGTTTGGCTTTTTAATAAGTATTTAACGCTAGTGTTTTGGCTAGAAGATTGAGTGTTTAGCTCAACGTAATTACCGTCTTTTGTTAAATGATAATCAGCGTAGTAGTTAGGTGTTTTGATAGAAAGTTTTTTTAATTTTCTTAAAAACAATACCAGTTCAGGTGAAAGCTTTGACAGTTCTGTCTGAACTTTATCAAACATCCTAAATTCACTGCCTTGCTTGTCCTGCAACGGCAGTAACAAGGTAGTTCCACTGCCATTATAAAATTCAGAAAAATCATCCTCTAACCAATATGGCACTATATAACCAAGTCCAGTTTTGGGGTCATCTTTCAAGAACTTAATTTGAAAACCGTTAGACAAAATATGAGGAGCTGGAGAGACAACAAAAACAGACTTAAAACCGATCCCTTTTTCACCAATATAGCCAGCGTCTTTTTGATTGGCTTTGGTCGACTCGCCGATTGATGAAACAGCTTTAATATTGTCAATATTAAAGCCTAATTCATTATTTCTTATCACCAAACAGCCACTACAACCTTTTGTATTGGTAGGGTCGTAATTAAGCAACTCAAAGCTAAGTTCAGGTGTTACATTATCGTCGTAATGATTATCTTCCGCATTTTGAATCAGCTCAAAAATAAAATGGATATCTTTAGAGTAAAGCTGTTCTGAAAGAATCTTTAAAGAGTTTCTCAATCTAGCTTTTGTTCCCTCAGGTAAATTACATTCACCTGTATTGGCTGCTATTAGATAATCCTCTTCAATAAACTGCTCTATTTGGCTTTTTGCCGTTTTTACTGCTTGGTCCATCTGTAATTCTACTCCTTGTTAGTTCCAAAACGGCGTTCGAATTCTGCCCATACAGTTTTGTAATCTTCTTCGCGGTCGCATCTGTCGAATGGTGCGTGGTATTCTATGGTGCGCTCAACTGGACCATCTGGAACAGTATCGTCCATGTAGGTTTTGGTAACGATGCCAGATTTAAGATCTTTAATATCTTCCCAGCCAATCTGGCCGTTTTCTTCATTCCATGGATTGTCTTCAGTGCCCGCTTTTAGTTTTGAGATTTGCTCGCAGCCTTCAACAAACACTCCTTCTTTTATGCTTACATTGAAATCATTTTTCTTGTTATATTTACGATCTAAACCGACTCCCAGTAACCCTTTGCTGGACGTGAATACGATGCGCCCCAAGCGATCATACCAAGTATCTAGTTCATACTGCCTCATTACCGGAAACTGAACTCTATAAATAGTAAGCAGCTCATCTAAAATCAAACCTAATTCGAGAGCTACTAACACATCAATTTCTATTAGCGCTATCCTTCTTTCAAAATCTGTTCTTAATGCACTACCTCTGAACCAATTAGAGGACAGGTTCTTATAAAAACTATTGTTTAATCTAGTGTCTTCTATAGCCCAACTATCATTTCTAAAACACTCTTGCCAATTGTCGGACCACAATTTTTCATAATGTTTTGTTAAACAATTCAAAGATAAGCCACGAAGCCTAATTGCATCATTTTCAATATAAGGGAAGGTTTCCAACAAGGAGCCGTACAGATCAGATTTACCTGTAGATTTCAAATAAAAATCGTAGATTAATGAGTGAGTTGATGAGGAAAAATTCGCCAGTCTTTTTGTGCACCTAAATGTTGTAGATATTGCTGTATTAATATTTGCTGAATTAATAGGAGCAATTGCAGATATCAAAGACCTCTCTGACGAAGCTCCGAACATTCTACGATTTACTAATCGATAGAAATCAGTGATAGGTTTTGAAGTAGTTTCGCTGTTAACTACCCATGGAACTTTTGGCGTTCTAGCTAAATATTCCGCCTCGTTACATGCTGGAATATAGTTTGTTCGAGGTAAATAGTCTTCAGGTAAACTAGTTAAATCTAACACATCATAATCACTGTTCAGTTTGCATGGAAATCTAGGTGTTTTATATAAAGGCGAAGCAACAAAAAAATGTGGGCCTGAGATAATCCACTCTTTTGAACTACTTGGAAACTTAGTGAGTCGTTCAATATTCCCTTCTTTTTGAGCGTTTGTTTCATGCCACATTTCAAGCGACAAGTATTCACTTTTATAATCAGACAACCTACTAGGATATGCCGAAAATTTCTCCAAAACAGAAACTAGATGTGTGGAGTGTAACGCAGGTAATCTAGCAGCTTTCGCCGGAGTGCCAATAACGTCATAAAGTCTGGCAAATAATGCTAAGACATCGTCGTTTATGGTTAGTGCTCTGCTGGCATGTGGGGTAGTTCCCCAGTTGCTAATAACCTTGCCATCTAGCGTTATATTTATGTCTTTCAATCCCGGTGTATTACCTGAACCGTCATGACTAAAAATTTCGTCTATTGTTTTGGGAACAAATAAATTAGCTATATTTTTAAAAGAACTTTGGTGTCTGGCTGTGCCATATACATTAATGCTGTAAGTTGTTGCATGATGAACTTCAGAGAACAGCGATTTTTCATTATGAAATTGAAAATGCGCTCTCAAGCGAGGATAAATCATCTCTCTTAAATTACCACCTTTGGGATCATCGTAAATTCCTTCAGGATGCAAAAAAGCAGAAATACCATTGTGGTTTGAAATTCTCCAGCCAAGCGGTAAAAAGCATTTGTAAAGGTTGGTTTGTTGGCCTTTTAGCTCGTTATAATTCACTATAGAATTCAAAAAATTCTGAGTACCTTCCGATTCATTAAACTCTCTTAAATAAGCATCTTGAAGTTTAGGTAATTTATTAAAAGTTTCTTCTCGTATCGTATTGAGTCCTGAAGCAGATAGTTTCTTTAATATAAACTTAGGTTCAAAATCCCCTATGATCCCTGTTTCCTCCCAACTCACCTTCAACCAAGGCGGGTTTCCCAAAATCAAATCAAAGCCAGAATTCTTTTCAAAAATATCGGTAAACTCTAACTCCCAATGGAAGTATTTGTACCTTTCGGCCAGAGTATCCGCAATTTTCACCCTAGGCATTACATCAAAAATGACTTTCTTATTAAGCGTACCTTTGGAGGTTAATAAAGATTGATACTGAACCGACTGCTCTGCAACTTTAGGCTCTGCAAATAAGTCGTCCATAAAGCCAGAATCAACAGCGTCATCCATTACTGTTTCTTCTAATTCTTGTGGTGTTGTTTGAATATAACCATCGAGTAAGGTCTCAATATCAGACAAATATTCCCAACGTTCTGGTAACTCCTCTGCCAAATCAATTGGCCAAAACCAAAGTGCACACCAATAATCCATTACCATTTTTAAACGCTGATAACTGCTCGCACCATCAGTCATGGCTTTTTCTAGCATTTTGTCTTTGGTGGCCATATTGGTGATAGACATGGCATCAGCTTTATTTGGCCAAAGTGGCAGATCGTCGGTGGTTAGTTGACGTTCTTTAGCTCTACTTTTCGTATGCTCGGCCCATAAATCATCTATTTTCTTGCTTATGCGTTGTAGAGCAGATTTATCTTCATCACTCCATGGTTTGTTAAACTCTTTGCGCCACTCGTTGATGGTTTTGATCTCATCCGGCTTTAAGCCTTTTACTACTTTGTCGGTATAGTTAGCCATACCGAGATCACCCAGCAAGAAATGATATACTTGATGGTCTTCGCGTTTTTTACCGGGTTCAATTCTTATTGGCGCTTGGTTTAACCAACTTGGGTTTTTCTGTGATTTATAGGTTAACTGATGGGCTGGGAACACTTGCCTTCGAGCACCAATTAACGAGTTACCATTAAATAACTGATACCCAAACCATGGAACAAACGCTTCTGAGCTTATCGCATTCAGCCACAAAGACACTTCTGCCAGTTCTACAGCGACAGGATTTAAATCAACGCCGAATACGTTGCTATCGGCGATATACATTTTAACCCGTTGCAATTCACGGGTGTATTCGTCTTGCGGTATACGTTTATTTTCGGCTTGCTGCTTAAAATACAAATAGTGCTCTGACAGCTGGTTTATAGCTTCGTTTAAGAAAGCTGCGCTGCCCATTGCTGGTTCACAAACAGTCAATTTGATAATGGCATCTGCTTTTTCTTGTGCTGTTTTCAGCGGTTCTATTTTTTCTTTAAACAACTCTTTAAGTGCATATTTCACCAGTGATTTAGTGAGCACTTCTGGCGTGTAGTATGAGGCTGATTTTTCACGATCACGCCCTGCCATTCTGTATATAAAGCTACCTTTATCAAACTTTTTATAGCGTGTTTTTTTCTCACCACCTTCATATACGGTATGCGTGACTTTTTCATCTTCGTCATACTCATTAAACTGCTCGGCAGTAACAAAGTAACCTGTTTCTAACTCGCTATATTTATCGCCTTTTTTCTTCACTTCGTACAAAGTTTCTTGGGCGAAAAATCCTCGATATGATAATAATGCTTCGTATACTGCACCGAGTTGGTTGATACCTAGTTGCGAATATGAAATACGACCACGGCGTGACTTCCCTGACTTTTCTTTACTTAACGACATTAAGTTAAGAATACGCTGCATTGTTTGGTTGGTGAACACCACTTTATTTAACGTAGGTGTGCGCTTTGGATCGAACAGGTGGCTGTCTAATTGAGTGATCTTAAACGTATCTAACCCACCACCTGTTGCTTCCAGTTCTTGGGTCAAATTGTCTTTCTTTTTGTTTGGCTCATATCCTTTGTGGATAAGCTTGAACAGTAAATTTAGACTGTCGTGAATATAACGACCTTGTTTATCAGCTTCACTGTAAAGCGGAACAAGTTCCAAGTCTCTTAGAGTCTCTAGGCTATATCCCTTTAGGTAGATCATCGACTTTAAAGGAGCATATTCAAGCTCTGGCCTTGCTTCAATATAAAACAAGAACAAAAGTCGGTACATATAACGCAAACACTCACGGCTCAGATCTTCTGGCTGAATTGCATTACTACCGGTGTAATTGGCTTTACCTTGTTTAATTAAATATTGAGTTGCTTCGTTACCTAGTAATTCGATTGATTCACGTAAGGCATATTTAAGATCTTCTGACACTGCAAAAGCATGCTTGTGGCTATTTTCATCTAGGTTGTCAAGCAGCGGCTGACCAGATTCTGGCATTACAGAGTCTTTATGCAATAACGCAGCACAAGCTTTTAGAGTATCGGTTTCTTTTCTTCCGAGAATTTCTTCAAAGTCAAAACGCAATAAACGGTTTTGTGCCCATTTGGTACGATCTATTAATAGCGCTTGACGGTTACCCAACAACAAAACCCATCTTGGCGGGTTATCTTCAGTTAGAATGTGTTTTGAGATAATGTCTTGCCAGCTAAGACTTAAGAAAGAGCTTTTGTGTTTTTTTAATAACTCAGCTTCTTGAGTAACCGACTTATCTAACTGTTGTTGCAGAAGGTTAAGTGCTAATGGATCTTGGTTGTCATCATCAAACTTATCGTGCGCTTCGACCACCCACAAAAACGGCGTGTCGTTTTGTTGATAATTTGCCAATAGTGGCAGTTTTAAACCCGAATCAAGCTCTACAAAGGTATGCTTTAATTGATAACCTAACGGCGATAGTATATTTGTCCAACGTCTTCTTTGCTGCTGAAGCCTTTTCTCTAACTCTCTTTCTCTACTGTGTTCATTTAGTTGTTTAAAATAACTGCCAGCATAGGAAGATAATTTGGAATAAGGTGAACGAAAGCCTTGCTCTACTTCGCGACCTAATGCTCGTTCTTTTTTTTCAAACTCACGAGCTTCTGTCTCTTTGCTCGCCCATTGTTCCATTACACCACGAATATCAGACTCAAACACAGACGTTAAATAATGGTGTGAGTAAAAGTCGTTTTCGTTGTAAATACCTACTAAATTTGACATGACTTATTACTCCTCACTGCCTGTGAATACGGCTATTAACTGAATATAAGGTGTGATTTCTGTTGTCATGGTGTCTTCAATCCATTGAATATAATCATCAAATAATTGCTCAATACGCTTTTGTTCTTTTTGCTTTTTATCTTCAACGATTTGTTGAATGCCGCCAGTTTGTTCAAAACTGAATGCTAATTGCTTTACTCGCTTATCTCTAAGGGCTTCGAGCGCATCAATTTGTTTCTGCAACTTATGGTCAATTTTGGATTCTTTTTCTTTACGCATCGTTTGAAAATATTCAGATGCCTTAGCAATCGCTGTTTTCAACAAGGCTTGCTGCATTGCTGTATTGTCAGTTTTAGCCGGATTGGATAACTTGTCTTTTTTAAGATTTAATTGATCAGCGAATTGCTCGAAACTGTCAAAGCTATCAAACTGGTCGTTAGTAAAGTTAACCACCACCCAGTCGTTGATTAATGGATGGCTCTTTCTGTTTGGATAAATAGCATTAAGAATAAACGCTGTTTTATTACTGACCATTTTATGAGGTACACGAACAAGTGGAGCGTGATGACGCCCAAAGGCGGAAAGGACCTTATCGTTTAGCCACTCCATTACAGGATGAAGTTGCCACAAATAGTTTTTCCTAGGCCATGCATGTTGCTGACCTCTAGATTCGGCTATTTCAATCGCCATCTGCTCTATGTCGTTGGTCAAGACAAATTGATCGCCTTCTGGATACACTTCAGGTGGTAATTGTTTTAACCTTTGCTCAAGCTCTTTATTCACGGTTAATGACAATGTAGACGAGTTGGTTTTATGAAACTCTAATCGCTGGCCTTTACGCTTTATATAATCCAGACTTTGCTCTGCAAAGCTAATGTCCGACTCAAAGAGTGATGCAAGTTCTCTCGTTTCAATTGTACTGTCAGACACATGCATTTCTGCCGGTAAAAATGCATCCATTGGGCCTTGTGACTTCTCTTCTGGCTCATCAAAATCACCAAAGATATCTGCCAAGATGTCTTCACCGGAAGTGAAGCTTGCGGCAATAACTTCTGCCACGGCTTCCTCTTCTGATTCCTGATCGTATTTGCCAGTAAACTCAGAGGGATCGCCAATATTTTTCTGTGCTTGTTCATCCTTTTCAATTAACACTTCACTGGTGCGACTGTCACCACGGACATCATCATTTAAGCTAGTTGTTACTAGGTAACGAATGAGAGGTTGCTTTGTTTGACCATAACGATCAATACGACCATTACGTTGCTGAAATACCATTAACGACCATGGGATATCGAAGTGGATCATTTTATGGCTGAGGTAATGTAAGTTGATTCCTTCTGAAGCGACATCAGAACAGACTAAAAGCCTTAATTTCGACTGCTCTTTGCCAAATTCCTCTACTGTTTGCATTAGCTCCGTGTCTGACATTTCTTGGCCTTTTAAAAAGCCAATTTGCTCTTCTTTTAATCCTAAATCTTTCTGGAGGTTGTCATACAAGAAATTAAGCGTTGGTATACTTTCAGTAAAGATTACAAGGCGATCATCTTTTTTATTTGGTTTCCAGCCAAAACCTTCTTTCTTGTCTGAAATAAGTTTTAATAAACGTTGATACTTACTGAAATTCTCAGGTGTAACTCGCTCTAATGCAAAAGCAAAAGATTTTAGTGAATTAAGATCATCCTCAAAGTCTGCGTCATTTTTAGCTTCTAGTCGCTTTATTCGATTGTTTACAGTCGATAAACACGCCATGGGACTAGAGAAGAGAGTTTTTTCTAACGTGACCCTTAACAACTGACTGGCCTTTTTACCTTTGTCGAGAGTACTCAGTTTTAGAGCCGTTAATTCTCTATAAACGTCTTCTTCTACGGCGCTAGCTTGGGATTTAACCGTTTGAATATCACGTTCTGGGAAATCTTTTGCTATTTGATCTTTTACGTCTTTCTTGAAACGACGAACTACTAATCCCTTATCGCTAAAATCGTCGTGCTCGTATTCCTTTTCGTTTGAAATAGCAGTGGCATCCAGCATATTCATTAGACTGGCAAAACTTTCTGGTTTTCCATCATGCGGTGTAGCAGATAACATAATTAATGTATCTGACCGCTGAGATAATAATGACGCTAAACGACTGCGCTGTGAGTTTGAGCCACGTCTTGCGACATTGTGGGCTTCATCGATCACAATAATGTCCCAATATGCTTGTTCTAGATAATGGCGATATTCGACATCTTGCTTTAGAGTATCTATTGATATGATGGACTTGTCGTAGAAATGAAACGGATTGTGATTCGTTGGGATACGATTACGGACTCTTTGTAGACCCGCTGAGTCAAGTCGTGTTAATGGTATTGAAAATCGGCTCCACATCTCCTTCTGGAACTGAGTCAACATTGATTTAACCGCCAATACTAATATACGTTTTCCTTTACCGCGACGGATAAGTTCTGACATCAATATGCCAGCTTCCAGCGTTTTACCTAGACCAACAGCATCTGCAATTAATATACGCTGTCTAGGCTGTTTAAGTGCTGTTATGGTTGGATCAAGCTGGAATGGCAAGGTATCCATGGCCGCTTTATGGCCAAAGTATATATGCTCATCTGTTGGTACTTTTTGGCGTAGCATTGCTTCAATATAGAGCATGCTGTCTTTGTAATTGGGAGATTTATCTTCAACCAATTTAGTTGTCGCCGGATCTAGTATTTCAATCGAAGAATTGGAGAACTCTTTATTATTCTCGATAGATGTTAAAAAGCGCCCTTCTTTACCACGAACAAGCTCGGAGATCCCTTCACATTCAATAAGATAACCCCCGTCAACTGTGGGATCTGACTTTCTCACTACCCATTCTGCATCGCGAACAACAATTCTCATACCGGGTGTGTAGTTTGTTGGTTTTGTATTTTTGGTTTGTATGTTCATTTCTTATCTCAAACTACTTGCTAGTTGGTCTATCTGACTTAGCGCATGACGCATGCTGTATACTTTCCAACCGAGCTTGGTTGCTGCTATTGCTTCTGGTTTATCAATGGCAATTCCGACCTTTTTTAACGGCCAAGCCAATTCTAACTCGGCAACAACTTCATTCTTCTCATTCTGAATTTCTTCGCCTACTTCAGGCAAAGAAACATGATACTTTTCTAATAAATCAATAACACCGTGCATGCCCGGATCGGCTAAGTCGTATACGTCTTGCCAATTTTCTTTAACATTTAATCCTTGAGCATTACGTAACTGTGAAATTAACTTGGTTTCTTCATGTTTAATAAACATGTGTTGGTGATCTGGCTGTTTACGATGACAATCGCAACATAGCGGGGTTAAGTTACTATCACTATTATCAGACTTTACGCCGTTTATATGGTGGACATGCAATAAACGCTTATGTTGGGCTAAATCCAATCCACATTGCTGACATTGATAATTAAACTGTTCACGAATTCTCTTGGAAACCGTTTCCCAGTCTTTTGTGTAGTGACTTGTTTGATTACTCGCAACACCAGTAGGCATAAACTTAAAAAAAGAACTATATGTGTCGAAGAAGTCCGCCAACTTAAAGTTTTGAACAAACTCTCGCCTAGGCGCTCCTCTTTTTAATGACGCAAACTTCTGGAAATTAGTCGCTTCTAGACAGTATTGACACACGCTTAAATCAGTTTCGCCTTCAACTAATTCATTCGTTCTGTTATCAGTTCCAGAAACCGGAAACATACCATCTAGTTTATTTGTAACAACATAACGGTCAAATCGACCTTTTTGTCTCATTCGTTCGAGCATTTCACAGTCTGCGACATGAAACCTGTTTCCTTTACTGCCATCTTCAAGAACTGTATATATCTTGTTGTTGTAACTATGATCTTTGATATAAAGAAGAACCTGCCTACCTTGGTAACTAGCAAGGCCAGTGTCAAATTCAATATCCTCAAAGTTAACTTCTAAGCCTTCACTTAGTTGTTTATCTATTGGTTCAATTGGTATTAGTTCGTTAGAAAGCTCAAAATCAATTATCTCCGCACCCATTATTGTGACAGCTTGATGCAGAAGAGAGAGGTCCACTGTAAGCTTCATTTATAAACCTTCTACAATCTTACGGATTTGAATATCAGCATTGGTAATAATTCGAAATGATACTCGACGTGATTTTTGTTTATTCTCTGAACCATCATCATTTAGTTTTAATCTGGATGATGCCAGACCAACAGCTGCAAAGGACGACTTCACCCAAGCCCTTTGTTTTTCTGACAAGCTTTCCAGGTGGTATGAATAGTTCAGCACAGACCTAGTGCGATTCTGAGATAGTGTCATGTTGAAGAAATAAGCATCATCCGGATGAGTGTCGTAGCCCCACTCAGATGATGTGTGACCTTCAATCCGTACTTCATCAATACTTTCTCGGTACTGATCTAATACTTTTAAGTAACGTGGAATGAAGGCTTCCAAGATATCTTTAAATTCATCTTTGAGTGCACTGTCACCGCTATCAAATAACACTTCTGGTGAGTCGAATTGAAAAGATAAGGTTTCTTTGTCTATAGAAGCTTCCCACTTAGGTAAATCTTTTTCAAACTCTGCATTCAAAGCATCAAAGATTGCAACCTGATTTTGTTGGTAAGCCACTGCAACATCTTTAATTTTGTCCCGCTCTATTGATACGTGGCGCATAAATGCGATGGCTATAAATAAAAATACCATCATTAAGCCAGCCATCAAATCAGAAACAGTTAACCAGTGCTCGCCCTCTTCTTTTTGGCGGGGTGAACCAAATATTGAGCTTGTGTCAGCCATAGATTAACTCGCCTGAGCTACAACAGAATTCATTTGGTTAACGAGCCTTGAGTAGTCTTTAACAAACTGATTGCTAATTTGCCCAAGTGCCTTACCCATTTCACTCATTACACGATTTAACTCTTGCTGCATCGACTGGTCTATCATGCTTAACTGTTTCTCAACCGCTTCACCTGTTTTGCCTACTTGGTCTTTCAAGCTGGCATCAATATTGGAGAACACTTTCGTCATATGTTGAGTTTGCGAAGCAAATACATCTTCGAGTGAAGTCTCTAATCGTTTCTGCATTGTTTCGATACTTTGAGTGACATTATCTCTTACCGAAGATGTGTCCGTAATTAAAGCTTTGTTCGCATCAGTTAAAGTATTAGCTAAAGCCTTAGAGTCATCGACTAATGTTTGAATCATCTGACGGACGTGAGCATTCAAGTCCTCCACTGTATCTTTAAGGTGATCCTTGATAACTTCAGTTTGGCTGGTTAGATGATCAGCAGTAGTTTGAAGACCTGCATTAGTTTGATGTACCTTGTCAGTGAATTCATTAGCACCTTCGGAAATTACTTTTTCAACTTTACTTGCGCTGTCAGCGAGTTTCTCGCCAATAGTCTCCACACCGTTTTGGGTATTAGTCACAAACTTTTCCAGTAACTCATTCGACGAAGATATGTGAGATTGAATATATTTGTCTGATTCTGTTAGCAACTCTTTATAGTGCGTGCTCGCAGACTCTACTGAGTTCGCAATGGTTTTGACCGTTTCATCAATTTGCTTTCTTATCTCGGGTACAGCTTCAACTGCTCTGTCTCTAATATCTTTAAATGCGTCAAGATGTCTTTCTAGTTCATTTAACTGATGTTGGTTAACCTGCATGATATCTCTTAAATCAGTCATGGATTCAGGTATTACTTTTGATTCAGAGCTAATTTTGGCTACAGACTCTTCAGTGGCAGAAATAGAAGCAACACCAAGCTTATATTGCTCGGTCATTTCTGAAATTTGAACTTTGTAATTTTCTTGCCAAGTGACTAACTCTTTCACAGCCTCATTAAGCTGTTTGAAATTTTCACCAAATTGTTCCGTTAGGTTATTATTAAAATCGGTAATTACCTGTTTTAGTGCTTCGATGACGGTTTCAGTAGCAGACTTGGAAAGCATATCTGCAAAGTCTTGCATTTTAATCCAAAGCTTATCTGAGAATGTGGTGAAAGCTTCTTTTTGATTCGTTAATTGCTCATTTATTGTTTTCAATGTTTCAGCTGTTTCTTGGCTGGATTTAATCGTTAGCTTTTGATTGTCATTGATATCACCTCTAAGAAGTTTCAACTGACTTAGAATTGAGCCATCACTATCACCACCAATGGCAGTTACTAATGCATCGATTGATTGTCTTTGGTTGTTAATGGCACTTAATATATCTTCTGGTGTTGCCCCAGTAATAGTTTCAGCACTATCTGGTTTTGAAATAGCTCCAGAAGTTTGCAACACCTTAAATATTATTGAGAGTAAAATACCGACTAGGCTTGTTAAAAACGCAGTTTTTAAACCATTAAGAAGACCTTCGATACTGCCATCAATGTTGGCGGCATCAAATGCCATTAGGCCTATTACTATCCCAGCAAAAGTACCAAATATACCAAGAGAAGTGAGTAAAGCCGGAGCGTATGATACAAATTCACCAGCTCGACCTTTTTTGCATTGCCATATGGCTACTAAAAATGCTGAAATTATGAAAAAGATGACGATATAGGTTAGATTACTTGACCAAGCTAAAGCCTGTTCCATGCTCATATTCTTAACTTCCATTATTGGACAAAGTCAACTAATGATGCCGGTAGCTTCCGCATCATTAGCACATTGATAAATCAGTATATTTCAGATTTTTAATGCATCCAAGTTTGTACCTGAATATTTTGAGTTGTAAAGCGTCATCAAATAACACCATAGCGTTTCAAAGCCCGAATTCAGATAATAAGTGCACCACTCATGGTTAAAGGGTGACAGACGATCAACTGCCTGTTGGTGGTATTCTAATGTCGCCAAACAAAAAGAGTATCACCATGAGTTACAAGCAGTTGATCGAAGGGCAACGATATCAGATCGAAGCCTACTTGCGCGAGGGTTTTAGCTACAGAGAGGTTGGCAAGCGGTTGAACGTTAGCCACAGTACTATTAGCCGTGAAGTGAGGCGCAACTCGTTTCATCATAATCATTACCTGCCCGAAATCGCGCACGTTAAGGCAGTGAAACGAAGGTGCTTGGCCGCGAAATACCGCGTATCCGCTGTGACTGTATCTCTCGTCGAGTTCGGGTTGAACCACAAATGGAGTCCAGAGCAAATTGCGGGGGTCAGTAAAATCGTTGGAAACCCCGTCAGCCATGAATGGATTTATGGCTTTGTGCGGCGTGACAAATTGGGCGGTGGCGAACTGTATAAACAATTGCGACGCGGCCACCGTAAATACCGCAAAGGCAGCCGAGCGAAGCGCGTTATTATTCCAAACCGAGTTGGTATTGAACACCGACCAGCGATTGTGGATAAGAAGGAAAGATTTGGTGACTGGGAAGCAGATACAGTATTAGGCAAGCAAGGAACAGGAGCGATAGTCAGCCTGGTTGAGCGCAAAAGTAAGCTGTATCTGATACGCAAAGTGCCAGCAAAAAGTGCGGCCGATGTGGGGCGAGCGATGGTTGGCATGCTATGGCGTTACCGCCGCCATGTCAGCACGATTACTGCCGATAACGGTGCAGAGTTCTGTGCTCACGAGCGGGTTGCAGATAAGCTGAAAGCGGATATTTACTTCGCCAACCCATATTCATCGTGGGAGCGAGGACTGAACGAGAATTTCAACGGCTTACTACGTCAATATATTCGCAAAGGCACTGATTTACGCACGGTAAGCGAGACCGAGAAAGTGTCTCGGCTTTAAGCAGCCTATCGTTGTGTTCAATGAATTACGCAATGCGGCCTAATTTAACAAGTGGTGCACTTCGGGGTTGAATTCGCGCTATCAAAAAAATTCAACGGACTTCGTTTTTCTGGTAGGAATGACATCTAGGATTTATTAAAACTGACTGCGGTACGCTGTTTTAATATGCAGATATAGATATTTCAGACGGCGGTTCAAAGTTAATTTAGGTACCACTTTGATGTACTTAGAAACGTACTAAATATCAACATTCAACTTCAATAAAGCTATAACAATCAACATTATAAATGATAAAACCAAACTCCCCAGCAGAGTTACAACTTTACAATTTTGAATTACTAGCAAGGAAACACTATCAAAAGCTTTTAAAAAATAGCCCCAATTCTGCGGAAACAAAAAAAGCTATGGCGAAAGATATGGCTCACTTAAACAAAGAAAGAGAAAGAATTTTAAGGCCAGCAGAGGCTCGGGCTATTTTAGCGTCTTATAGAACCAATAGTGAAAGTTCAAGTATTGAGCAAAAAATGGAAGAAAAGTATCGCCCTACAAAAGTTCTTCAAAAAAACCTAAGAGCAGCTGGAGAGATGAAGCCCTCAGTAAACCATGAGGCACACCATATAATTTGTTGCAAAGGACGTTGGGATCAAGCTGCAGTGATGAGGGCAAGACTTAACTTACATTTTAATGGAATAGGCATTAATGATGCTAAAAATGGCGTTTGGCTTTTTAATAATCCTAATAATAAACAGTATGACTGGGGCACACCGGATGCTCCTGCTCACAAGACTATACACACCAAAAAATATGAAACTTGGCTTGGTGACAATTTAGGCCGTAAGGCGCTTAGAGATGATAAAAGCTTATTTATAAACGAGCTAAGAATTGCCAAAATTTTAATTAAGGATGGTAATTTCCCCACTTTAGGATAATGCTCATGAAAGTATATAGAATTAACTGTAAGAATGACCAAGGGGATATACTAGATTTTGACCCTTACTCATTATATCAATCACTAAAAAAATACGTGGACACTTCTGAAGCAGAGTTTATGGTTAAAATTTTTGATTTACATGCCAATAATGACTCAATTGAAAATATATGGCCGGATGTTATGCCTATAAAGCCGCTGTCTAATGATTATGAAAAAGTTGATATTTATATACAAGGTGGGTTTTTATTATTATCTAAGAAAGCCTATGAATATTTATACCAGCTTTTAAATGAGTATGGTGAGTTCCTAAAAATAAACGTAAATGGCTGTGAAATGATACTTTTTAACTTGCGTGTTTTTGGCCAAGAAGATCTAGATAAATGTATTGAGGACTACTCTAAAGGAGTAAGAAGTGGATATAAAAGCTTTGCATTTATTGATTCAGATATAAACAGCAAATTACTATTTAAATCTAAGCTGTTAAATGGGATAGGGCTATTTTGCGGTGAAGAATTTAAGAAATTAGTTACCCAAAGAAAATTAAATGGTATCGAATTTAATGAAATAAACTAACCCCTTAATTTATTTAATTGTTTAATCTTAATTTAAACACGATAAATATTATTTAAACAGTATTTTCTTTGAAATTTAACCGTGCATTATTTGTATACTAATTTATGGTGCATTACCCAAAGTAACAATCAATCCTCTCTAAGACTTTCATTCTGAATAGAAAGCAATTGTTATTTAGCCCCAATTAGGGCCTTGAGAAATGCCCAGGGTGGGATCACTGAATCGCCCCGAGTTTGCCAGAGGCTCAATAACTTGAGAAACTGGAACTATGAAAAAATCAAATCGCTATACATCAGAATTTCGTGAACGTGCAATTAGGCTTGTTACCACACAACAGCATGAATACCCATCACTTTGGGCTGCGCTCGTATCGATTTCAGATAAACTGGGATGTACACCAGAAACACTTAGAGCATGGGTTAAGAAATCTCAAGCTCAACCGTCTAAATCCGCTTCTAACACTTAATCAACTGAAGAACGACTTGCCGCCTTAGAACGCGAGAATAAAGAGCTCAAGCGAGCGAATGATATTCTGAGGCAAGCTGCCGCTTTTTTCGCCCAAGCGGAACTCGACCGCAAACAGAAGTGATAGTGGATTTTATTGATGCTTGCCGAGAGCATTACGGTGTCGAGTCAATTTGCAAGGAATTGCCGATTGCACCATCAACGTATTATTCTCATAAACAGATACAAAGAGAGCCTGGGCGACTGTCTAACCGCAAAAACGTGATGCTGAGCTGATGATACTCATTCGCGAAGTGTGGGAGGATAATATGTCAGTTTATGGTGCAAGAAAAATATGGAAACAGCTACAGCTTGACGATCATCAAGTCGCCCGTTGTACAGTCGAGCGATTGATGAGAATTATGGGAATTCAAGGTGTTCGTCGGGGTAAAGCACATAAGACAACGATACCTGACGAGCAACAAGATAAGCCACTGGATTTAGTTAATCGTCAATTTACAGCTGAGCAGCCAAATCAACTTTGGGTCGCTGATATCACCTATGTTGCCACATGGAGTGGCTTTGTTTATGTCGCTTTCGTGATAGATGCTTTTTCACGATACATTGTAGATTGGCGTGTATCAACGACAATGCACACAGAACTTATTCTTGATGCATTAGAGCAAGCAATTTGGCACCGTGGCAAGCCCGAGCGGTTAATTCACCACAGCGACAGAGTGAGTCAATATTTGTCTATTCGATACACTGAGCAACTTGCTGAAGCTGGAATTCAAGCGTCTTTAGGCAGTGTGGGTGACTCTTATGACAATGCATTGGCTGAAACAATTAATGGCTTATTTAAAACAGAGGTTATTCGCAGAAATGGCCCGTGGAAGAATGTTGATGCTGTTGAATACGCCACGTTAGAGTGGGTTAATTGGTTTAATAATCAACGCCTATTATCTTCAATTGGGTATATTTCACCAGCTCAATATGAAATAGACTGCTATGATAATTTAAGCGAGTCAGGTAAAGTGGCCTGACTTAAACAAACTGGTCTCCGATGAACTCGGGGCGATTCAGTCAACTATTTTGATTTGGGTTACAAATGAGTTTTGGTAAGTTGCTCTGCCTGATTTCGGCAATTCTTCTTAGCGCGTTATCACCAACCTTATTTTCTAAAGAAGGATTTGGCATTGAAGATCTAATAAACCTTCCTCCACTTCCTGAAAAGTATGAGTCATACGATTATAATGAAAGGATCGCATGGCTGGAAAATGAGCTTGGCAAAACTCACAGCCCAGCCGAAACATATCGTTTAGCCAGAGAACTCGCATTTCAATATGACTGGACCAGCTCCAATGAGTTGATACTTTCTGTTTGCCAATCTAATAAGCCAATTAAAGCTGACATAGACTATCGATTTTATTGTATTTCATCGATAAAGAAGAGTGATGAGTCTAAGCTAGATAAATTGACTTTGCTGCTATCGGATGCCATTGATCTCGGTAATCTAAGTATCGCAGCGCAATCCCTCAGTTCAATGGCTTGGATCCAATCTAGTCTTGGGGATATTGAGCAGGCATTCAGAAGTTACGAGATGGCTATGGAGCTCGCTAGCGATGAGAATATCTACCTGAGAAGTGATATTACTCTTAATTTATCACAGCTTTATATTATGCATGGCGATGGTGAATATTTTGAGAAGGGTGTCAAGTTGGTGCAAGGTGCTCTTGATGAATTAAGGAGCAAAAGTGTATCCGATTCACTCGACACAATATACGTGAAACAGACATTGGCTAACGGTTATTTTAATCTAGGCATTGCTTATATGTTTCACAAACCTGACTATCGAGAAGCGTTAAAGTGGTTTGCAAAAGTAGATCCTGATATTGTCGACATTCGGCAGTCGGTATTGGTATTTTCAAGCCTCGCACATACAGAATTAAATGAACCGGTAGAAGCCAAGAAGTTACTGCAAGAGTCCTACGAAACACCCCAAAGTCAGCTGTCTGATTCAACTTATTTGCTCTGTTATCAGCAAATAATTAAAGCTAAGATCGATATGAACTATAATCTTGAGCGATGTAGTCAGTTGGGAAGAGACACTCCTTTAGAGGTTCAATTGGATATTTACTCTCGACTCATCGAATCTGAAATTATTGACGCAAAACGACTTGGCTACGATAGGTTCTATGCGCTATATCAAAATACACTTAAGTCCTTATTAAAACAAAATTCAGTAAAGTCAGCATCCAGATCCGAACTCAACAGGTTGCAACATGAGTCTAGGTTAAAGGATCAAGTTATTGAGAGAGAGAAGCAACTTGCAATTGCGAATGAAGAAAAGGCTGCGAGTCAAAACAAGTTAACTATAGCCATTGTTGCTGTATTTTTACTTGTTCTTTTACTTGTCCTGCTGCAGTTACGGCAGAAGAAACTATTGGCCAAGCAGTATGCTCAATTAAGCCTTGTTGATGGGTTGACAGGGCTTAATAATCGGCGTTTCTTTGAGCAAAACATTGATCGAGACTTGAAGTTTGTTTTAAGAGATAACGAGGGAAAAGAAGATAGCTACCTTGGTGTGTATATCTTTGATATCGATCATTTTAAGAAGGTTAATGATAACTACGGACATGATATTGGCGACGTTGTCCTAAAAGAATTTTCTCGGCGGATTCGAGAAAGTGTTCGAGAGTCCGATATGTTCGTTAGGTGGGGTGGTGAAGAGTTCTTACTGGCTTCAAGAGTGTCAAATATAGAATGTTTTCACCAGCTCGCTGACCGTATTGTGAAAACGATCAATCACAAACCTTTTGAAGTCGCTCATGACACGTCACTTGATGTCAGCTGCACTGTTGGTGGAATAATCTATCCAGGCGAATCCAAACGCATTGCAAGTA
Organism: Pseudoalteromonas sp. CO325X; assembly: GCF_004208955.1. Taxonomy (NCBI): domain Bacteria; kingdom Pseudomonadati; phylum Pseudomonadota; class Gammaproteobacteria; order Alteromonadales; family Pseudoalteromonadaceae; genus Pseudoalteromonas; species Pseudoalteromonas sp. CO325X. The sequence goes on from NZ_SGPG01000021.1 coordinate 79,227, forward strand.
TGACATGGAAAAATCTGGTAACGCTGGCTGATAATGCACTTTACATTGGGAAGCGGAAACAGAGAAACTGCTGGGTATGTATTGATGACATCAACAATCTAGATTTGCTTTCAGATCCGACTAACATGGACCTTGATGTTGCCATCGACAGCAACCAAGTATCGGTAACTCACTCGATGTCTTCAGCGGAGTCTCAACCTTCTAGAAGCTGATCGATAAGTTTGTCTGATATTGGCATTCTGTATTTCCTTTGAACAGATTAAGAATGCCACTTACACAGATAATGTTACACTCTCAACCTCTTTGGAAAGAAAGCTACTATTTAAAAGGACTTTCATGAACATACTCACTCCTATACTAGTAAGACTAGTAAGTTCAACACTAGCTGGCTTTGCTAGCCAAGCCATAGCCGTTGACAAGCAAGTACAAGCACACTTCGATACCACATCGGTGACTGAAGTTATCGCTAACCCACAGAAGTTTTCACGAAAACGTATTAGCTTAAAAGGCTTTTATTCACAGATAGGTCAGCCCTATTTATTCCTATCTCCTGCGCACGAAAGGATAAACGACACCGAGTCAGCCATCTCAGTGTTACTGGTAGAGCCGACGAACAACATCAATTTCATGGATAATTGCAGTGGCAATTGGCTAGAAGTAACAGGCACTTTAATCCCTACTGTACAGGACGTTACTTATCGACTCTCTTATCGTCTAGCAATTGATAAGGCTACCCGACTACCCGACTACGTTGATTGCTTTAGTGATACTAATGAAAATGAATGAAGTGCCGGCACCAACATTTTACTTTTGGCGCCGACTCAAAAACATTAGGGTTAGATATAGAATAAAATAAAAGTGTTTTTGAGTTGGCTTCCTAATACCAAGCTTTTATGGTTGCTAGATCCAAACTTGTAACAGCAGTAACTAGGTAATGCATAACTCCCCATTGACGAACCTCCGGGGAGCTAATAAGTACTATTTTAAGCTTTTAGAATTACGCTTTTCCATTGCTTCATGTAAAACTTTGCTTACCTGAGATCGATCAATAGCTGTGTTGGTGCTCTCAATTTTCTTCAAAAAGTCTAAAGGGGTTAACTCGCTGTTTAACTCGACTTGGTTTAGATCTGCTCCCTGATCAATAATTAGTTTTACGAGATCTGCTTCATTCAAAAGTATCGCAGCATGCAAGGGCGTTAAGCCGTCTATATGACTATGTTTATCAATAGATGCACCATGCTCTAAGAAGTGCACAATATATTTACTGCGCTTTTCTTTGTCGTCTATGCCAAAAAAGAAAGCCAAACCACTATTTAACTCAAGTTCTGCAATATCTTTATTTGTGGAGCGATAGTTGAACAGGTAATATTCACATACTCCTGAGGGTATATGATGTGTATCGCTATTAGTGCTGCAAATTACAACATCTTCAACAGAGCTTTCAGATAGTGAATAAAATGCTCCAAAAAAGTACAGTAAGATGCCTATAGCGGGAATTGAAAGTAAACTTGTTTTCTTCATTACTATGCCCAGACAACTTTATTTTTTGCGCTTTTCATATCGTTTAATAAGAGCACACCAAAGTGGTTGTCATTTAATTTAGCTATTCCAGCAGCATGCATTTGTAAAACTCGAACAAAATTCGCAGCAAGCTGATCAACGACACGGTCGTAAATTTTGATAGACATCAGATCATTTGCCGTAGCATGCTTAAACCAATGCTTTAGAGCTTTGCTACCAAATTTTATAATGACCTTTTTTGCACCTGAGCTTGGTTTAGAAACCGTACGGAATAAGATATCGACAAATCCTAGGGCGTAGGACGCATCCACTGCTTCAACTAATAGTGCTTGAGCGAACTCTCTGATAGGGTCAGTAATTTGAAGGTGTTCAATTGTGGTGTGTTCCTTTTTAAAAATAAACTTCAAGATTGTTATTGTTTCATCTTCATTAAAAATGAGCTCGTCGGGGGAAAATTTCCTGAGGTGTACACGCTTTTTCATTATTTAAGTTCCTTCTTAATTAATTTAAATATATTTTTGTAAAAAAATACGCTATAAAAACTTAGTTGTGCGGGTAAATTTTCAACATTACAAGCTAAACTGGCACCTCAAAGAACTCCAAAGAAAAGTAAAAATGCCCAAATGAAACCTAGTAAGAAACACTTTTAAAGCTCCAATTTTAGTTGCTACTTTTCCTAAAAAAGACTCTCTAGCTTATTTAGATAGTACCTTGTTGCTTGATGACATCATATAGTCTAATAGTGTGCAGATGTTAAATCTTACAGTATAGAGCAAACTACTAGCTTTTCATATCCTCGTTAAATATTAGTGAATTCATTTTAGAGATCAAAGGTATCACAATGTAAATTTCCCCCACCGTTTACGGACATTGTAAGATCCCATACAAGCTCAATGATAAATATTATATTTCCACAAACTGATACCAATACTGCTGTTGCCAGTGGTGTAATTACAAACCGACGTTGATAGCTCTCAACAGGCTATGTGCTTCTAGTCAGATAACTAAACTCAACCGCATTCTTGAACGCGGTTTAAAGATCGAGTTAACCTGCACCCATCAATAAAGTGTAACTTAATCAAGCACTATAACCTTGGGGGTTCAGGCCAGCTAGACACTCAAAGACGAAATATTCGCCAAAGCTCAGCCGAGCAAGAGCACTCACTTTTAACGGTCATGAAACAGCACGTGTGACCAACGGGATTATAAAGTGCAGTCCTTAATAAAATCGCGGGCTCGCAAAAGGAACAATGCTGAACTCTCAAAGCTAACATCTCAACTAAATGTTTTCTGGGTAGCGCGACAGCCTTGACCCCCGCTCGCAGTTGTTGACTCGTAAGATCAGCAAAGTCAGGCACTAACCCCTGCTCAGGGTTGATAAAGTAAGGCGTACTAAAACTGTGAAAACATACTCGCAAACTGTTATCAGTCCAGCCTTTTTTATAGACCAAAGAAGCTAGAACTACCAAAGCAAGCTTAATAACATTCAAACCTCGGTAACAACTGTCGGCATGTGCGTGGCGCAAGATGAACATGGGCGCTAGACTAGCCTGTAGGGTTAAATACTCCCCAGCGATGGTAACAAATCAGTAGTCACTGACTCATATCCTCGAAAATAATGCTAAGCAAAGCCTAACTTATCTACATCACATTACCAGTTGTGTAAATTCAACCATTAATTATCATTTGAAAAGCGCTCATTCTTTTAGCGCTAGACGGCGCTGCAGCTGAGTAAGCGCTGAATCTAAGCTTTTCATGGTCAAAGGTTTTTCCAAAAGTACCTCAAAACCCGCGTCTTTTGCGCGCTGCTTGGTTACACTGCACAGCTGCTTGACCATTAATATCAAGGGCGTTTGCTGATTAGTGCCTTGGTTATGCTGAATTTGATATGCGATGTTTATACCATCGGAGTCATCAAGGTTAATGTCCAGCACGATTAAATCAAATGCGTGTTGTTGTAATAATTTCAGTGCCTCGCGGCCATTAAGTACTTCAACCACCTGACACTGATAATGCGCTAAGCAGCGGGCGCTTAATTGTAACGACACCTCATCGTGATCCACCAGTAAAACATTATTGACTTGCGCATCTTTGATACAGGGCTGCACTGACTCGTTTGTGGCTTTCGACGTATCAACAGTGCCACCGCTTTGCTGACTGCTGTTGTGCAAGCATTGCTCCAGAAGATCTAAAGCTTGCTGCTGTAAATGGAGCAGCGTAGGCCGCAACTCATTGGAGCATAGCTGCGACAGCAGTGCCTTTACCTCTTTAACATCAACCTGTTCACCGTCATCACCCAAGTGCTGGGACTGATCCGCAATGTGCGCTTGTAATTCATTTATAGAGTGAGTAAATGCCTCTTTCAGCGCTTTTTTATGTCGCAGCCCTTCAAGCATTTGCTGCTCTACTTTAGTGTTCAGGTGAAGCTGTTTAAAATGGGCCTTTTTAGCTTGCTTTGACGCTGCCATCACACCCAATTGGCGCATTAAGGTGGTTGCAACTAATATCGGCCGATGTACCTCGTAGAGCGGGCGCACCACCACGTAGTCATCAATAGCGTCGATGGCAAACGCATTATAGGCGTCCGCTTCGTCTTTACGAGCAATAAGGTAGGCAACCTTAAAGGTGGGCGGCGTGCGCTGCATTGGCTCTAAATGGGTGTAATAAAACTGCAGCGCGTCGGCAAAATGCTCAAAAGACATAAACACAACTACAGCGGGAGATTGGCTCACAGCAGTCAGTAATTGCTGCTTATCGCTGGTAACCAAAATATGGTCAAAGTGTCTGCTAAGCACATCAATCGCATGCTGATCGATGTCTTTATCTGGGGTGTAAAGAATCACCGTATAGTGCTGATGGTTCTTTAAGTTGTCATACATAGCTCACCACTCCCAAGGCCCGCGTAAACGTTGCCACAAGTATAGTAGAGACGCCCTCAACTGCCTTTTTTAGCTCGCTGAGCTTGTATTAACAGCAGCTCTGCCTTAGCACCTAGATAAACATACACGCCTAGCCCTATCAGCAACCCCATCACACTCAGCATCATCAGCAGCGCGGCGGTGGTGTACTCTGTCTGCCCCAAAGAAGCCTTGAACATGGTCAATAACGCTTCAATGGAGATGGCAATAAGGATGGTGGAAATAAATCGCGTAATTGTTCGTCGCGTAGAACTGTGACGGAAGATATCTTTGTGCATTAAAATTTCTTCCTCGAGGATGGTTTTACCTAAGTCAAATACGGATAACGCTAAGGTAATAAAGATAATAATGCCAAAAGGCTGCAGCGGGTCACTATCACCATTTAGGCTCAGCAATAAGTGCCAAATTTCCATGCTAACGGTGTACATAAGCACTAATACCAGTGTAAATAAGCTCATAACAATGACACTGTAGCCGGCTTTAAATACGCCGCTAAAACGGCTTCGAGAACGGTCCCCCATCACATACTCCACCAGCTGAGCGAGGTGAATATCAACCACGACATAGCCTTTGTTATCGCTACCTTGTTGGCAAGGGGCCATCACCGACACACATAGGTTGCCGGTGGCTAAAGAGATGTATGGTTCGCTGAGAGTAAATTGGCCCTGCTGCTGCGCCGTGAAGTAAGGCCGAGAGGCTCGACTACACCCCTGCCCGTGCAGGGTATTCCCTTTGTTATCGATATTGGCACTCAGTTGCACCGCGTCGCTATCAAGTAAATAACACAGCTCAGCAAAATGGTAATGTTGGCATAGCTTTGCAAAAGCAAGGTGTGGCTGGTTTTGCCACTGCGGGTGGGCTTGCAAAGACTGAATAAGTGCATCGAGTAAGGGGGTGATGACGCTATGATGCTCTTGATAGCGTTCAATCACGCTCAGGTAACTAATGCCCATGTCGGTGCTCCTCAACCCCTTGCTTGGCAAAGACCGCCGCAGAATTAGTGCCAACTCTATTTTTCTTTTCGTGTTCAGTACCTTAAATTTTTATTCGCATAATCCGGTGCAGTCATTGCGCCATCAGTGCACAGCGCTGCTTCGAAATGGTGCACGGTCACAACTGCTCAGATAAAAGTAGCAAATTCATGCTCTATTTATATTTTTACCGCTATACTGAGCCCAGGTTTTGTCAAAGAGGAAGACACAATGAAGCAATTATTAGCTGTTATTACTGTTCTAGCCAGTGCCTTGGTACTGAGTGCTTGTGAAGATGCTAATGAAGCAAAAGAGCAAGCGAAAGACAGTGCGGTCGAAGCAAAAGAAGAGATCAGCCAAGCATGGGACTCTGCTGTTGCAGATGCTAAAGATCTTAGCGCGCAATTGCATGATGAGTCTTTCGGTGAGCAACTTGATGAGCTTGTTAACGAAACACAAGCACTTGTTGCCGTAGCCAGTGAAGAAGGTAAAACACATTTAGATAATCTAGTTGCCGATTCTAAAGATCTAGCCCAGCAAGCTTGGGAAGAGTCAAAAGAAGGTGCCGGTGAATTATCAGAAGAAACAAAAGAAAAGATTGAAGAGCTGAAAGAAAAAATTCGCGCTAAACGCGAAGAGTTAGAAGCGAATCAATAACAGCCACAGTTCAACATTGTGATGCACCAAAACCCAGCCTAGCGCTGGGTTTTTTATTGTTTGCTGTGTTAGCACCATAGAGTACATCCATTTACTTCGCTAAATCATTAAGTTAGGATTTTGCATACAATTTTTTGCTCACTACAACAGGGATAATGTTATGAATAAGCTCCTGTGTGCCTTGCTTGCCGCTACCTGCCTGAATGCCCATGCCGACAATCGTCCTTTTGAACACCCAATGGACTTTTATCTTGGTAGCGATTATCAATTAATGGATCTAAAGACTGTCGGCACGCCCGGACAAGCAGATTTTAGCCACGTTAATTTACGCGGTGGTGTATTTATCTTTGAACAAATTGCGTTGGAGGCACAGCTGGGTGTCTACGACAATGATGACATGGTTGAGGGTACCACTTATGAGTTAAGCGCTAACCGCGCATTGTTTGTGCGTTTACTCACCCCTCGCCATCGTGGTTTTGCCTTTGATTTAGGATTAGGCTATGCCCACACCGAAGTAGATTTAACTAATCAAGCACTTAACCAAAGTATCTCTGACGATGGCTTTGCCTATTCTGCACGCATTGACTACGCCGTGAACCCTAACTGGCATGTTGCGTTTGATTACACATCACGTGATTTAGGTAACGAAGTTGAGCTCGACAGCTACGGTTTAGGCGTGAGTTATCATTTTTAACCCCTTGTATAAAGGGCGCACTATCATGCCACGGGCGCTGCGTTCCTAGCATAGCCTGTTGGCGAAATTTAGGTTACATCTTGTTACCCACTTTAGATACAATTTTGATACACTGCTGTGGATCATCTCGAGAAGGAAGACACAATGAAAAAGCAACTGCTGTGCTTAGGCTTGGCGCTCGCGTGCAATTACGCTCACGCCAATGAATATTATATCGGTGCAGATTATCTGCAACTAAGCACCGATTTTGATGGCAATAGCGCCTCCCCCACAGTGAACAATATTAAGCTAGGTGCTGAACTTTACAATGGTATTTTCCTTGAGCTTCAAAGCGGAGTAAGTAGCAGCGACGACGATCTTCTAGGTGTCACCACGGACATCGACCAAAATTACAGCGCATTTTTTCGCTTTCGCTCACCGAACTACGATGGTTTTAGCGTCGATTTAGCCTTAGGTTATGCGCGTACCGAAGTGCTCTTCAGTGGCAAGCCCAGTGTCTATGATGGCTTAGAAGAATTCTCAGGCTTTGCTTGGGGAGGCAGAGTAAATTATGACCTTCCCTATAATTTTCGTATTAATGCCGATTACCAGCAGCGTTATAACAAAGACGATATCCTCATTGACGCGTGGGGCGTTGGCCTGAGTTATGTTTTTTAAGGATAAAGCAATGAATAAAACTCTATTGGCAAGCAGCCTGCTTTTAAGTTTAGGCATGCTCAGTGGCTGCAGTGACAATGACAATGCCAACAGCATTAACACCGCATTCGAGAAAGAGCGCCAAAGACAATCTGGTGAACTTATTGAAAGCATTTCCATTACTGGCGGTGGCATTCGTATTGAGCCTGGTGATGAGCTGCAACTCAAGGCCACTGGGGTGGACTCAAAAGGCGACTCTCGCGACATTACCAAAGAGGTGACATGGCAATCCTCACACCCTGATTTTGCGAGCATTAATGACCAGGGTAAAATCACCGCTAAAGCTCAAAGTGACACTGAACAAGGCCTAGTCACCTTCACTGCGACAACCATCAATGACGTTAGTGAAAGCATCGAAGTATCTATTAAAGACATTCAAGTAGCGAGCCTGACCTTGAGCGCAAACAGTGCCCGTGCTTATGCCTGTCAACCAAACACAATTACCACCGCCGTCACCTATGATGATGGGTATCAAGGCACCGTGGATAACAACAAGCTGACCTGGGAAGTGGCAGGCAGCGCCACGGCTTACATCAATGATTTTGGTGTTTTATATACCTCAGATAGCAGTGGTGATGATCTCCAAGTACGCGCCTCCTACGCACAAGCAAACAGTAACCAACTCAGTTTCACAACCGCGCCAACACAAATCACCAGCATTCGTTTTGTCGATAGCGACGAGCAGAGCTATGAGTCTTTAGACCTTGATTTAGGTGAGCGCGAAACCTTGCAAGTGCGTGGCACACTTAACGAGCAAAGTGTTGATGTTACGCCAGGTGTGAACTGGGCTGAAAATAACAACGCTATCGCCTATATCGAAACAAACCCAAGATTCAGTGGCGCCGTATTGGCAACAGAAAAAGGGGATGGATTGGTGTATGCGAGCTGCTCAGACTCTGTACAAGACTCCATCAGCCTGTCAGTCACCTCCGCGCAAGAAGGTGAGTTATCTGCTATTTTTATTAACGACAATAGCGAAACTATCAGCTTAAATGCAGGTGAAAGCACCGAAATACGTGTGTATGCGGATTACACTGGCTTTAGCGACAACATTAACGTCACTGATGCCAGTACGTGGATTATCAATAACAGCTTAGTCACTGCTACCTTAAATAAGCGCGCAAGTGACGAAGTGTATTTGAATGTCACTGCAAAGCCGGATGTCAGCGGTGATGCGCTCATGACATTCGGGTTTCTCGAACAAGAACAAAGCGTTATTTTCGAAATTAGCAACTAACTCCTAGTCGTTAACTAAAAGCGCCCAGTTGGGCGCTTTTTTATTACCTGCTAACCCATACGTTGCACATATTCCAACGCCGTCATGCGGTGATAAGTCACCGGTGCGTGTGCTACTTGCACCGGTTCAGGGTCAACAACCTCAACATCAATGCCTCTGCTTCGAGCAATCTCCAATGCCATTTGCGTAATATTGACGCTGAACGAGGTACCAATAAACACGATTTTATCCGCTGATAGCATGCGTTGCTGAGCCTCGGTAATACCATATAGATCGGTGTAATACTCATCAAAGAGCAGGACCAAAGGTTTGTAAGAGTGGTATAGCTGGGGCTTTTCACCGTCAATGGCAAAGGCCGCCAGCAACGAAGCATGGAGGTTCCCCTCATCAATGCTCTCCCAAGGCGCTGGGTGTGTCGTCACCGCCTCTCCTTGGTTATGAAATTCGGTCATTAAATCTAAGCGCCCGTGAATAGCGATATAATTGTTGTTCCCCGCCTTGGCATCTAAGCCATCTATATTTTGGGTGATCAAATTTTTATCGCTGAGCCAGTGATGCACATCATTCGGGCCATGATGGCGGTACGTAGCAAAACGATGATAATACCAGGCTAAAAACTCCTTGGGATTATGTTGGTACATGGCCCGAGTTGCCATTTCCATAGGCGTGTAGTGTGCGCTGCCGATGCGCCAGAACCCATCCTCACCACGAAAGGTGGGAATACCGCTGGCGGCGCTAACCCCAGCGCCGGTGATGTATAAAGTGTTACTCATGCTAATTTAACGTTCGCTTTTGTTTTTGCCTGGCACAACCGACTAAGCAAGGGGCAGGTGCACACGCACTACTAAGCCACCGTGGTGGCGATTGTGTAAACTGATGTCACCATGATGCGCCTCGCAAATTTCACGACACAGCGCTAAGCCTAGCCCTGACCCCGAACTTTTAGTGGAGTAAAAGGGCACCAACGCACTGGCCATCACGGCTTCTGACATGCCTTTACCGCGATCGCGAACCAGTATTTCCTGCTGCGCCTCGCTACAATTCACCTCAACACTGATATCTGCCTCTGGAGAGCCTGATTCATGGGCATTTTTGAGCAGGTTAATAAGCAATTGCTCAAGCTGAGTATCATCGCCATAGCCCTGCTCTGGCAATTCCCCAAGCAGTGTAAAAGCCCATTGCTGCGTAAGCCCTTGCATCATATTGTCCCAGCTGAAATATTTCATTTGCGGTTGTGGTAATTTAGCGAACCGCCCATACCCTTGAACAAACTCACTGAGTTTACCGATTCGTTCGTCAATCGTCGTAAATACCCGCGCTAAACGGGTGTCTTCAATGCCTTGTGCCAACAACTGCCCAGAGTGCAACATGGATGATACCGGCGCGAGGGAGTTATTGAGTTCGTGGCTAATTACTCGGATCACCTTTTTCCACACCTGCACTTCTTGGCGTGAGATCTCCCGTGTCATGGGCTTGAGTATATACAAGGTATGAGCTTGATTGTTGAGCAAGAAGTGTCCGGTGGCTAAGTGCCATGTTTGCCGCTGCTCATGTTGCTGCTCAACACTAAATAAGCCCTCTTTCCCTGCCTGCAAAGCTTGCGCTAACCCGTTTGGCATGCGCGCAAACAATACCGATAATTGCTCACCCTCAACGCGTAAATCGGCAAACAATAAGCTCCTAGCACTGTGGTTACTGTACACCACCTGCTGTTTGTCATTCACTAATAACAGCGCTTGCGGCGAGCTATGCAGAACCTTATCGAGCATCAATTCTCGTTGGTATATCCATTGCCGTTCCTGATGTAATTTGCTCGCGGTTTCATTGTAAAGCCGACACAAATCGCCCAGCTCATCATTTTTGTTATAAGCCAAAGAGGTGGAAAAATCTCCATCCTTAAAATTCAACAGCCCTGACTCTATAGCCTGGAGCCCTTTCACTCTGGGTGTGACCACATAATGTATAAACATGGCTTGCAGCGCGCCAAGCACGACGGCTAAGAGCAACGCCTGCAACACCGATAACAACCCTAGCAATACCCCAGCTACAACCGGCGCACAAACAAACAAGCTCAGCCATGAGCTCAGCTGCCAAGTAAGGCGACTAGTGGGTGAAGTTAACAAGGCCATTAGTATTCAATACCGAATTTCTGCATACGCCGATACAGCGCTTGTCGCGATAAACCAAAATCCCGTGCCACTTTGGCCACCACCCCTTGATGTAGACGCATAGAGTGTTCAATGTCCTGCTTCGAGGGCTCATGTTTTTGCACCTGTGCTTGCTCAGCACTTTGCAAAGCAAAATCATCTGCCTGTAATTCACCTTGCGGCTTAAGCACCGCTATACGCTTACAGGCGTTTTCCAACTCGCGTACGTTTCCTGGCCAACTATGATGACGCAGCGCCTGCTCGGCATGAGGACTCAGCTCTCGTCCTGGCAAAAAGTGCGCAATTAAAGCTGGGATATCATCTTGGCGTTGGCACAAAGGTGGCACCGCTAATTCAATGACATTGAGGCGATAATATAAGTCTTCGCGAAAACGCCCTTGTTGAATATCACTGCGCAGGTCTGCATTGGTCGCAGAGATCACCCGCACCGAGACCTTACGGGTTTGCGTGGAGCCAACGCGTTCAAATTCACCACTTTGCAGCACACGCAACAATTTCATTTGCCCATCGAGTGATAGGTTACCTATTTCATCAAGGAACAAGGTGCCCCCATCAGCGGCTTCAAAGCGTCCTATGCGTGTGGTTTTGGCTCCGGTAAATGCGCCGGCTTCAGCGCCAAATAATTCTGCTTCAATTAAGTCGCTAGGCAGTGCCCCGGCATTCACTTTAATAAAGGGCTGTGCTTTGAGTACAGAGTTACGGTGCACAATCTCAGCGATGCCTTCTTTACCACTGCCATTCGCTCCCGTGATAAGCACAGGCACATCAGCATGGGCCACCTGCAACGCCATATCCACAACCCGCTGCATTGCAGCACTGGCAAATACCAACCCGGCTAAATCAGCGCCAGCATGAGCTTGGCTGCGCTCTTGGGCTTGGCGTTTAAAGGTTGCATTCTCACTGGCGGCTTCGCCCAGCGCGACAAGGTTTTCGATGGTCGTTAACAGCTTTTGGTCATCCCAAGGCTTACCAATGTAGTCGGCTGCGCCGGCTTTGACTAATTCCACTGCGGTACTGAGCTCGGTCCAAGCGGTGATCAAGACCACCGGAAGGTGTGGGTTGATTTCTCGTAACTGATAAAACAGCGCTCTGCCCTCCTCACCTGAGGTGGTGTCGGCACTGAAGTTCATATCCTGTAAAACTAAAGCAATGCGTTGATAGCGAACGATATGCAGCGCCTCGGTGGGCGTTTCACAGACCACGGGATGATAACCATGAATCTCCAGTAGCAGCGACAATGCTTCCAACACTGCGGTGTTATCGTCAACGATGAGTATCTTTTTCATATTATCCATAATGTGGCGGCGCACCTATCGGCGCCGCTTGTTATTGTAATTATATAGACCGTGTAGCGATGCTGGGTTCGATATTGGCGGCTCGCTGAGCCGGCGCCCAAGCGGCAATCAAACTCATTATGAGCATAAAAGTGGCACTCGCCAAGACAAAAGTCCACGATAGACTAGGCAGAGAAAAGACCGTCATAAGCTGCTGCCCTAATAACATGGCCAGACCCGCTCCAAGAACAATACCGACACTGGCAACCAATGCATTCTCGACCAAGAAGTAACGAACAATGGCCGAACGTCTTGCACCTAAGGCGCGACGCGTACCGATTTGTTTAGTGCGTTTGGAGATATTAAACAGCGTCAAGCCAAAAATACCTAGCGCAGTAACCAGTACTAAGACCACAATTAACACGATCAGCATACGCATGACCAGCCTATCACGTGCCATATAAGCGGCTTTGCTTTCATCTAATCCCTCAATACGATAGATCACGCGCTGAGATTCGTTGTTAAGTAACAGCTCTTCGATTTGTGCCATTATCTGTGCACGCTTATAGGGCTCGGTGCGAACAATGAACTCAGCTCGCGAGTCGGCATAATTAAACGGGAAGAAGATCACATTGGCCGGGCGACTATCATCAAGCCAAGGGCCTTTAATGGTATCGATAACCCCGATTATTTTCAGTGCGCCTTGCCCTTGATAAACGGTTTTCCCAAGCGCTGACTCATCGGGAAACATCTCCTCGGCCAAATCTTTGGTGACAATGGCTGTGGTTGGCAAATTGTCGCGATTATCACTGTGCACAACTTCATCAGCACGGAAGTTACGCCCAGCAATCAAGGTGGCACCTAGGGTATTAAGGGCGCTGTCGCTGGTAAGCTGATACGCTGCACGCACACCACGGCCCATCTCTGGCGGTGGCGAAGTGTGCATACTGCTCGAGTCACCACTGCCGGACAGTGGCACCCAGTTAGTCATCGCCACATCAACCACACCATCAACAGAGCGGATCGCCTGTTCATCCAAGGCGTATTGCTGAACCAGGTTGATATCAGGGTCAAAGTTATTCACTCGAAAACTAAAAATAGCCGACTCGTCATAGCCAGTAGGTTGATTCAAATAGGCGAGACGGTCGCTTATCATAAACGCCGCGTTACTGACGATAGCCAAGGTGATGGCTACCTGTACCAGTAGTAACACAGCACCAATTTTTGAGCGCAGTAATGCGTTTATCATGGGTTTTAATTCTGACATGCTCTAGCTCCTACTGCGTTTTCAGATAATAAGCGGGGTTGGTTCGACACACCTGCCAAGCCGGTAACAAGCCAGCGACGACACACGCGATAATGGCAATGACTGGCGCACTGATAAGCATGAACGCGTCCATGGTAGCCAAGTCACTGTAGGCGCTGTAACTTTCTCGCACGCCCCAGAGGCTCAACTGTGCCAGAAAAATACCGAGCACACCGCCTAAGCTGCCAAGCAAGGCAACCTCGACCAAATGCTGCATAAATACTTGTGTTTTGCTCGCCCCCAAGGCTCGGCGCACACCCACTTCCGGTGCCCTACGCATAAACTTAGCGAGCAGTAGACCGAGGATATTCGCCAAGCAAACAGCCAAGAACATAAAGCTTAATAACACTAAAATTTTATTGTCTTCGCTGACGACCTTGTTGTACGTCATCCACTGATTAACATCGCGCAAGGAAAACTTCGGATGCTCTCGCGTGAACCGCCCCAGTTGCTTTTGCTGGTCGATATAATTGCGCAAATAGTCGCTGTATTGCTGCTTTTGCTCATCATTATCGAGCTCGACCCAATATTGCAGCCAATAAATCTCCGAATTCAATTTATCTTGATAGCTTTTGATCTCTTCGCGTTTCCAACCGTTGGAGTTCCCCCATGAGGGCAATTCCAGCTCACGAATTAAAGAGAACGGCACAAAAATGCGTTCTGGCTTGCGAAACGCGCCATTATTCAAATCGTAAAATTTGATATGACGGGTGATTGGCGCAACGACCCCCACCACTTCAAACACATGATTGTCGAGGTATAAGGTTTTTCCCACTGGACTTTGCTGGCCGTAAAGTTCTTCGCTCAAGCTACGCTCAATGACCACCTGTTTCATTGCGTCTTTGTCCGCCTGCTCGCGCCATGCTCCACCATGCACAAACTGGGCGTTAAACATGCTGAAAAAGTCGCGACTCGTCGCTCTTGCCCCCATCAGTTGTGGCTTGGTACGCGCATCTCCAAGGTGTACGGCAAAACCTGTGCGCAACATTGGCGCTTGCGCTTTCGCTGCACGGTCTTGGTATAGATTTTCTGCATCTGGGAAAGACAGTTGATAAGGCAAATCATCGCTGGTCCACCAGCCGTCGCCATCGTCCATAGACTGCAATTGCACGGCAAACAGTTGTTTACTTTTTGCCGGAATAGGGTCGGCGCTCATCATGTGATACACCGATAAAGTCGTCATCGTTACACCGATGCCAATGGCGATAGCCAACACCATCAAGGTGCTCACCATGGGGGTACGCTTGAGCGAACGCCAACTTAAATCAATATAGTGCCAAAACATCATTAGCCCCCTACAGCCTGTTGAGCAATATCGCCGGCACTGCTTGCGCTATTAGGTCGGCCTTGATACAGACTAAAATCAGCAAGTTGGCCATCGACGACCTGAATATTACGCGGCGCTCGGCGTGCCAACTCCGGATCATGAGTAACCATAACAATGGTCGCCCCTTCACGGTTAATATCTTCAAGAATTTCCATGACCTGACGCGCCATTAAACTATCGAGGTTTCCGGTTGGTTCATCGGCAAGTAGAAAGCGCGGTTCGCCGGCCAACGCCCGAGCGATCGCGACACGCTGTTGTTGTCCCCCAGAGAGCTGTTGTGGCAGGTGTTTGGCGCGAGCACCGAGGCCTACCAGCTCAAGACATCGCTCAATGCGCTTTTTACGCTCTGCGGCTTTGATACCGCGATATCGCAATGGCACTTCCACATTTTCATACAAGTTCAAATCTGGGATAAGGTTAAATCCTTGGAAAATAAAGCCAATTTTTTGGTTTCGTAAATCAGCTCGTTGATTGTCGTTCAAACCACCCACATCCACACCGTCGAGCTGATACTGACCGCTAGAGAATGGCTCTAACATCCCGGCAATGTTTAAAAACGTGGTTTTACCGCTGCCGCTCGGCCCAGTGACAGCGATAAATTCACCCTGCTCAACATTAAGGTTGAAATCCCGTAGGGCGTGGGTTTGCACCATATCCGTTTGGTATACCTTGTTGATATTATTCATTCTAATCATTTTTATATCCTTTTATATAAGCGCTTAACGCAGCAATACACGTTGCGCTTGGTTAAATACATCGTAACTGGACACCACGAGTTCATCGCCTTGCTGTGCCCCTGCGGTGAGCTCGACCGCCGCCATACTACTCGCCCCTGTTTGAATTTGAATTCGTTCAGCCACGTCGCCATTGACGCGATAGGCCACAAAGCCGCCTTGATTCATAAATGCCCCACGGCGCACCATCAATACATCTTCACGGTTTTCTAGAAGAATGCGTGCCGAAATCCGTTGGTTTTGACGAATGCGCAAGCCCTCACGCTGGGTAAAACGCACTCGGGCGCTCACTTGGCGATCTTTCACTTCAGGAGAGATAGACACCAGCTCCCCCACCAGCTGCTCAGAGCCAATACTGAGTTCGACCTCAAGGCCTAAGCCAAGCTCATTGGCATAGCTTTCAGGTACCTGTAATTCGGCCTCAAAAGCGCTTAAATCAACCAACGTCATCAGTGCCTGGCTCGGAGCCACAGCTGCTTGCTGTTGAACAAAGTGGTTACCCACCACCCCGCTGACCGGCGCAACAATCGCTAATTCGCGCACTTTACGACTGATGTCATCAACAACAAGCTGCTGCCTGGTGACATCGCTGTGTGCTGACTTTAATTCGAATGCTAAGGTGTCTTCGCCAATTTGTACTTCTTGCTGAGCATGTTTATAGGCTAGTTTGGCACGCGCTAATTCATCTTGTGCCTGTTCCATATCAATTTGGCTGATAAGATTGTCTTTAATAGAGATAAGCGCTCGACGATGCTCACGTTTAGCCGCATCTAAAGTCACTTTGGCCATATCCAGCGTGCGCATAAGTGCGAGTTTATCGCGGCGCACCTGTAATTCTTTGCGCGAAAGCTCATCTTCTAAACGCTGAAGCTCAGACTGCTGTTGTTTTAAGTTGTTGGCCAGCTCGGGGCTTTTAACTCGCGCCACGACCTGCCCCACGGCAATGGTATCGCCGGGGTTGACCAGCAGTTCCACATAGCCCTGCGTTGGGCTATATACTTGCGGGGCATTGGCCGCGACGATAAACCCTGTGGTAGCGATATCGCGAACCAGGTTGCCCCGCTCGACGGTGGCAATTTTGACACTCTCACGGGCAATGGAGTGGCTGGTATTAGACTGGGGACTAGCAAAGGTATAGAGCGCTGCGGCGATGACTAATACGCTGATAAGACCAATCAACAAGGGTTTGTATGAGCGCTGGCGCTCTTTCACAACAGTGTCCTGTGCTTGGGTATCGCGGATCATGACTGCGTCTCCCCGACCAACAGGCAGTTACTGTGTAACCAGGTGCTGATAAGTGCCGCCGCAAGCACCAATAATGGAGAGGTAAAAAAAACAAATAAAGTTAATAGCATAACAACTTCCCTTAGTACGTATGTGTACAGGGTTACGAAAACCATGCCAACTTAAAAAGAACATTTAACCCATTGTTTTATATTGATTTTTATCAAAATCATTGAGATGTACATGGTGTCCGCGGACAATAAAAGCGTCCGCTGTGGACACTTTTTTTACTTGTTTAAGTTGTGCAAGATTATTACTGCTCTGCTAAGCACTAAGGGCGTATCTTGCTATTCGCATTATGTGTTCTATGATAAAATTGATCTGTTACAAAACACTAGGAAAATCAACATGAAAAAATCATTGCTAGGCTTGTCCGTCGCAGCCGCGCTTATGAGTTCACCCAGTTTTGCTGAGGTAAGAATTAATGGCTTTGCCTCTATTGTCGGTGGTCAAACTCTGGATGATGACGATACCCTCTATGGTTATGAAAACGACTTTGACATGAAGCAGGAAAGTAAATTTGCCTTGCAAGTATCGGCAGATTTACAAGAACGCTTGAGCGCAACCGCACAAATTATTGCTCGCGGAGAAAACGATTTTGATGCTGAATTTGAATGGGCCTATCTTACTTATGAGCTATCTGATAATTCACAGCTTAGCGCCGGAAAAATGCGCATTCCCTTTTACCGCTATTCCGATTTCCTAGATGTGGGTTATGCATACCGTTGGGTCCGCCCACCACAGTCAGTGTATAACCTCAACTTTTCCACTTATGAAGGGCTAAGTTATTTATATAATAGTAACATTGGCGATTGGGAAAGCAGCCTCCAACTTATGTATGGCGCTGTTGATGATGATATGGCAGCAGTTACTGATAGCGACCGTGTTGAAATTAAGGACGCTGTAGGTTTTAACTGGACATTATCGAGAGACTGGTTCACCGCCCGTGCAGCTTATATCATCAGTGAAGTTTCGATTGATCTGAGTAACAGCGACCAAATTAACAACCTTTTAGCCGGTATTGAAAGCTACGGTTTTAGTGATCAGGCTCAAGATTTGGCAATCGAAGAAGACGATTCTTACTTTGCTGCTATCGGTTTTGGTGTAGATTATGACAACTTCCTGTTCGATGCTGAATACACCGAGTGGGAAATCGAAGATAGCTTCCTAGCAAAACAGCGTCAATATTATGCTTCCGTCGGCTATCGCATCGATGACTGGACAGTACATTTTACCTATGAAAACAACGACGACGAAAATGACAGTTCCGAGTTGAACACGATACCCGCACAGATCCAAACACCTAACGGCCCTATCAATGTGTCGACTAACCCGAGTGATCCAAATGCGCCGCTGCTGCGAGATGCTACTAACTTCGTACTACTCTCTCAACGTGCAGAATCAAATACCTACACTATAGGCGCACGCTATAATTTCCATCCATCGGCGGCATTTAAAATCGATGTGAGTCGATTCGATGATGATATTACTAATACTGAAGTAGAGCTTGTATCTATGGGTGTAGATTTAGTCTTCTAAGGGGAAAAACATGTTAAAAAAAGTAGCAGCAGTTTCGCTTTTAGTATTTGCGCAAGGGGTGTGGGCGGATATTGCCGTAGTCGTTCACCCCAGTAATGGTGCAAGCCTAGATCAAAACGCGATCAAGAAGCTTTACCTCGGTAAATCTAAGTCTTTCCCTGATGGCAATAGTGCCACGGCGGTGAATCAAGATGGCACACCCGCCTTTGATGAGTTTAACGATAAGGTGGTAGGCAAATCGAGTTCACAACTTAACGCCTACTGGTCTAAGCTGGTGTTCACAGGTAAAGGAACACCACCGGACAAGTTAGCGAACGATCAAGCGGTGATTGATTTTGTGGCAGCCAACCCAGGGGCAATAGGGTACGTTAGTGCCGCAAGTGCCAGTGACAAGGTGAAGGTGGTCGCCACCTTCTAAATTAAATAAACCTAAACTGAGCCTGCCAGATTGGATAAGTGGAACCTAGTCCAATCTGGCAGTTTTTTAAGCGCCTTTTATAGTTGGTGGTAATGTTTTGTTAAGTGACAATAAACTTTGATTACACTCACGCGAAACGCCAAGCCAACTGCTAATAACTAGCCTAAGCTAGGCTGATTTACGAAAGTGCTAAGTTATATCAATTGCCCTCATTCCATCGAGATGCAAATTAGTCACACAGTTTATTTGGCTTTAGCATTTAGATTTTGTATGAATACGGCTCCTGAATCCATGCCGTTTTTATCATGATTCGGGGCAGAAACTACTGCAAATCTGTTAGATAACGCAACGTTCCAGCCGAACCTATCTTTGGAAGAACTGACCTTAGCTGTGATTTTCGACGCAAAGTTCCAGTCCCCTGACTCTTTCTTAAAAATATATATCGCCCCGGTATCAATACCGTTTGCATCATTGTTCATTGCACTTATGATTGCAGTATCTTTGGTTAGTGCCACTGCACGTCCAAACCTGTCGTCTGCAGCTCCATCTGGGGAGGTTAGCTTTGATATTTGCCTCCATACACCCTTGTGTCGCTCGAAAACATACGCTGAACCTGCATCTATACCTACTCCTTCAATATCATCTCTTCTAGCTGAAATTAATGCCGTATTATCAAAAAGCGCGACTCTAACACCAAAGATGTCTGTTTTATTTCCATCATTCGCCATCAGTTTGGCTTCTTCTTTCCATTGCTTCTCTTCTAGAGAGTAAACATACACAGCTCCAGCATTTTCAGCTTTGTCGTCATGTAAATCAGCACCCACAATAATAGTGCTACCATGAGTATCAAGGCTTATGCCAAACAGATCCCCTGCAGCACCGTCACTGGCAGTGATTTTACTTTGATAACGCCATTTACCCTTATCTCGTCTATAAATGTAGGCAGCTCCAGAATCTTCTCCCAAGGCGTCGTTTCGGGGAGCACCAACAACGAGGTGGTTTTCAGTAAGAGAAATACTTTGGCCAAAAGCATCACCTGGTTTGGCATCTGGAGCGGTGAGAACTTGCGTTTGCCTCCAGTTATGTGACTGGCGCTCGAAAATGATCACTGCACCAGAGTCTTTCCCTTTATCATCCCTATTCATAGCGCCTAATACGGCCACATCATTTTTCAATGCCACCTTACCACCTACAGTGTCTTCAGCGAAGCTTAGCTCTGCTACAAGCTTCGCTTGTTGAGACCAGCCACTATGATTTAATACATAGACATAAGCAGCTCCAGCATCCATTACCCCTTTAGTATCTGCTTTATATGCACCAACGAGTACACTATTACCATCAGTCGCTACACTATATCCAAAGTAATCTTCAGTCTTACCATCGCTTGGTAGAATCATGTGTTGCGTTGCGATACTGTCTGTGGCCACCAAAATAACTATCGTGCTAAAGAATAGCTTGGTCTTATATATTAATCTCACCGATTCTCTCCTGCTCTGTCAAAGGGGGTAACGCAGATAGCTTGCACCATATCATTCAGACATGCCTCTTATGTTTGTCATGATTTCGGTTAGATGCAAAACTGCAGTGATGAGGAACGATAATCTGAATCTTTTTTACGTACATATTTTTCTATATGTTTAACCGACTAACTCATATTAAGAGAACACAGGGTAAAAATATAATTTTAAAATGGCATACAACTCATTTCAAAATATGATGAATACAGCAAAATAATCAGTTATACATATATACAATACTTAAAAATAACAATTAAGGATGAGAGTTATGCGCCCGCAGGAGTTAAAATTATTGGTTATCTTTGATGTGATAATGACAGAGAAATCAATAACTCTGGCTGCTAAACGACTATCAATGACTCAACCTGCTGTGTCAAATGCAGTGTCTAAAATGAGGGGCTTATGGAAAGATGAATTATTTGTTCCTGATGGTCGAACAATACAACCAACAACCTACGCCATTAATTTTTGGGTACAGATACGAAGTTCTCTACATAACATTAAGCAAGCAATAGAACCTGAAGAGTTTGAGCCCAGCAGCGCTAATCGAACATTTAGAGTTGCCTTGCCTGATATTGCACTTGATGCGCTGTGGCTAGATTTAAGAAAATTATTCGAAAAAGAGGCTAAAGGGCTTAACTTACATGCACTCCCTTATGCTATAACCCGTACTAAAACAATGTTAGATGCCGCTGACGTTGATCTTGTGATAGGGCAAAGTAACCGCTCTTTAGAGAATATATGTACAGAGCACTTATTTGATACAAGCTATGTTTGTGTCATGCGTAAAGACCACCCTTTGACGAAAAAGCCTTTAACAATAGAGGCATTTTCATTGGCAGATCATTTATTAGTTTCGTTATCCGGTGATATCGCTAGCCCAACAGACCAAGCTTTACAGCAACTGGGACTAAGTCGGCGAGTAGCTTTTACAGTCAATAGCTTTTCCTCCGCCGTCCCTATCATTATGGAGAGTAATCTTATTGCGGTTTTGCCTACAGACCTGATTCACAAATATTTAGCTTACGGTGAGCTTGCTATTACTCATCTGCCACTCGATATTCCCCACTCTTCAATTTCAATGTTATGGCATAAGCGACAAAACACTGACAAAGGGCTGATTTGGTTACGCAAACACATAAAGCAAATATTCATTAAGCGACGAACACATCAGGTAGAAGCGGTGAAGAGCTTCATTGGCTCGTAGTCTTGATTTGTTTAACTGTTATTATCGCGGGGGCCTTTTAGCCGAACATGTACCAATCTGAAGGGGGAGTCTAAGCCTATTCACCTAAAGCATGAGATCAGCAATGCGCGACGACACCTCAGTAAAGGCCTAAAAAAAGGGCGCCATTTAGTAGCGCCCTTACTCACCCTTGATTCACTTATTCCACTTTAAATTTGGCAGTGGCGTCCAACAGGTTGTCAGATAGATAGTGTAGGTTTTTAGCGACATCGCGCACTTCACTGAGCGCTTGCATCGTATCTTCAAAGGAGCGGTGCATTGAGGTGACATTATCAACGACCATAGTGGCCACTGAGGTTTGCTCCTCGGTGGCGGCGGCAATTTGCCCATTCATGGTGTTAATAGATAAAATCTGTTCGGAGATTTGCTCAATCGATTGCCCTGTTTGCTCGGCGGCTTGAGCATTATTACTGGCCATATCACGCGCTGAGGTCATTGCTTTAACGGCATCATTGGCTGCTTCAGTTAACACGGTAAGCAATTCGCGAATTTCATTGGTGGATTTGGCGGTGCGTGAGGCCAGCTCTCGAACCTCATCGGCGACCACCGCAAAGCCTCGACCTTGCTCGCCAGCACGGGCGGCCTCGATTGCTGCATTCAGTGCCAATAAGTTAGTTTGCTCTGCAATCGAGGTAATAACATTGAGAATCTGGGTCACGTTTTGAGTATCATCCGCCAACTTGTTAATAGTGCCTGCGGCGCGGTTGATTTCCTCACTCAGGGTTTGTGATTCACTCACGGATACACGGATTTGGTCCTTGCTCTGTGCCACCTCTTGCTCGGCAAGTTGCGCTGCGTCGGATGCTTGCGAAGCAGAATGAGAAATATCGCCCACACTCTGGCGCATCTCTTCCATCGACTGGCGGACAATTTCTGCATCACTGGTTTGCTGGTTGGTCGCAGACTCTGCTTTTTCCATGCCTTGCACCAAGCGCGTAGAGTTCTCCATCAGCGGCTCAACCACATTCATCACTTCAACCACCGCTTTTTTTAGTAGAGCAATAAACTCATTAAAATTGATGGAGACTTGGCCAATTTCATCATGAGAACGCACATTGAGCGTGGTCGACAACGACCCCTGCCCCTGTGCCAACAAATGCAAATTTTGCGCGGCATCTTTTGCCGAGTTACCTATACCTCGGGCGATCACCACCGCAAGTAGCACCACAAAAATCACAGAGACCACGGCGACAATTAACATGGTTGTCATTGCGGTGCCTGAGCGGTTTTCCGTTTCGTTTATAAGCTCTAGAAAACGAGAGTTAGCGCGCTCTTCTGCATTTTTAAAATCGACTGAAAGGGATTCAAAAATATCGGTTTTCTGTTTTGCTTTTTGTTGAATTTTACTAAAGTCCGCAGTGCCATCAATCATACCTTGAGCAATCTCAGCCGCAATAGTTTTATAGTCTTGCAGCCGTTGTGATGTGTATGAAGGCATTAATCCCGGTTGGATATTATTAAGTTGACGCAAATTATCTTTAATAGTCAGATACTCTTGTTGCGCCTTTTCTAGAAGCTCTGCATCACCAAATGTAACCGCCTGAGTGTAGAGCTCATCCACTGCACCAAGAGTGGTTACATTCTCAGCTGTTATGTTTAGTAACTTATAAGTTGACGTCTCAAGCTCGTTGAGTGATTGCTGATTTGAGCTCATAGCAGAGTAATTGACCAGCACAATAACCACAAAGGCCACTACCGCTACACAGGTAATGGCGTGAATCTTTTTGGTTATACTTAAATTCGCAAACGAGAAACCCGTCTTCATACTTTTCACCTCAAAATCAAATACTTTATAAGTATCGGCCATCTATCCCTAAGTGTTAACCAATTTTAATAGAATTCTATTTTTTTTTGTCTTTTTGGGGTTATTTATCTTAATTATATAAAAACAACACCCTAACATTACCCTCAGTCAAATAATAACAAAAAATTTACAAACCTTATATTTGTCTATACTCAAGGAGCACTAAGCACACAACTTAGGAAACAGGTATGAAACTCAAACTATCGTTAATTGCAGTGGCGTTGTCGTTCAGCTCGCAAAGTTTTGCTGATGTCAACGTATCGGGCTTTGTCAGCATAAATGCTGGTAGAGTGCTCAGTGGTGATGGTGTTCCACAATATGGTGTAGAACCGACTTTTTTAGCCGACTACCCTATTGTTAGTGCTTACACCGATGAAATATCTTTCGAACCCGAGTCGCTATTCGGCCTTCAAGTGAGTGCCGACTTGATGGATGGTCTTAGCGCAACGGGGCAAATAGTGGCTCGCGGTGCTAATGATTTTGACGCTGAGTTCGAGTGGGCCTACTTGTCTTATGAGCTCAATGAGAATTGGACTTTGCAAGGGGGTAAGAAGCGCCTACCGCTATTCTACTACTCGGATTTCTATGATGTTGGTTATGCCTATGTATGGATGCGGCCTCCTGCCGATAATTACACTTGGCAAATATTCAATTACAACGGTCTTAACTTGCTATACAACGGCTATGTTGGTGATTGGTCCATCAGCGGTAATATTTATGGCGGCCGTGAAGACGATGAGAGCAACAAGCTGCTCAGCGAATTTTTCTTCCAAGAGCCAACCAGAGAAATATGGAAAGATATCATTGGCGGAGTAATTCAAGCGAGTAACGACTGGTTTGAAATACGGGCTACACACATGCGTTATACCAATGAGCGTTATCGCAGTGGCAATATCGTTGTTTGGGAAGATGCGGATACCGAACGCGACGGTAAGTTCTATGGTCTCGCCTTGAACCTCGACTTTGGCGACGCCTTTGTATTAACAGAGCTTAACCGCCTCGATCTCGATGGCAACCTCGACACCTACATGGTCAGCGCGGGCTATCGCTTTGATGGCATCACCCCCTATGTGAGTTACTCTGAATTTGATCAAGAAGGCGATGGCGATACCGAGCAGCACAACACCACATCGGTGGGTGTAAGGTGGGACTTCCACCCGTCCGCTGCATTTAAAGTGCAATTCGATAAAGTTGAAGATGATTCTTTTGACTTAGCGGTTGCGGGTGACAGTGAGTCGATCACCATCGGTGTTGACGCGGTATTCTAAATGAGGAGCACAATTATGTATAAGATCGCATTTTTTTTCACGCTATTGAGCTCATCAGTCGCTCTGGCTGATGTGGCCGTTATCGTTCACCCCAGTAATGGCAGTGATATCAATAAAGATACGGTAGAGCGCATCTTTATTGGCAAAGAGAAATCGTTCTCCAATGGCAATAAAGCAATTCCCATTAGCCAAGCCAGCGGAGCCACCGCCGATGAATTTAACCAAAAAGCACTGAATAAGTCCTCAGGACAACTCAAGGCTTATTGGTCAAAGCTCGTGTTTACAGGAAAAGGCACACCGCCTAAAGAGGTAGATAACGATGCTGAAGTGATTCAGTTAGTCAGCTCAAACCCCGATACTATCGGCTTTGTTGATGCTGGCAGCGTCACAGATGCCGTTAAAGTAGTCACCACTTTCTAACGGATACTTAAGCGGTAGATATAACAACGGGGCGTTTTTCGCCCCGTTTTCATTGCTCATATTGTTACTTAGTCGTCTTCTATTTTATCCAACCCTTTGGTATCTTCTCGCGCTTTTAAATCGTGGTGAATGGCCGATTTGATAAGCATATAACCTGTGATGGGGGCGGTGATCAGCAAGAATATAGAAATCAGAATCTCTTTGATGTTCACTTCACCATTGGTAACACTAAAGTAAACATTGGCGGCAATAAGTAGCGATGCCATCCCCAAGGTGGTGGCCTTCGTTGGGCCATGTAAACGCATAAAGAAATCCGGCATTTTTACCAGACCAATAGAACCAATTAAAATAAACGCGCCGCCTGCCAGTAAGAACGCGGCAATTATCCACTCAAACATACCCTCTCCTACTCAATGATATCGCCACGTAGTAAATATTTACATACTGCGACAGTGCTGACAAAACCAAGCATGGCAATAAGCAGCGCAGCTTCAAAGTAAATCTGTGTTTGCATACCGATACCATACAAAATAATCAACGCGATGGTATTAATGTACATGGTATCGAGTGCCAAGATACGATCAGGGATAGAAGGGCCGACAATTAAGCGCCACAAATTGAGCACCAGTGACACGCCAATCATCGCAAACACGATAAGTAAAACATGTTCTAACATTGAAAAATCTCCTTCAACGGCGCTTCGTAACGGCTTTTAATGGAGTTAATCAGCTCCTGTTCGTCTCCCATATCAAGTACATGGATCAACAAGAAGCGTTGTTCAGGCTCTTGTCCTTGTGGCAGAGACTCTGGAATCGGATACACCTCAGCACTGACCGTGCCGGGAGTTAACGACACAGTGCTCGCAAGCATGGTGATAGGTAAATCATGTTTCAAATCTAACGGCACTTTAATAAACCCAGGACGCAAACGCTTGCTTGGCCCCAGTATTTTTATCGCTACTTCAACATTCGCAGTGATAATGTCCCACAGCACGATAAGTAGCTGCTTAAATGCCAAGCCGGGGCGCAATATTAACGGCTGAGGCTTGCGAAATGGTGCGATAGACAACGGAATAACAATAGCCAGTACCGCCCCTAAAATTAAATGGCCCGGCGATATGCTGTTGTTAAGCAACAGCCAAACCGCAAACAATAATATGGTGCGAAACGGGGTGGGTAACCACTTATATTTTGCTTGTAAACGCATTTATTGCCCCTTAGCCAACGCAAAAACAGTATCAACCGCGACTTGAGTATTATGCAGTGTCGCTGCTGCATGCTGGCTCACTTCGGTCAGTGGTGCAGCGAACACTGTCATTAATACTGGCACTGCAAGCATCAATAGCACCGCGAAGCTTCGGCGTTTGCCAGCGTATACGGCATCTTCAAATTGTTCATCTTGCTGTGGGTTGTCATGCCAAAATAGGCTCGTTCCAGCTCGCGACAAAGCCACAAGAGTTGCCAAGCTGACAATCAGGTATATGGGCCAGAACACCCAGGCAACGTTGCTTTCCCAAGCCGCATCCAGTAACCATAATTTAGCGATAAAGCCAGAAAGTGGTGGCAAACCGGCCAAGGCAATGGCGCACAGCACAAAGCAGATACCGAGTAGCTTAGGCTCAGCAACACTGCGGCTATTCACCAGTCTATCTTGCACTTTACCACGCTGTAAGCCAATTAAGTCCGCGACTAAGAACATTGCCGCACAGCCTACTGTTGAGTGCAGTAAATAATAGATTGCCACAGCCGTGGCCTGTTCATTATTCAGAGCCACCATAGCCACTAAGGTGCCCACCGAAACAATGACTAAATTTGCCGTTAGCCGACGTAAATCTTCCGAAGCTAAAACGCCAACAGCCCCAACCACTAAGGTGACCAGCGCCAGAGGCCATAACCAAGTGGTGGCCATACCGCTGAGCTCGCCGGCGTTATCACCGAAGATCATAGTGAACACGCGCATCATGGCGTAAATACCGACCTTGGTCATAACCGCAAATTGCGCTGCTACCGCAGGCATTGCACGGCTATAAGTTGCCGCTAACCACAAATGTAATGGCAATAAGGCGGCCTTTAGAGCGAAGACAATAAGCAGCAACAAACCACCTATTTTAGCCAAGTAAATATCATCGCCCTGTAGCTGAGCTACTTTAGTGGCTAAGTCCGCCATATTCAGCGTACCGAGTACCCCATAAAGAATCCCTAAGGCAATGAGGAAGATACTCGAGCCCACTAAGTTAAGCACCACGTAGTGAAGCGCGGCTTTGGTGGTCTGTTTATCCGTTTTATGCATTAGCAATGCATAGGAAGCAATCAGTAGCACTTCAAAAAAGACGAACAGGTTAAATAAATCCCCGGTTAAAAAGGCACCATTCACACCCATAAGCAAGAAGTGCGTAAGGGGGTGATAGAAGCTGCCTTTTTTGTCATCACCGCGACTGGCGTAAATGGTGGTAACCAAGGTTAGGAAGCTTGTTAGGATAGTCAGTAGCACCGCCAACGGATCGGCGTATAAAACGATACCAAAGGGTGGCTGCCAAGTACCAATAGCATACACAATCGGGCCGCCTTGCAGCAGTTGCTGCAATAACACCGTGCTCGCTATTAACGCAAGCAGTGCCATAAACATCGCCGTCCAGCGGCGAATAATGAGGTTTTTACCACAAGGCGGGAGCAGTAAAATGATCCCCGCAAGTAAAGGCAGTAGGATAGGTAAAGTGATCAAATGCTGCATCAACTATGACCCCTTTTTCGAGCGCGGTTGACCATCCACGTGGTCATTGCCTAAATCCGCGCGGCCACGAATAGCCAAGATCACCACAAACGCGGTCATCGCAAAACCAATCACTATGGCGGTCAATACTAACGCCTGAGGTAGCGGATCGGCATACCCTGCAGACTGACCCAACACCGGCGCCTTATTGATTTGTAGACGCCCTGAGGAGAACAAAAATAGGTTCACCGCGTAAGAGAGCATGGTGAGCCCGAGCACCACAGGGAAAGTGCGCGCTCGTAAAATAAGATACACTCCGCAGGCCACTAATAGACCTACACAGCTTGCATATAAGAGTTCCATTAGAGGTTGACCTTTTCTTTCGGTGTTTCTGCTGTCAATTTACCTAGGCTTGCCAAAATCATCAACGTGGCACCTACCACAGTGAGATAGACCCCTAGGTCGAAAATCATTGCGCTGGCGAGCTCTGTTTTGCCCACCAACGGAATATCAAAATAATCAAACCAGCTAGTTAGGAAGTTACGCCCAAACAGCCAGCTTCCCATGCCTGTCAGTGTGGCAATGGCTAACCCTGAGGCTATCACCTTGCGGTAATTGATATCCATGCGCGCACGTATCCAGTTCGAACCATTGGCCATGTACTGCAAGATAAAGGCGATAGAAGTGACCAAGCCAGCGATGAAGCCACCACCCGGTAAGTTGTGACCACGCAAGAAAATATACACGGACACCATAATGGCCAGCGGCAGCAAACTTTGCGAGATACTCGCCAACAATAGCGGGTGACGTTCGCGAGCCCAAGGACGCCCTTCACTGTCTGATGCTGGCATAAACAGTGGCAGATTTAGTAATAACTTGTAGATACCCAGCGCTGCGATACCCAGTACAGTAATTTCACCAAGAGTATCAAAGCCTCGGAAGTCTACGAGAATAACGTTTACAACGTTAGTACCGCCGCCACCAGTTTTGGCATTGGCAACAAAGAATTGCGAGATGCTCTCGTGGGGGCGTGTGAGCACCGCATAACAAATACTGCCAATAACGATACCAATGGCACTACTGATCCCTAAATCTCGCAAGATTCGAATTGAGCTTGATTCCTTTGGCGTACGTTGCGGTAAGAAAAACAGCGCTAACATCAATAGCATCACCGTGACTACTTCCACAGTAAGCTGAGTGAGCGCCAAGTCAGGCGCAGAGAAACGACTGAAAGCCACTGAGGTCATCAACCCCACCACCGAAATCATGATGAGGGCCACCATACGCGAGCGATGCCATACCAAGGTGGCAAGCGCACCAATCATGAGCAAGGCTGCGCCAATGGCATTATGAGCATCAATATCGCTCAGGCCTTTAGACCCAGCCAGCGTATGCATTTCAAATAATGGCAAACCGGCAAGAAGCAGTGCCGAGAGCAATAAAATAAAGACATAGCGCTGCAAAGAGCCATTCTCTATACGCAGAACTTGCTCACGTGACCACGTCATCACCTGCTGGATACCGGCGTCGAATGCCCTTTTTGCATTAACACTGGGTAGCGAAGCTTGGAACTGGAATAAATATTTGCGTTGAGAATAGATAAACAAACCACCGGCGACTGCCACCGCACTCATAAATAGCGGTAGGTTAAAACCGTGCCAAATAGCCAGTTTGTAATCCGGTGCATCACCGGCTAAAACTGCATTGGAAGCGACCGATAAAATAGGGTCCACCACAAAGGCTGGGAACAAACCGACGAGCACACACATCGCAACCAACACTTCAATGGGCACGCGCATATAACGCGGCGCTTCGTGAGGATCCTTAGGCAGGTCTTTGGGCTCACCATTGAAAAATACATCGTGAATAAAACGCGCCGAATAAGCCACTGACAATGCCCCGGCTACCGTCGCCAACACTGGAATTAACCATGACATAGACCCCAGCATTTGCTGGTGTAAAGTCTCAGCAAAGAACATCTCTTTTGATAAGAAGCCGTTCAGAAGCGGCACACCGGCCATGGACGCCGCCGCCACCATCGCTAAGGTCGCAGTATAGGGCATATAGCGCCACATACCGTTTAGTTTACGCATATCTCGGGTGCCGGTTTCATGATCGATAATCCCGGTGGCCATAAACAGTGACGCTTTAAAAATAGCGTGATTAATAATATGGAAAATCGCCGCAACTGTCGCCAGCTGCGTATCCAGGCCTAGGAGCAAGGTAATAAGACCCAAATGACTAATGGTCGAGTATGCCAACAAGCCCTTTAAGTCGTGCTTGAATAAAGCAATGTAAGCACCGACTAACAAGGTTGTCAGGCCGGTTACGCCAACAATAATGAACCATAGTTCGGTGCCTGCCAGTGCGGGATAAAAGCGGGCTAACAGGAAAATTCCGGCTTTAACCATCGTTGCCGAATGTAAGTAGGCGCTGACTGGCGTAGGTGCCGCCATCGCGTGCGGCAACCAAAAGTGAAAGGGAAACTGCGCAGATTTAGTAAACGCCCCAAGCAACACCAACACCAAAATAACCGGATACCAAGACGATGACTTGATCACCTCGGCACTTTGAAGAATAACGTCAAGCTCGTAACTGCCCACTAACTGGCCAATGAGCACTAAGCCCGCCAACAGGGCCAGACCGCCAGCGCCGGTAATAGCCAATGCCATACGTGCGCCTTTACGTGCTTCAGGTTTATGGGACCAGTAGCTGATCAATAAAAATGAGCTAATACTGGTGAGCTCCCAGAAGAACCACATTTGAATAATATTATTCGCCGTGACGATACCTAGCATGGCTGTCATAAACAGCATTAAGTAGGCATAAAGCTTAGGCATGGAGTCATTCTCACTAAGGTAGTAGCGAGCATAAAGAATAACCAGCAAACCGATACACAGGATCAGCAAGCAAAATAGCAGGGCTAACCCGTCCAGACGGAAAGACAAGTTCACGCCTAATTCAGGTATCCAGGGTAGGCTGGAATAGAGGGTTTCACCTGCCAACACATCGGGGGCTAAACTCAGTACTAGGGCTAAGCCTAAAATGGGCATTATTGCGGTGATAATCGCACTTTGATTGCGCGATAATTTACCAGTAAAACTCGCAAGTAAACTGCCTATAAGGGATAACAGGGGTATCCACAGCAAAGTCATAGTTTGTGAACCTTTATTATGGTCGCTGAACCTTCAAACAACCTTCTTATAATCAACTCCAGCATCGGGTTTGCTTCCGTGTGCTAAGTTCCTCAACTAGGGTTAGTATAGCGCCAATTAAACATTAATAATTAGTCAGTTATACTGTTGTGCTCACTCTTTGTCTAGCCTAGATGCGGCTATTCGCCTAAAACTTGGGCTGAGATTAACACCTCACTAACCTTGCTTACAAATCTAGTTGTTAGCTTGGTCAATAGTTGTACGGCCTTCACCTGCTCCATGTGTGGCAAGTGGGTGGCGTTGTAGCCAGATTGGTAGCGCACTTAGGCGATGAAAGTAATCGTGATAGCGCAGTAATTCATCGCTGTGTTGGCGCA
Source organism: Pseudoalteromonas sp. CO325X (assembly GCF_004208955.1). Lineage (NCBI taxonomy): Bacteria > Pseudomonadati > Pseudomonadota > Gammaproteobacteria > Alteromonadales > Pseudoalteromonadaceae > Pseudoalteromonas > Pseudoalteromonas sp. CO325X. Next base: position 110,467 of record NZ_SGPG01000021.1, read on the forward strand.
ATTGTTTTACCCAAAGGCGACGATACAAAGGCGATAAGCCAACCTCTGAGTGTTGCATAATGCTGATTTGCTCAGTGGGTTTATAGCCACGCCCATTGTTGCAAAAATCGCTTTTATACCAACCAGAAGGCCTTGTATCATCGACATAAAGGTTAGCATAGATTTGCCCTTTGTCTGTGCATGCGTGTTGTTGTGCTTTAGGTCCCGGATATTCGTCCGTGAACCCAGCAAAGTGCATGAGTTCGTGTAAAAACACATGATAAGGTGCCTCTGTGCTTAATTGCATGACTCCTGCTTGGACATTGGCGCGCCCCTGCTTGGTCATCATAACAATGAAATCAAAACCCGGAGGCAGTCGTGATGGCTGCTCTGCCAAAGGCTGCCAATTGCAGCGCGCATAGCCCTCCCTACTCGACGTGCAAGCAAGCTGACTACCCATATAAACAGGCTTAGATAAACACATCAGTCCCGGTTGTGGCTCTGCTTTTGCAAGGTATCGTTCACGCAATTGTTTTAACCTCTCGATGCCTTGCGCGTGATCTGCCAATAATAAAATATTGTAATCACATTGGCGTGCCTCAATTGCTCCTAAGCGCACTTCAAAATCATGATGCTGCGCATAGTCAGTGGTAATTCGACTTGGCGGCACACCTTGGTGCATCAGTAGAGGCTGAGCAACCTCTTCACTAAGCGCACGGTGTTGTGAGATGGTCGTGAGCGAGTGCCATTGCTCATTAAGAAGTAGCCCCTTGGTTAGTTGCTGCCACTGCACAGCTTGGGTGTCGTTTTGATGTGATAACGCCGCCTGCCAATACGGCGTGGCATCCTCTATACGGTGGTCATTGAGTAGCTTGACGGCTAGGGCCAGTTGCGCTGGCGCCACACTCTGCCCTGCCAACACTCGCAGCTGTGCCTGATTAAGTGATTGATAGTCGATACTGTGTGGCTGATAGCGATGCCAATAACCAAGGTAACTGGCAGAGTTTGCCGCTAGATGGGAAGCTAAATGAGGGGAGAAACTGCTGCTGGCACAAAGTAGTAGTGCCAGCAGTATAATTACACTAGTGCGCACCCTCGCCTGCCATTAAGCTCAGCTCCAAACGGGCGTACTTATATTCAACAAACTCGTACACATTAGTCGATAACGCCAATTTAAAGTAGTCACTGGCCAAGGCTGTATTGCCTTCAGCTTGGTGACGCTTGGCGATATAGAAATACGCCTCACACAATCGCTCAGCATACTCCTGGTGCGATTCAACGCCCTCGCTCAAGGTGTTTAACAGAGCCTTTTCATCAATATCGCCATTGTAATAAGCGACCAACTGATAGGCCCAATTCTGTGGGTCTAACGCTTGCGCCATCTTAGCTAAATTGGCTTTTGCTTGTTGAGCGTCGTTCGCACTTTGCGCTAAATAAAGCCACAGCACACGGTAGGGATCGTCTGGTGCAAAATCTAAAAAGGCTTGTAAGTCGTCACTGGCCAGTTTAGGGCGCTCCCCATAATACAGAGCGATGCCTCGGTTTAAGTATGCGTATTCATGCTCAGCGTTAAGCTCCAACACCGAGTCGAACATTTCGTAAGCTTTGCCGTATTGCTGCATTAGGGTGTGATGAATGCCTAAAAAGTTATAGACCTCGGCTAAATCAGGCTTGAGTTTTACCGCGCGGTTAAAGTCAATGCGCGCCAAGGTACTAAGCCCTAAGCTATCAAACAGTACGCCTCGGTCATAGTAAAGCTGCGCTTGTTGCTCATTAGGAAGTTCAGCTTGCTCAATGAGCTCGGTATAACGAGCTATGGCAATTTCGCTGCGAAAATCACTGGGCAAAGGCGCTGTAAATGGCACTGCAACTAAATACTGAGGCTCTTGGGAAGTGGATTGGCAACCAGCCAACACAGCGGCTAGTGCGCCTGCAATAATGAGCGAAATGGGTTTTCTCAACGTCCTGCACCTATATTCAACGGCTATAGATTTTCATTAAACCACAAAAAAGGGGGCTAAACAGCCCCCTTTTACATCAGATTAATGCTTATTCAGCGCTTTTTGACTCTTCTGCGTTTGCAGCTGGTTTTTCCTGCGCTTCTTTGATACTCAAGCGAACGCGGCCTTGGCGGTCTACTTCTAGTACCTTAACTTTAACTTCTTGACCAACGCTAAGGTGATCAGTCACGTTATTCACACGCTCTTCGCTGATTTGTGAAATGTGTACCAAACCATCTTTGCCTGGCAGTACATTAACAAACGCACCGAAGTCTACGATACGAACTACTTTACCTTCGTAGATAGTGCCTACTTCAAGCTCTGCAGTTAACTGCTCTACGCGAGCGATTGCAGCGCGTGCGCTTTCGCCATCGGTGGCAGCGATCTTAACGGTACCGTCATCATCGATTTCGATAGTAGTGCCAGTTTCTTCAGTTAACGCACGGATTGTCGCACCGCCTTTACCAATTACGTCAGCAATTTTCTTCGGTGGAATGTTCACCGTGTAAATGCGTGGTGCGTAATCTGAAAGCTCAGCCGCTGGTGAAGAGATGGCTTCATCCATCACGCCAAGAATATGCAAACGGGCAGCTTGTGCTTGGTTAAGCGCAATTTGCATGATTTCTTTAGTGATACCTTCAATCTTGATATCCATTTGCAGCGCAGTGATACCTTCAGAAGTACCGGCTACTTTAAAGTCCATGTCGCCTAGGTGGTCTTCGTCACCCAAGATGTCAGAAAGAACAACAAAGTTGTCGCCTTCTTTAACAAGACCCATAGCAATACCCGCTACAGATGCCTTAGTTGGTACACCGGCATTCATAAGCGCCAGCGAAGTACCACATACCGAGGCCATTGAAGATGAACCGTTCGATTCAGTGATTTCCGATACCACACGGATTGAGTAAGGGAATTCTTCAAGCGTAGGAAGAACAGCCGCAATACCACGCTTAGCAAGGTTACCATGACCAATTTCACGACGCTTAGGTGAGCCTACAAAGCCTGTTTCGCCAACACAGAATGGAGGGAAGTTGTAGTGCAACATGAAGCGGTTAGTTGAGGTACCCGTAATGGCATCAATCATCTGTGCGTCACGTTCTGTACCCAGAGTTGCAGTAACAAGTGCCTGAGTTTCACCACGGGTGAAAATAGCGCTGCCGTGCGTACGTGCAAGCACACCGGTTTTAACATCTAGGGCACGGATCATCTCAGGAGTACGGCCATCAATACGTTTTTCACCGGCAATGATGCGCCCACGTACGATTTTCTTCTCAAGTGAACCGAATACACCCGATACTTCTTGCTCATCTAAGCTTTCGTCTTCACCCAGCTCAGCGCTTAGCTTCTCGATTACTTGTGCTTTCGCTGCGCTTAGCGCATCTTTACGCGCTACCTTGTCAGTGATGTGATACGCTTCACCGATTTTCGCTTCCGCGATGGCAGCCACTTTTTCCGCTAGCGACTCGTCTTTCGCTGGTGCGGTCCAATCCCATACAGGCTTGCCTGCTTCGCTAGCAAATTCGTTAATTGCAGTAATAATGGCTTGTGACTGCTCATGACCGTAAACAACGGCGCCTAGCATCACGTCTTCTGGCAATGTTTCAGCTTCCGACTCAACCATCAGTACCGCGTTATCAGTACCAGCAACAACAAGGTCTAGCTTACTTTCGTTTAGCTCAGTAAGTGTTGGGTTAAGGACATATTGACCGTCGATAAAGCCTACACGAGACGCACCGATTGGACCATTGAATGGAATACCCGAAAGCGCAAGCGCCGCTGAAGTACCAATCAGCGCTACGATATCTGGTTGAATTTCAGGGTCTACTGAAACAACGGTTGCGATAACTTGCACTTCGTTTACGAAGCCATCAGGGAACAGTGGACGGATTGGACGGTCAATCAAGCGCGCGATCAGTGTCTCGCCGTCTGATGGACGACCTTCACGCTTCAAGAAACCACCAGGGATACGACCCGCTGCGTACATTTTTTCAATGTAGTTAACAGTCAGAGGAAAGAAGTCTTGACCTGGGTTTGCTTCACGCTTACCAACCACAGTCACAAGTACCGAGGTATCGCCAATGCTAGCAAGTACGGCACCGTCTGCTTGACGTGCAATAGCACCCGTTTCTAGCGTTACAGTGTGTTCACCGTATTGAAATTCTTTAATAATTGGTTGCACTTAATTATTTCCTTTAAGTTGCATTTAGCCCCACTTAATCATCCTAAGCAGACTAAAGTTTGGTTTTCTCAAGCACCTTACCAATTACAGTAAATAACCACACTCACGCTGGAATGCCTTTATTTACTACAATTGGCAATATGGTGCCATCTTAGCCGACGGCTATACATTGCCCTATCGACTTAGACAGGGCCTAGTATACTCGCCAAAAGCACACAAAAAAAGGGGCTAGATAGCCCCTTTTTGTAAACTGATTTCAAAGAATTAGCGACGTAGGCCAAGTTCTTGAATTAGTGCAGTGTAACGCTCGATGCTTTTACCTTTTAGGTAGTTAAGCAAGTTACGGCGTTGGCTTACTTTGCGAAGCAGACCACGACGTGAGTGGTTGTCTTGCTTGTGGTTAGCAAAGTGGCCTTGAAGCTTGTTGATATCGTGAGTTAGCAAAGCTACTTGTACTTCAGGTGAACCTGTGTCGCCTTCAGCGCGTGCGAATTTTGCGATGATATCTGCTTTTTCTTGGTTGCTTAGTGACATAAATAACTCCAAAAAATGAGTGTTTTAATACGGTAAGAGCCGATCACTAATCCAGCCCCACCAAATGAGCGCGCTATTTTAACAATTTACGCGAGAACTACAAGCGCTTTATAGGGTGCGCCGCTTCCCTAGCTGTTAATTGCCACAGCACGTTTGGCCTTTAAGTGGCCGTGTTGGTTACGCTCACCAACGCCTAGAAAGCGTGTTTTGCAGCGTACCGCACATACCGGCGCAACCTGCTCGGTGACAACCACAGTTTGCCCGTGGGCAAAGGCAGTGGCCTGTTGTTCGTCAAGCTCAATGCTTGGTAGATCTTGCACCGCAGTATCCATGGGCAACAGCAAGGGGTCGAGTACCTCTGCCGGGGCGATGTCTTTGGCTTTGGCATCATCAAGTAGCTGCTGCAACGTCTCTAACGTCACCATTTTTTCTGCCGGATAGTGACCTACCTTAGAGCGATGAAGCATAATCACATGGGCACCACATCCCAGTAGTTCACCTAAGTCATCAACAATCGTACGTATATAGGTGCCTTTGGATACGTGCGCGGTCATTTGTATCTCGTTGCGCTCACTGTCGAACTCATCTAAGGTCAAACTGTAAACATGAATACGGCGACATTTACGCGGTACTTCAATGCCTTCACGGGCATATTTATACAGTGGTTGGCCTTGGTATTTCAGTGCCGAGTACATCGACGGATACTGATCCGACTCGCCAATAAAACTGGCAACCTGTTCACGTAAATCCGCTTCACAGACACTCACTGCACGGGTTTGCACAATTTCACCATCGGCGTCGGAGGTGGTCGTGCGCTCGCCGAGTTTAGCCCGAACCACATAGGTTTTGTCGGTGTCGAGTAAAAACTGTGAAAACTTGGTCGCTTCACCGAAGCACACCGGTAACATCCCCGTAGCAAGAGGGTCTAACGCGCCAGTGTGGCCCGCTTTTTGCGCAAAGAAAATACCTTTTGCTTGTTGTAACGCGCGGTTACTGGAGATCCCTTGTGGCTTATTAACCAACAATACGCCATCGACCGGGCGGCCTTTTGTCCGTCTGGCCATAGCGCTTACTCTTCTTCGTCGCTGTTATTGCGCTTATCTTGATCTTCACGCATTACGGTATCGACCAAGTTAGAAATACGCATCCCTTCGAGCAGTGAGTTATCGATCACAAAACGCAATTCAGGGATAATGCGAGCACGAATACGCTTGCCTAACAAAGAACGAATGTAGCCGCTAGCGTCATTCAAAATACGCATGCTTTGTTTCGCTTTAGTGTCGTCATCTTGGTTAAAGACGGTGACAAAAATTTTGGCGTACGACAAATCACGGGATACTTCCACCGCAGAGACCGTCACCATGCCGAGACGCGGGTCTTTCACTTCCCGCTGGATGATCACGGCAATTTCTTTTTGGATTTGCTGCGCTACGCGCTCTGTGCGAGAAAATTCTCTCATTTCCACCACTTCTATTGATTACACAATGCACAAATGGGGGCACAAGGCCCCCATACTTTTTATGACTAACTGTGAGGTTTACAGCGAGCGTTGTACTTCAACGACTTCGAATACCTCAATTTGGTCACCGACCTTAACGTCATTATAGTTCTTAACGCCGATACCACATTCCATACCGTTACGAACTTCTTGAACGTCATCTTTGAATCGACGTAGCGACTCAAGCTCACCTTCATAGATAACGACGTTATCACGAAGAACGCGAATTGGGTTAGAACGTTTAACCACACCTTCGGTTACCATACACCCAGCGACAGAGCCAATCTTCGGTGCCTTAAATACATCACGTACTTCGGCAAGACCGATGATTTCCTGCTTGAATTCAGGCTGTAGCATACCAGTCATGGCTTGCTTCACTTCCTCAATCAGGTCATAGATAACGCTGTAGTAACGCAGGTCAATGCTTTCGCTTTCAATCACTTTACGCGCTGAGGCGTCAGCACGAACGTTAAAGCCAACGACAATCGCATTTGATGCGGCGGCAAGTGATGCATCAGTCTCGGTAATACCACCAACACCGCTACCCACGATTTTCACTTTAACTTCTTCAGTAGAAAGCTTAGTCAGTGAATCAGCAATGGCTTCGATAGAACCTTGAACGTCGGCCTTAAGGACAATATTCACTTCGCTCACGTCACCTTCAGACATATTGCTAAACATGTTTTCCAGTTTCGCTTTTTGCTGACGAGCAAGTTTCACTTCGCGGAATTTGCCTTGACGATAAAGCGCTACTTCACGCGCTTTACGCTCATCACGTACTACAGTGGCTTCGTCACCGGCTGCAGGCACACCAGAGAGACCTAAAATCTCGACTGGAATTGACGGGCCCGCCTCTTTGATTTCTTTACCATTCTCATCGCGCATTGCACGAACACGGCCATATTCAAGACCACAAAGAACGATATCGCCTTGCTTAAGCATACCTTCTTGAACAAGAACGGTTGCCACTGGACCACGGCCTTTATCTAGACGTGATTCAATCACCACACCCGAGGCCATGCCTTCAGGAATAGCGGTCAGCTCAAGGATTTCTGACTGCATCAAGACAGCTTCAAGAAGCTCATCAACACCTTCACCCGTTTTCGCTGAGATATGAACGAACTGCGTTTCTCCGCCCCACTCTTCTGGGATAACATCTAACGCGGCAAGCTCATTCTTAACGCGATCTGGGTCCGCGCCTTCTTTATCGATTTTGTTCACCGCAACAATCAACGGTACTTCTGCTGCTTTAGCGTGCTGTACTGCTTCTTTGGTTTGCGGCATTACACCATCGTCGGCAGCAACAACAAGGATAACGATATCCGTTGCTTTTGCACCCCGTGCACGCATTGAAGTAAAGGCCGCGTGTCCTGGTGTATCTAGGAAGGTGATCATGCCGTTGTCGGTATCAACGTGGTAAGCACCAATGTGCTGGGTAATACCGCCAGCCTCACCCGATGCCACTTTGGCTTTACGGATATAGTCAAGCGTCGAGGTTTTACCGTGGTCAACGTGACCCATTACGGTTACAACCGGTGCACGCGATTCAGCCTGACCGCCTTCAGAGCGATCGCTCAGTACGCGCTCTTCAAGCTCATTTTCTTTGGTGATCACTACTTTGTGACCCATTTCCTCGGCCACCAGTTGTGCTGTTTCCTGATCGATAACTTGGTTAATGGTTACCATGTCACCCATCTTCATCATGGTTTTCACCACTTCAGCGCCTTTCACCGCCATACGTGATGCCAACTCAGCAACGGTGATGGTTTCACCAATGCGTACTTCCGCTTTTTTATCCGCTACCGGCTTTTTAAAGCCATGCTGTAAAGACGTAGGCGCTTTGAGCTTACCTTTCTTGCCTTTAAGCTTGGCTGGAGCCTCGGTTTTACCCTTTGGCTTTTTCTTTTTACGACGTGCGCTTTTCTCTTCGCGCGCGTCTGATTCGTCCTCTGCTTCACGGGCATAGGTCGAGGTTGTGAGGTGATGGTCCGCTGTTTCCTCGCGGCGCTTACGTTCCTCTTCTTCTTTCTTCCAACGCGCTTCGTTTTCTTCCGCTAGACGGCGGGCTTCTTCGGCTTGACGTTTCGCTTCTTCTTCGGCTTTCTTCAATGCTGCCTCTTCTGCTTCTTTCTGTAAGCGCTCAGCTTCTTCACGTTCTTTCTGAGTTTGCTCCTCGTCCTTTGCAGAATCATGACTGTCTTTGCGCTGTGCTTCAGCTTTACGCTTCGCTTCTTCTTTAGCCTTACGCTCAGCTTCTTGTTTCGCTTTGCGTTCAGCCTCTTCTTTTGCTTTGCGTTCGGCTTCTTCTTTGGCCTTACGCTCAGCTTCTTCTTTGGCCTTTGCCTCGGCCTCTTTACGCGCTTGCTCCTCTGCTTCTAAACGAGCTTGCTCCTGCTGCTCCTCTAGCGCGCTCTTTTTCACGTAGGTGCGCTTTTTGCGCACTTCTACTTGTACGGCTTTCGCCTTACCCGTTGAACCTGTCACGCTGAGCGTACTTTTCTTCTTACGCTGCAGAGTCATGCGCTCGGGGCCAGTTGAACCCGCACCGCCGTGTTGCTTCGACAAGTGATCGAGTAGTTGTGCTTTTTCTGACTCAGAGACATGGTCGTCAGCGCCTTTTTTAATACCGGCACTGTCTAATTGCTGGAGCAATTTATCAACAGTTGTACCAATGTCCTCGGCCAGTTTTGCTACACTTACTTCTGCCATATTCTTTGTTACCTCCGTTAATAAATTACTCGTCACCGAACCAGCAAACGTTACGCGCGGCCATAATCAGGTCGCCCGCTTCCTGCTCGGAAAGCTCGGTAATTTCAACTAGTTCATCAATGCCTTGCTCAGCTAGATCTTCTAAAGTAATCACCCCTTTACTTGCCATGACAAAGGCAAGGTGACGATCAAGTCCTTCAAGATTCAATAAGTCTTCAGCTGGCTCAGCACCTTCTAGCGATTCTTCGTCTTTCAACGCTTTCGTTGTTAATGCATCTTTAGCGCGGTTACGTAGCTCTTCAACAGTCTCTTCATCAAGACCATCAATTTCTAGGAACTCGCTAGTAGGTACATAGGCCACTTCTTCAAGCGTTGAGAAGCCCTCGCCGATTAATAATTCAGCGAAGTCGTCATCAATATCCAACCCTTCAGTGAATAGGTTGATAAGTTTGTCTGATTCTTCACGGTTTTTAGATTCCATATCTTCAACCGTCATCACGTTCAGTTCCCAACCAGTAAGTTGGCTCGCTAAACGCACGTTTTGTCCGTTACGACCAATGGCCTGTGCGAGATTATCGGCCTCAACAGCAATATCCATTGAGCGCGAATCTTCGTCCATAACAATGGATGCGACCTCAGCGGGTGCCATCGCATTAATAACGAATTGTGCTGGGTTATCATCGTATAACACGATGTCCACGCGCTCGCCGCCAAGCTCTGTAGAGACAGCTTGCACACGCGCACCTCGCATACCGACACATGCACCCACAGGGTCAATGCGCTTATCATTCGATTTTACTGCAATTTTGGCACGTGAACCTGGGTCACGCGCTGCTGAGCGTAGCTCGATCATTTCTTCGCCAATCTCCGGCACCTCAATGCGGAATAGTTCCATCAGCATCTCAGGTTTAGAGCGAGTGACGAACAATTGCGCGCCGCGCGCTTCAGGGCGCACTGCATAGAGTAAACCACGAACACGGTCACCCGGACGGAAATTTTCGCGCGGTAACATATCTTCACGATAAATAACGGCTTCGGCATTGTTGCCTAAATCAAGCACGATGGCGTCGCGGCTGGCTTTTTTCACCACGCCAGTGACTAACTCACCTTCTTGATCTTTATACGCTTCAACCACTAAGGCGCGTTCTGCTTCACGCACTTTTTGGACGATAACTTGCTTCGCCATTTGCGTGGTGATACGGTCAAACTTAATAGATTCAATCTGTTCTTCAACAAAATCACCAAGCTGGATTTCAGGCTCTTCTACCTGCGCCGCTTCGAGGGTAATCTCGCGATATGGGTGTTCTAGGCTGCCATCTTCTAGCGCCTCAGCCACCTGCCAACGACGGAACGTATCGTATTCACCGGTTTTGCGGTCGATAGATACACGCACATCGATATCACCGTCATGTTTTTTCTTTGTTGCGGTCGCTAGTGCGAACTCTAATGCTTCAAAAATTTTCTCTTTGGGGACCGCTTTTTCATTGGAAACGGCTTCCGCCACCAATAGGATTTCTTTTGCCATAGGTATTGCCTCGCTTGCCCTATTCCTTTCGCACTGAAATTAAAATTTGGCGATGATATTGGCACGCTCAACGTTGCTGATCATCAACATAAACTCTTGATTATCAACGTTGATAGTGACCATATCACCATTAACTGCTACTAAGTCGCCCTTAAAATTACGGCGACCATCTTGTGGAAGCTTGGTACGCAAGCGTACTTCTTCACCCACTGCTTGTTGGTAATGTTCTGGTTTGAACAGTGGACGATCAACGCCTGGCGATGACACTTCCAAGTCGTATTCGTTGGTAATGGGGTCTTCTACATCGAGAATCGCGCTCACCTGTCGACTTACATCTGCACAATTATCCACAGTAATGCCATCTGGATGGTCAATATACACACGTAATGTGGAATGGCGACCCGCTTGAATAAATTCAAGCCCCAGTAGCTCGAAGTCTAAGGCTTCAACTGCCGGTGTTAACATGTCAGTTAATGTTTGCTCGAGCTTTGTCACGAAACTCCTCCATAGAAACAAAAAAAGGGCTTAAGCCCCATTTTTCAAGTACAGATACAACAACGCCCCGAACCAAGCGGGGCGTCACACCGGAGATATTCGTAGTACGAAGATCTCCTGATCTTCTGAGCGGCCTAGGGCCAAGCTTGGCTGCGGGCTATATCTGCACGATAAAAACCGCTGCAACGTTTAGCAAAGTTGCCTTGGCTAAACGCAAAACGCGCATTACTAAGAATGCGCGAACATCAAATAAAACAAAGCCAACGTAAAGACAACCTTGTTTGAAAATCTGCTGCATGAGAGATACGGCTGCATCACCTCATTCGTGGCGACTATTATAGAGGTAAGGTTTATATTTAGCAACCACCTAGCATGACTAAAGGCCAGTATTAACAAGGCCTTTACAATAAAAAAGCCAAGCAGATGCTTGGCTTTTTTAATTTGGTGCCGTGGGCGGGACTTGAACCCGCACGAGCATAGCTCACCACCCCCTCAAGATGGCGTGTCTACCAATTCCACCACCACGGCTTAATTTTTTAGTTTGGCACGTCTGGATTCGTGCTCTTAGGCTCTTCTACTGGTACATCAGATGCTTCTTCAGTCACCGTCTGTGCAGCAGGTGCTGATTCTAGGTTTTCCCACTCGTCGGTCTTTTTAATTTGACCCGCAGTTAGGTTACCTAGCACGATGCTTAGCACAAAGAAGATAGTTGCTAATACTGTGGTTGTCTTAGTCATAAAGTTACCAGCACCTGACGAACCGAAAACGGTTGCCGATGCACCTGCACCAAATGAAGACCCCATATCAGCGCCTTTACCTTGTTGAATTAGCACGAAACCAACCAGTGCAATTGCAACAATCAAATAAATTACTAATAGAATTTCGTACATTTAATATTATCCTTTTGCACTTTCACAGATGCTGACAAAAGCGCCTGTTTTTAGACTTGCACCGCCGATAAGGCCGCCGTCTATATCTTGTTGTGCAAATAATTCTTCACTATTCTTTTCGTTTACGCTACCGCCATACAATATGCGTAAGCCTTGTGATAGGCCCTGATCTTGCTGGGCAATTTTATCACGAATAAACTGGTGTATGTCTTGAGCTTGCTGCGGCGATGCAGTTTTACCTGTGCCTATAGCCCAAACCGGCTCGTATGCTATCACAGATTGTGATAATGCAGCCACACCTAATTTTTGGATTACCGCGTCAATTTGAGCACTAATCACTGATTCTGTTTCACCCTGTTCACGTTGCTGCTCGGTCTCTCCGACACACAGCACAGGGATAAGGCCCTGCTGTTGCGCCATAGCAAACTTATTTGCTACGTCTTCGTCAGACTCACCAAAAACATGGCGACGCTCAGAGTGCCCAACTAAGGTGTAAGTGACACCTAGCTGTTTAGCCAGCGCCGCTTGAGTCTCCCCAGTGTAAGCGCCCGCTTCATATTCAGACACAGTCTGCACACCCGTTTGCAAGCCTAATTTTACAGCTTCTGCTGCTAATAGGGCGGGAACAAACAGTGCCACATCGACTTCTTGGCTATTAATATCTTCTAAAACATTAGCCATTTCATTGAGCAATGTTTGAGAACCATTTAACTTCCAATTACCAGCCACTAAAGGCTTACGTGATGCCATGTTTTACTCCATGTCTGAAAGCGGACGAGATAGTACCCCGAGTCATTTCAACTTACAAGTAGTTATTTATGCAAACTTGTTTAACTGCTCACACTTTCAACAACTTGCGCTATTTTACTACTTAAATCCAGTACTTGTTTTTCGTGCTCAGCTTCAACCATCACACGAACCACCGGCTCAGTACCCGATTTACGTAGCAGTACCCGCCCTTTACCGGCGAGTTCCTGTTCAACCTCAGCGACAACCTGTTGCACAGTGGCTGCTTGTGTTGGGTCACTACCCGGTGCATAGCGCACGTTAATCATATTCATCGGGTATTTAACAAACCCTTGCCCTAAATCGCGCAATGTTTTGTTCGTCGTGACCATAGCCGCAAGTACTTGCAAGCTGGAAATAATACCGTCACCGGTGCTGATTAAATCTAAGTTCAGCACGTGGCCTGAACTTTCACCGCCGATTTTCCACCCTTTTTGCTTTAATAGTTCCATCACATAACGGTCACCCACTTTCGAGCGAGCAAAGTCTATTCCTTTCTCTTTAAGGGCATTTTCAAGACCCATGTTGGACATCACCGTACCTACCACGCCACCACCAAGCTCTCCTTGATGGTGCAGTGCGCTGGCAATGATGTAAACGATATCATCGCCATCAAACACTTGTCCTTTGTGGTCGACCATCATCACCCGATCGCCGTCACCGTCATAAGCAATCCCTACATCGGCCTGCTCTTCAAGCACTTTGCGTTTCAGTGCGGATACATCGGTGGCGCCACACTCAGCATTTATATTCAAGCCATTCGGCTGACAAGCATAAGGGATCACCTCTGCACCCAGCTCTTGCATAACAGCAGGCGCAATGTGATAGGTTGCGCCATTGGCACAATCGAGGACTATTTTAAGCCCTTCTAAAGAATGGCCTTGCGGGAACTGCCCTTTACAAAATTCAATATAGCGGCCATCGGCACTTACCAGACGTCGCGCTTTACCCAGCTTTTCAGAAGGCACACAGGTCATATCACTGTCGAGCATGGCTTCTATTTCAAGTTCAATATCGTCGGCTAGTTTAAGGCCATCGCTGGAGAAAAACTTAATACCGTTATCGTGATAAGGGTTGTGTGAAGCACTTATGACAATGCCCGCTTCCGCTCTAAAGGTTTGCGTTAAATAAGCAACCGCTGGTGTTGGCATTGGACCAAGTAAGACGACATCAATGCCCGCTGCGATAAGCCCGGCCTCTAAAGAGGTCTCAAGTAAGTAACCGGAAATGCGGGTGTCTTTCCCGATAATAACTTTCCTCGTTCCCGTTTTAGAGAGAACTTTACCAGCCGCCCAGCCTAGTTTAAGAGCAAATTCTGGCGTTATCGGGTATTCACCAACCTGACCTCGCACGCCATCGGTGCCAAAATATTTACGTGTTGTACTCATGTTTTCTCCTAATCTTGTACTTGCAAAGGGGCCTGGGTGGCTTGGAAAACCTTTACAATATCCGTTGTTTCTTGCACATCATGCACGCGCACAATGCGCGCGCCCTTTTGCATACAGATTAATGCGCCCGCTAAGCTTGCGCTGAGACGCTGATCTGCATCTCGATTTAATAATTTCCCGAACATTGATTTGCGCGACAGGCCAGTGAGTACTGGGTATCCTAGTTGCTGTAGTTGCTCAAGCTCACTCAATAATTGATAGTTATGTTGCAGTGATTTACCAAAGCCAAAGCCGGGGTCGATAATAATGTTCGTTTTACTTATTCCAGCTTCGATACATTGCCGCGCTCGCTCATGTAAAAACGTGCCCACCTCTTTGGTGACATCATGGTAATCAGGGGCATTTTGCATTGAGCGTGGTTGCCCGCGCATGTGCATAATGCACACAGGAACCTGAGCGCTGGCTGCTGCGCTGAGTGCCCCAGGTTCTTGCAGCGCGCGCACATCGTTGATGATATCTGCACCGGCCTGAACCGCCGCTGTCATCACGCCGGCCTTACTGGTATCAATGGAAATGACGCAATCACTGCGCTCGCGAATGGCGTTAATCACTGGGACCACCCGCTGCAACTCTTCTTGTTCAGCGACATCGTCTGCGCCTGGGCGTGTTGATTCGCCGCCCACATCAATAATAGTGGCGCCCTGCTCTAACATCGTTAGGGCACGTTTGACAGCGTTGTCTAGGGTATTGTGTTGGCCGCCATCGGAGAAGGAGTCCGGTGTGACATTTAAAATCCCCATGACTTGGGGAGTACTGAGATCCAAATAACGATCTCGAGGAAGTGTTAACCTTGTCATTACTTACTCTGTCTATGAAGGTCTTCCAAGTACCGGTTAATCAATGGCTAACTTGGGGAAAGGAAAAGCCCCAAACTGTGTTGGGGCTATTGGTTTTTACTCTTTGTCGTCAGAGTTCGGCTTATCGACGTTATTATCGTCTTGCGCCGTTGCTTCATCGGCCAGCTCACCTTGCGATTTAGCTTTGGCATCTGCTGGAGGCTTCTGATCGTGGGCATCACGTGGTGGACGCACCTCACGACGCTCCATCAAATCATCGATTTGCAGCGCATCAATGGTCTCATACTTCATCAATGCGTCTTTCATGGCATGCAGGATATCAATGTTATCACGCAAGATTTGCTCTGCACGCTCGTAGTTTCTATCTGAGATATCACGGACTTCTGAATCAATCAGTTTGGCTGTGTCATCAGACATGCTGGCACTGCGTGATGAGCCTCGGCCCATAAACACCTCGCCTTCTTCTTCAGCGTACAGTAGCGGGCCCATTTTCGCGCTTAAGCCCCACTGGGTCACCATCTTACGAGCAATTTCAGTGGCACGCTCAATGTCGTTACTAGCACCCGTTGTCACTTTCTCATCGCCATAAATAATGGCTTCAGCAATACGGCCGCCGTACAAGCTAGAAATCATTGATTCCAAGTGCTCTTTTGAGTGGCTCACTCGGTCTTGCTCTGGCAAGTACATGGTGACACCCAAGGCACGGCCACGAGGAATAATTGACACTTTGTACACTGGGTCGTGCTCTGGCACGATACGCCCAACAATAGCGTGACCGGCTTCGTGATACGCGGTCATCTCTTTTTCTTCCTCAGACATCACCATTGATTTGCGCTCTGCGCCCATCATGATTTTATCTTTGGCGGCATCAAATTCAGCCATGCTGACAACACGCTTGTTACCACGAGCAGCGAATAGTGCGGCTTCGTTCACAAGGTTGGCTAAGTCAGCACCAGAGAAACCAGGCGTTCCTCGAGCAATAACCGAGGCTTCTACATTATCGGCCAATGGCACTTTTCGCATGTGCACTTTTAGGATCTGCTCACGACCGCGAATATCTGGTAAACCAACGACCACCTGACGGTCGAAGCGACCTGGGCGAAGTAATGCAGGGTCCAGTACATCCGGACGGTTGGTTGCAGCGATAACGATAATACCTTCATTACCTTCAAAACCATCCATCTCTACCAGCATTTGGTTCAAGGTTTGCTCACGTTCATCGTGACCACCACCCATACCAGCACCCCGTTGGCGACCTACGGCGTCAATCTCATCGATAAAGATGATGCAAGGAGCGGCCTTTTTCGCTTGCTCAAACATGTCGCGCACCCGGGATGCACCCACGCCCACGAACATCTCAACGAAGTCAGAACCTGAAATTGTAAAAAACGGCACTTTCGCTTCACCAGCAACAGCTTTAGCGAGCAAGGTTTTACCTGTACCAGGAGGGCCTACCATGAGTACGCCCTTAGGAATACTGCCGCCCAACTTTTGGAACTTGGATGGGTCGCGCAAGAAATCCACTAGCTCGGTAACGTCCTCTTTGGCTTCATCGCAACCAGCAACATCAGCGAAAGTAGTCTTCACCTGATCTTCGCTCATTAAACGAGCCTTACTTTTGCCAAAGGACATCGCGCCTTTGCCGCCACCACCTTGCATTTGTCGCATGAAGAATATCCATACGCCAATAAGCAGTAACATTGGGAACCAGGAAATGAAAATGCTTGCCAGTAAGGACTGCTCTTCAGGTTGAACACCTTTTACGTTGACATCATTTTTGAGTAAGTCATTGATAAGGTCTTCGTCATACATAGGCATGATTGTTTGAAAACGCTCACCACTGGTTTTAACTCCAGTGATTGCGCCTGTTCCACGGTCTATCACGACTTCGCGCAACGAACCGCTGCGTACATCCTTGACGAATTGTGTGTAACTCGTTTGCCTGTCTAAATTGTCGGAGCCGTTAAAGCTTTGAAAAACCGACATCAAAACAACGGCAATAACCAGCCATAGTATTAAATTCTTTGCCATATCACTCAAGGTGTTAACCTCTTGTATCCAAATTAATTAAATTCAACTTTTCCCGACAACTGTACTACAGTTTGTAGCCCGTAGCTACTACATATACCTCACGGGAACGTGGGCGCGACGCATCGGGTTTACGTATTTTTACAGTGCGAAAGCTGTCACGAACGTCTTTTACAAACTGATCAAAGCCCTCGCCTTGAAACACTTTAACCGCAAAGGCACCGTTTTTCTTTAGCACTTGGTGGCACATATCCAGTGCCAACTCTACCAGATACATGCTTCCCGCTTGGTCGGTACTCATATTACCGCTCATATTCGGGGCCATATCCGAGAACACCACATCGACGTTCTGCCCATCTATACGCTCGAGCAACGCATTTAGCACAGCCTCTTCGCGAAAATCGCCTTGTAAAAAGTCGACCCCAGCCAAAGAGTCCATCGGCAGGATATCACAGGCGATAACCTGACCCTTGTCGCCTACCTTCTGCGCCAAGTACTGTGACCAACTTCCTGGGGCCGCGCCTAAATCGACGACTGCCATGCCGGGTTTAAGTAATTTGTCTTTGTTTTGGATTTCATCAAGTTTGAAAACCGCGCGCGACCGCCATCCTTGCTTTTGCGCTTCATGCACATAATGGTCGTCGAAATGCTCTTTCAACCATCGCTGGGAGCTCGCCGAGTGCTTCTTATTCGCCATAAATTAACACGCAACTAAAATAGTAATATCTGCTAGATGGCGTTAGAATACCGATAATTCAAGCTCGAATCAGCAAAATTTGAAAATCTATGAAACTATCGAATAAACAGAAGCAATACCTAAAAAGCCTCGCACACCCACTTAAGCCAGTGGTTTTGTTGGGTGCTAACGGCCTGACCGAAGGGGTGATTGCCGAAATCGACAGTGCTTTGGACATCCATGAGCTCATTAAGGTCAGAGTGCCAACCAGTGATAGAGAAACTAAAGCACTTATTTTTGATGCCATCATCCGTGAAACGGGTGCCTACAAAGTGCAAAGCATTGGTCATATTTTAACTATTTATCGCCAAAGCGAAGAGCGTAAGATTCAGCTACCTCGCGGGTAGTCACGAACGCTTATAAAAAAGGTCGGCTCATGCCGACCTTTTTTATTTCAACGCCCACTTTTATGCCGGTTGTGACATCGCCAGCAACTGATCAAGAAATTGCGTGGTCAACTCGTTAATTAAACCTGTTTCGGCATTCAGCAGCAGACTAAAACCCACATTTAAACGGGGGATCACCACAATATCGGTGCGATAGCCCTGCACCCAACCACTGTGATAAAAGATGGTCTCATCATCATAATCATAGATACGCCAACCCAGGCCATAATGTGCCTCATTTACATGTTTTCGCCACACGCGACGATAGCGCTCCTTTTTGGTCACCGTGTAAGGACGCACTTGTGCCTGTAACGCCTCAGGCGGCAGCACACTGGGGTACATGCCAAGCTGTGCTTTAAGCCACTGCACCATGTCTGCGGCGCTGGCATTGACGCCTGCCGCTGGGGAGACCTTGTAGTAATTTTTCTTTAACCGCGCCGTATGCCAACGTTTTCGCCCACGCACATGGGGGTAAGCAAAGTTTTCATCCCGCACCATCCCCTCATAACCAATACTGGCATGACGCATACGTAATGGTTTAAATATAAACTCTTGCATCCATGTTTCGTACTCTAAGCCGCTGGCATTACGAATCACATCACCGACCATAGCAAACATCACATTTTGATACCCATAGCACTGCCCTGGTGTGCATAATGGCTCAACTTTCAATAACTTTGAGACGATATCTGGATAGTCCATGCGTGATTCAATGAGGTTATCATAGGCGTTAGGCACTAACCCGCTGGAGTGACTTAATAGATGGGCGACTTTTAAATTGTCCCTATAAACGGTATCATTGAACGCGGGTAAATATTTTTGCACCGGTGCATCTAGATTGAGTACACCTTGCGCCGCCAGCTTGGCAGCTAACGAACCGGTAAATGTTTTTGAGACCGAGGCAAGTCGAAAACGGGTATTTACGTCCACTTGTCGGCCTTTTCTTATTTTTGTTTTACCAAATCCTAAGGCAATGGAAGGAAAGTCAGGGTGAACAATAGAAAGCGCGGCCCCGGGCACTTTTTTTTGCTCCAGTTGACGTTCTAAGCTCGCCACATAATTATCAACAAACCGGTGCCATTGTTTAGCATCGGTTGCCTCGGTGAACGGTGGCTGTTGTTCAGCATAAGAAAATGCACTAAACGCAGCAACAAAGAGAATAACTAAGAACTTCATTTTCATTATTATAGTTATGGCAATGCTGAATCATAATCGCAGAATAATATCATGAAGTTTACAGTAAACTCACGTACAATGCTGCGGTTCAACTTGCTGGGATATGAGTGAATGAGTGTAATTGAGAGTTATGGCACTATGAACAAGCATTTATTAGTAACTGCCTTTAGCGCGTCAGTGCTATTGGCCAGTGGTTGCACCACTATGGAAACGACCTTGGCACCGGTCCCTGAAAAAGTACGGATGCCAATTAAACCAAGCCTAAGTGAGCGCACCTACATACTCGAGTATCAATACGCGCACCAAGCGCCGCGTGTGAAATCAGTGCAATTGCCCGCACACCCTATTACACGTGGCCAAAGTGTGGTCATCGAAAGTGAACAGGTGGCATTAACTGAGCGCCTGCGCAATCGCCTAGTGGCTATTTTAAATGATAAGCAACTAACGGTGATCAGTGACCGTAAGCAAGCCGATTATGTATTGAGCATAAACCAGCTAGATATCAGTGAAACCGAAAGTATCGAATATCAACTTGCTAACGCCACCGTGTTTGGCGAAAGTGATTTGGCGCAGCAGTTTACCACCAAACAGTGCAGCAATATTCTTGGCTCTGTGAGCATGAAGCTTTCCCATCAAAGCTCTCAAGATGTTGTATGGTTTGCTAAATCGTCAATAGACACCGCCAGTTTCCAACGTAACCCCCTACGCTACAAGCTGGTAATGTCTGATCACATAGAAAACCTTGAGCAAGTGCAACAGTTTGTAAATACTCACAATGCACCCGATGCGATGCAAAAACGAGGGGCTCAGCCAGCACCGCAAGCACCTCAATACATAGTACGCACGAAAAGTTCAGGCTTAAGTAAAATAGCAGGAGCCTGTGAGCAAGCTGAAGTCAGTGCTTTAGTCCCTGATTTACATTACTATTTAAGTGGTATTTTGCTAGAGAAGATCAACGTAAACTAGTCCCCTTTGGTCACGCATGGCGGCTTGCTGCCATGCTACATTTTCTTACAGACTTGGCCGCTGGAGATCGGTACACTGGAAAATAAAAAACCATTACCACTATGCGCGCCTTAATCTCCCTCATTATTTTACTTGTTAGTTTTGCTGTCTCTGCGAGTAACCGCTATTACTCAGATAATCGTCTTGAACCACAACAGGGTTTTAACTGGGACTGGAGCGTAGGTCTGGGCTACTACGTCGAGGACTCGTACCTTGTCGGTTTGGACTCTTACGATGATGGCCTTGAACCCAATATTAACTTAGTGCTCAGCTACGATAAGTTTTACCTCGACGTCGACAATAGCCAACTCAGTGGTGGCATGGTCATTGGCTATTCACTCATCGATAAATATGACTGGGGCTTGGATATTCTTGGCACCAATGTGCAATCCGGTTTTGATGAAACAGGCTTAAAGTTATACGACCGAGATGTGATCGATGCCCTCGCGGGTATCGACCGACGTCACTATGATTTTGACATGGGTATTAGGCTATCGCGGCGCTTTGAGAGCAGCCAATTATCTTTTGAGTTACTTCATGATGTCACTGATACCCACAACGACTGGGTATTTACCACGTTTCTATCGAGCATTCAGCAATATCGCAACTGGGAGTTTCGAGGTGGTCTAGGATTTAATGTGTATGGTCGTGAGTTTAGCGATTATTACTTTGGTATCGATGAGCATGAAAGCACCGAATCTCGACCGTATTATAAGCCAGATATCGCATACGCGGTCATGCTAGAGCTCCATGCTGAGCACCCACTATCACAGAATTGGGTATTCCTTGCAGGCTGGTTATCAACCTATTTCTCGGGTGAGATCAGTGACAGCCCTATCATTTCTCAATCATATCAGCATAAAGCCAAGGTAGGCGTGCGTTATGTGTTTTAGATTAGCCCTCGCCCTCATCGGCACAACCGTGTTCCCGAGTGCGTCCTTAGCACAGCAAACAACGCCGCCAACGCACGCTTTATTGGCAACGCCCAATACCTGTGTAGCACTGCGTCAAGGCCGCACCTGTTATTCTGATATTGAGTTGCAATGGCAAGTGGCCAATGACGCAGCTTACTGCATCCGTGAACAAACTAAGCAGCAACCTCTGCATTGCTGGCAAGGACAACGTCAAGGCTATATTATCGTCGATTTTGCCAGCCCTAAAGCCGTGCGCTTTGAACTCTTTCCAAGAGCATCAGGCGAGACCATTGCTGACACCGAAGTGCGAGTGCAGTGGGTTTATACCAATGGACAGAAAAAACGTCGCTGGAGATTATTTTAGATGCAGCAATCACCCCATATTCTTGTTGTTGAAGACGACCTTTCTCTTAGCGAGTGGATGCAAGACTTCCTAAGCCAAAATGGCTATCAGGTCGGCTGCTGTGGTAACGGCAAGGA
This sequence comes from Pseudoalteromonas sp. CO325X, assembly GCF_004208955.1. Classification (NCBI taxonomy): domain Bacteria; kingdom Pseudomonadati; phylum Pseudomonadota; class Gammaproteobacteria; order Alteromonadales; family Pseudoalteromonadaceae; genus Pseudoalteromonas; species Pseudoalteromonas sp. CO325X. The sequence continues at coordinate 132,032 of NZ_SGPG01000021.1, forward strand.
AGTAGAAGGCTATGTACAAAGTCATCATCCTGATTTGGTGTTACTCGATGTCATGCTTCCAGGAATGGATGGCATAAGTGTCTGTACACGCTTACGGAAATTTTATCAGCAGCCGATTATTATGTTGACTGCGCGCGATGATGAATTAGATGAAGTCATCGGCCTTGAAGTGGGTGCTAGCGACTATATCGCCAAGCCGGTACGCCCTCGAGTTCTGCTCGCTCGCATTAAAGCAGCGTTACGCCAAGGCAGCGACGAGCAAGCCCCCAAAAAAGAACGCGAGAGCATTCAAGTGGGCGGTCTGAGAATCGATACTGAAGCGCGACGCGTCAGTTTTAACAATAACGAGGTGGCACTGTCGAATGCCGAATTTGCCTTGCTCTGTTACCTTGCCCAGCATGCCGGTGAAGTGGTAGACAGAGATTCCGTGTTTCGTGCCGTTAAGGGACGAGAATACGATGGCCTTGACCGCAGTATTGATGTGGTGGTCTCGGCGCTGCGCAAACACTTTAATGACAATGGCAATAAGCCGCAGCGCATTAAAACCATATGGGGCAAAGGGTACTTGTTAGTGAAGGATGCGTGGAGTTAGCTCCTAATCGTGCGTTTATATGAAAAAACTGTACTTATCTTTGTTGTGCACAGCGTTAATTTCTGTGGTGTTGCTAAGCTGGCTTATCGACAGCTTCGCTAGTGGCCCAACGCAACAGGATGACTTCACACAACAACGGCAAGTGCTTGCAGGAATGGTCTCTTACCTGAGTGAGTACGAGGCGAAAAATCAGCAGCAAGGATTGGATGCGCTAAACCAACACTTCAAACTCGATATCGGTCTTGAGAATAACGCTACGTTAGCCCTTCCCCCTTCTTTAATCACTCAGCTGTATAGTAATTCCGGACTGGTACTTGCGGATAACAAGGGCCTTTATTTAGTGCGCGCTGCCGACAGCTTGCATGGTAAGCACCTCACCATGCGCCTACCCAAACCCAAAGCGGCGGTTCATGACTTGCTACTCACGGTGTTATTCTACACTGGGGTCAGCTTGTGTATGTGGCTCCCTCTTATCCCCCTCACCCGTCGTATTAGTGTGCTCTCTAATGTAACTCAACAGTTTGCTGACGGTCATTTAGAAAAACGTATTAGCGCCAGCCGCTGGAGCTATACCACACAATTAGAGCGACGCTTCAATGCCATGGCGGAGCAAATTAATGCGCTACTGGATGAGAATAAACTGATGGCGTCGAGCCTCTCTCATGACATTCGTACACCCATTGCCTGCCTGCGCTTTGGCTTGGATGCGGCAATTGAAAGCGATGACCAAGGCGCACAACAGCGCTACCTCCAGCGTATGGAAAAAGATTTAGACACCATGGAGTCGATGCTAAGCAGCTACCTGAGCTACGCGGCTCTGCAACAGCAAACCCAACAATTAACTTATAGCCAGACGAGCGCGTCGCTCTACTTGCACGATATTTGCGAGCAATTACAAGCGCAAGCGAAGGCCAATGGGCAACATATTGAGGTACGCTGCTCAAGTGCATTAAAAATAAACGCCGACCTGCACTGGCTGGCGCGAGCATTGATTAATATTTTGGCTAATGCTCTTCGCTATGCACACCAATCAGTAACCGTCTGTGCAGATATTAACGGTCACTTTCTAGCGATTACGATTGAAGATGACGGCCCCGGGATCCCTCAGGCAGAACGTGCGGCAATATTAAAACCTTTCTATCAAAGTGCCAAACACCGCTCTGCACAGGGTTATGGATTAGGCTTGGCTATATGTCAAAAAGTCATGGTCTGGCATCACGGCTACTTAGAAGTGAGTGAATCAAACTCTTTAGGTGGGGCAAAATTCACCCTTAAATTACCTCTGTAACCTTCAATTTACATTCTCCACACTGAATCACACTTGGTCGCAAATAAGCTCAAACAGCGAGATTACGGCCCTTTATGATAGGCGACCTTTTTTCTATGTACAGCGCGCTTTACCCTGCTATACGGGCAATAAATGCCCCCGTGAGCTTTTTATTTCATGAAAATTACAGTAGATTGGGAGCGCCGTTCACCTACAGAGAAATATAATAATATGAGTGCGTCGCGTGGGGAGTTTAGCTCCCGTTTTGGTTTTATAATGGCCGCTGCTGGCTCAGCGGTCGGACTCGGTAATATTTGGGGCTTCCCCACCCAAACAGCCTCCAATGGCGGGGCTGCTTTTGTATTGGCTTATTTAGTATTGGCGTTTTGCTTAGCCTATCCCGCACTGATGGCGGAATTGGTCGTTGGTCGCTATGGTCAGGCCAATGCGGTGACATCGCTTAAGAAGGTGTCGAACCATCGCTGGCAACACCCCTTAGCCTTTATTGTTGGCTTTGGCGGCATCATTTGTGCGGGGTTAATTTTAAGCTTTTACGCCATAGTGGCGGGTTGGATGATCAGCTTCACTGCTGAGCCGGTAGCGCAACTAGCCGGGCAGAACGAGGCTGCTAATTGGCTGACTAGCCAGTCACTGTCACGCAACTTACTCTTTGCAGGCGGCTTTATTCTACTGACCGTGATGATCATTAGTAAGGGCGTTGAAAATGGCATTGAAAAGTGGTCGAAACGATTGATGCCAGCGTTACTAGCGATTTTATTTGCTCTGATCGCCTACGTAATGAGCCAAGACGGCGCGACACAGGGATTAAAGAACTACTTGCTGCCTGACTTCTCTGCGCTATTTGAACCGGCGCTGTTGGTCAGTGCTTTAGGCCAAGCATTCTTCTCGCTGTCGTTGGGCACCAGTGTGATGATCATTTATGGCTCGTATATTTCTAAAAGCGAAAACCTCGTTACCCTCGGTGCATCGGTTACCTTAATTGACGTGTTTATAGCTTTTGTTGCTGGCCTTTTGATAATCCCAGCGATGTACGTAGCACAAGCCCAAGGTGTTGAAATATTTGATGCCTCTGGCAAATTACTTTCTGAAGACACGCTGGTCTTTCAAGTGTTACCGGCACTTTTTGACTCCATGGGAAGTGCGGGGCTGTATGTGGGTTTTGCCTTTTTCGCCTTGATGAGTATCGCCGCGCTAACCTCGTCTATTTCCATGCTTGAAGCACCTGTGTCTTATACCGTTGAGAAGTTTGGCCTTAACCGCCGCCCAGCAACCTGGGTGATCGGCGTACTGATTTGTTTAGTGAGCTTCACCATCATTTTCAACTTTGAGCAACTATTTGGCTTCGTGATTGCGCTAACAACGCGCTTCGGACAGCCCCTACTTGGACTTATGTGTTGTGTTTTTGTGGGATGGATTTGGCATCGAGCCTCACTGCTCAAAGAAATTCAGTCTGGTTGCCCTGAGGCAGCGAATAGCTGGTTCTGGAAAATCTGGCCTTGGTATATCAAGTTCGTTTGCCCCATTTGTATTTCCTTGGTATTTATCAACTCGCTGCGCTAACAGCCTAGCTAGTCAGCCGCATTGAGTTACTGCGGCTGACTCCCCTGCTCAACAGTACATATCGCTTTATTTCGTCCTTGTGCTTTTGCTTGGTATAGGTTTTCATCTGCTTGTTTAATCATGCTGCGCCAGTCCTCAGGTGCAAATCCACAAGTGATCCCGCCAACAGAGACACTAATACGGTGATAGTCCGAGTGTTTATGAGGTAAGGCTAACGCCCTGACACCGGCGAGCACCCGCTCTGCGATAAGTTGTGCTCCGCTTGCATCGGTATGTGGCAAAATAACCGCGAACTCCTCCCCTCCTAAGCGGGTTACAAAGTCTGTCGAGCGCATCAAGCTGCGCGTGAGTACTTCAGCGATCTGTACCAACGCCGCATCCCCGGCGAGGTGGCCGTAGCTGTCGTTGTACTTTTTGAACCAGTCCACATCAATCAGCAAGGCCGATATGTCCGGTGTTTCATGGCGACTGGATAATTGCAGCATGGTGGACTCAAGGTAGCGGCGATTAAACACTTTTGTGAGTGAATCAACCATGGCCGCTTCTTTGTATTCATCGAGCATTTTCTTGTATTTTAAATGGTGCATTACTCGCTTGTACAAGGTCGTTAAGCTGTAGGGCTTACGCACAAAGTCACTGCACCCAGCATCCCAAAAATCAACTTCGCGCTGGGCATGCTCCTCACTGCTGACCATTAATACCGGAATATCATCAAAACGGCTGTGCTCTCGAATTCGCTGACATAAAACAATACCGTCCATGCCTTGCAAACTAAATTCGGTGATCACGATATGCGGGGCAATGTCCATGATAAGCCTCAGCGCAGCTTCACCATCACGGCAGCGCTTAACATTGAAATGAGGGGATAGCACCTCCCGCAGTAAATCAAAGTCGGCATCGTTGTCTTCGACTATTAAGACAGTGCTATCATCGATAGCTTCTCTTAGGTGTTCTTCGACCTCTTCAGTATCCGGTTCCATCGGGGTGTTTGTTGCACTCAAATCGCCCTCCATTGAGTCACTGGCGTTGTAATGCCCAGCCAGTGGCTTGTCATCTACTCGTTACTTTTATTCCCTAAAGGTAGGTGATATGAGCCATTAAGCAACTTTAGCGGGCGCTACCTAAAAGTGTCGGGATGTTAGCGCTTATACAAATACATATCCTGATGCTCAATGCCGTCTTCCAGATAAGGCGACCCACGCGTAACAAACCCCAATTGCTGATAAAAGCCAAGTAAATAGGTCTGCGCACTTAACATTACCGGACGTTCACTAAAAAACTGCTCACACACGCCTAGAGCATGCTGCATTAAGCGCTGGGCTACCCCTTGTCCTCGTGCATGCGGCAGCACGAGCACGCGTCCGATAGCGACACTTTCTGACTTGTCGATACAACGCGCATAAGCACACAATTGATTGTTCTGATACCCTAAAATATGTTTGCTATTGGCATCAATATCGCCATCGTCCAGTTCTGGATAGGGGCAGTTCTGCTCGACGACAAAAACATCAACACGAGCACGCATCAAAGTAAATAATTCGGTGGTTGTCAGCTCATCAAAGCCTTTACATAGCCAGTGTATCGTCATACTTATATCCCATTAAAAAAGCCCAGCGGTGCTGGGCTTAACGCTTTGTTGTTCTGCTAACTTAGTGAATTAAGCGCTCTAATTGGTCGCAGATCTGTGATAAATTCACATGATCGTGCTCTATGGTCAAATCAATGTACCCGTCGGAGCGAAACGCGCGATCTAGCTCAATTAAAACATGCGTTTTATGTGCTTCTGGGACAAACGATAGCTCAACCTCTTGAATGCCAAACATGCCGCCGCTTTGCGGTCGATACTCAAGTTCTTGATAGCATCCCGAGGTAGAATGGAAGCTCGGTGCGCGCAAATAGCCTTTTTCAACATCGGCTTTCATTAACCTAAAGCCCAGCCTATCCATTGCCTGCATACAGGCTTTAACAGCTTCGTTAGGGTAAATATGCAACGGATCGCGATCGCTGGCGTCAATGGCCAAATCTATATTTAAACCTGTCTGAATCCATACATGGGTTTGGTTGTAACCGGCGATAAATTCGGTGATCGGAGTTTCAGAATGCAATCGTGCTTCAAACGGAATACGTTTTTCTTCACCAGGTTGTAAGGTCAGCTTCTCGCCCACACGCCACTTTTCAATAATATGATTAGTAAAGTAGTCGCCATCATCTGACTCTACTTTTACGCGGGTCATCAAGGCCAATTCCAAACCAGAAATATCTTGTTCTACATCACCCCCTTTTATAATGATTTCGGCATGAAACTTTTGCCCGGGGTGTAAATGCTCAGTTTGTAGTACCGTATCGACTTTCGCGGCACCAATTCCTACAGAGGCCAGGATTTTTTTAAACATCACTTCTCCTGTTAATGAATCCTTTATTGCATCTTAACCACAATTGCGCGCCCTTGTCAGTGAAAACTTATGCAAACCATAAAAAAACTTCAATCACGATTAAAGCGAGAGGAAATGGGCCCTGGCATACATAGTATTTTCAATAACTTCTACAATTAGTTACACTGATTACACCTGCACTAAGATAACACTTTTATGGAACTGATCTTTTTTGCCGTTGCCTTTGTTTGTGGTTTTGCCGCCTATCAAGTAAAACTTCCTCCTATGGTCGGCTTTTTGGTAGCCGGATTTGTCTTACATATGGCTGGCTATAAAACCACTGCATTATTGGATCAAATCGCCGCGTTGGGGATCACCCTATTGTTGTTTAGCATAGGCTTAAAGCTCAAAGTGTCGAGCCTGATGAAAGTGCAAGTGTGGCTCCCCGCCAGTGCCCACATTATTATTAGTACCGCATTGTTTTGTGGCTTTTTGCTACTGCTCGGGATGTTCGCCCTGCCCCTCTTTATCGACCTGAACTGGCAAACCGCATTATTGCTTGGCTTTGCGTTTAGTTTCTCCAGTACCGTTTTTGCCGTTAAAGTGCTTGAAGATCGCGGTGAGATGTCGAGCCTCCATGGTAAAATATCCATCGGCATCCTGGTCATGCAAGACATCTTCGCGGTGCTATTTTTAGTAGCCAGTACTGGCAAACTACCCAATTACTGGGCAATTGCCCTGGTGGTGTTGTTGCCACTGATGCGCCCAGTCATGTTTTGGATATTAAACCGCTCCAAGCACGGCGAACTACTGCCCCTGTTTGGCTTCTTTTTCGCACTTGTCGCCGGTTACCAAGCTTTTGAATTTGCAGGCATCAAAGGTGATTTAGGGGCCTTGATCTTAGGAATGATGTTTGCCAGCCACAAAAAAGCGGGAGAACTCGCTAAGTCATTACTGAGCTTTAAAGATATACTCCTGGTTGGTTTTTTCTTAACCATAGGTCTTAATGCCGAGCTTACCGCCAGTGCATTGGTTGCTGCTATCTTGGTGGTCTCTGTGCTGGTCTTTAAAGTCGCGCTTTATTATGTACTGACTAATGCTGTGCGCCTACGTGCGCGTACTTCCCTATTGAGTGCTTTTACGCTTGCCAACTACAGTGAGTTTGGCCTTATTGTCTGTGCGCTAGCCGCAAGCAGTGGTTGGCTGTCGTCACAATGGCTGGCTGTGGTTGCCACGGCGGTGGCCATTACCTTCGTGATTGCTTCACCGTTAAATGCCAGAGCCAATGATATCTATGTAAAAATAGAGCGTTGGCTACTGCCTTTTGAAAGTGACTCGCGACTGCCAGAAGAGCTACCTGTGAATCTACATAATACCCGCATCGCTATTTTTGGCATGGGCCGCATAGGCACCGGTGCCTATGAGACTATAGCCCAGAGCTTCCCACAAGCGGTGGCGGGGATCGATATTAAACCCGAAGTGGTGGCTCGTCATGTCAAGCGCGGGCGTCGAGTGGTCACTGCCGATGCCACCGATCCTGATTTTTGGCAACGCTTGAACCATGCGAAGGTGGAAATGGTGATGTTAGCCATGCCCAAACACAATCAAAATATCTTCGCCTTAGAACAGTTACAAGCTTCGGGTTATGAGGGACAAGTTACCGCCATTGCAAATTACCCGGATCAGCAAAAAGAGCTCGAGGAATTGGGCGTAAACTCTACTTACAACTTCTACCTTGAGGCCGGAAGTGGTTTCGCTGAGCACGTCAAAGAGAAAATTTCACTTTCTTAAATAATCCCGCTTTTAGGTAAGTGATAACGCGTTTTATTTAGTTATCACTTACTTATCAATTTTGTACCTTGTCACCAAGCTTGGAACGTTCCGAATACAGGTGTGGCGCTATTTACAAAGCTTTACACGGTTGTTGGTAATAACCGTAAAAAAAGGAGTAAACTAGGTCTATACAGTGATGTAAGTCACTATTTTTAACACAGAATTTAGCAAAGGCAACCAGATTACATTCGTTAATATGCAATTGCCGATGTGTGTAGGAGGTTGATTATGACCATCGACAATAAGCAAGCAACGCACAGCAAACTTGATAAGCAGCAAATGCGTGAATTGCAGTCGCAGCTCGACGATATCCAAGACTCAGGTGTGACTCCGGAATTTTTACGTTACGTACTATTCCAAAAAATGCTCGATGTCTATCAAGTGCCAAAAGATCATGCCCTGCGCGGTGACAGCACCCCAGAGCGCTTAGACGACCCGGCCTTGATCAATCATCTACATCAGTTAGGTTTTGCCAAGCGCAGCGCCTACCACTAACTACTTTCTGAGGGCCTACTCCCTCATTTAATAGGCTGGCAATGCCCGTCGCCAGCCTATTCCTCTACCTTACTTTCTATGCCACTGGTTTTTTCATCGCACCCGTTTTGCGCTTAGGCTTTAGGCTTGCGAAAGAATCGCGCACCGGCTTGGTGTAAATAGCCCAGATAGAATCATGCCCGGCATCGTATTGACCCACCCCGATACTGATCTTGCCCACTTCATCGGCGCGAATGAGGGTACCAAATAACCGGTCCCATATGGCTAAGGCAGACCCTAGGTTGGTGTCGAAATGCTGCGGATTGTCGCTGTGATGAATCTGATGTTGCGCAGGACTAATCAACCATTTTTCAACATGGCGCCCCCAACTCAGCCACACATGCGAATGCCGCAAGTTTGACCCCATGGCATTAAAAGCGAACACAAAAATGTTAGCACCAAGAATATCCACCATGGATAACTTAGTCCCGAATAAGTAGTAGCATACACCGACCACCACCCCTTGTGAGAGCGCCATACGGCAGGCATAAAGGTAACTCTCTAGCGGGTGAGAGCGATAAATGGTGAAAGGGGTCAGCACTTTAGCAGAATGGTGTACCTTGTGGTAATGCCACAAAAAAGGCACCTTGTGTAGTGCGTAATGCAGTAAAAACCGTGAAAAGTCATCGGCTAAAAACAGCAATACGGTAAAAATGATGACCACGCTGGTTTCACTCAACGGCATCGGCGCCCGCAAACCAAACGCGCCCTCTAATAACTCCGTTGTGGCCAGCGCCACTGGCACCATGGTCAAGACAATAGGCGTAAACAACAGTGCCTTAAGCACACGGTTGTAAATCCATAACTGGTAGTCTTGGCGGGCACTGGATGCCCACCAGATTTTTTTGGCAAACACATAGCGAAAAAAGCCACGTGTTGATTTCTTGCTCTTACGCAAGCCATAAGCAAGCGCAGCTAAGATAAGGGCCATGATGCTGTAACCAATAAAAATACGCTTATTGGCGTCAAACAGATAATCCGGCGTTTGCGCGATGCTTTGCCAAATAGTCTCTAGCATGGCCCGACCCTCTTAGAACTGGTATTTATAACCAAGCGACAGCGTCCGTGGTTTACCCGGTCGCGCCCCATAAGGACGACGGCTGACGATGTTGTCTTGGTCAAACAGGTTATCTACCTTGGCATACACGCGGCCATATTGGCCAAGCTCATAATGAGCCGCGATATCAACCACCGTCGTTGCCGGCACTTCTTGACCCGCTAAGGCGACATCAAAGCCCTCGTAACCGACGCCCGCCGTTTCTGGCATATCGCTGACATACTTAATGAGCATATCAACCGCCCAATCTTTATGTGCCAACCCGATACTGAGCGTCGCTTGGTGCGTTGGCAAATAAGGCAGTCTATCGCCAGGGCGAATGTAACCCCACTGCACAAATTCAGAGAACAACGCTTGTTTGAACTCACTTTGCGTATAGGTATAAGTCAAACTCATAGGAATATCGAGTTGCAGATTTAACGGATAGGTCTGAGCTATTTGCGACTCGACTCCCCACACATCCACCTCGCCACCGCTGAATTCTTGATCAAGCTGACCTTGGCTGCCGCAATTTGACTGGCCACAGCTTTCAATCAGGTTGGCGTAGTCATTGAAAAAGCCGACCATTTCAAATTGGGTGATGCCGTCGTTATAACGACCACCAAATTCATAGTTCACGCTTTTTTCAAACTCGTCTTCGCCATCGCGCACTGGCGCTGACGGGCTAGCAGGAACAAAGCCTTGGTGAACACCAAATAGCAAGCCGCTGTTATCATCTAACTGATAAAAGCCGCTGATCCCTGGCAACCATACACGGGTGGTCTTTTGTTGCCAATCATCAGCAAAACCCGACTTATCATTTTGATAGGTCATATCCATCAGCTCACCGCGCACGCCAACACCTAAGGTTAGCTTATCGATGGTTACCTGATCTTCTATATACACCGACCAGGCATCGGTGCTTTCGGTGTTCTCGGTGGTGAACCGGCGGGTCTCGGCGATGGCAGTATTAATGCCGTCAACCATGGCATAGGTGTCTCCATAGTGATTACGCTCAATCTCATCTTGGTGGAAACGAACCCCAAACGAGACTGTGTGCTGCAAGCCAAACAGCGGCACTTGCCAATCACCATCGAGCTGAATGCCTTGTGAGTAGTACTCACGGTCATTGGTGCCCATATTTAAAAAGTAATTAGTTTCACCGGCGAGCACAGAATCGCGCTGGCCACTTAACACCTGATATTGACCAGCAAACTGCTCAGGGCTTACCAAAATATCAGATAAGCTAGCATTGCTGTTAGACAGGCTATTTAGCTTTAACCAAGCACGCTCGTAATCGTTACGATAAACCCGGGTTGTTAGGTTTACATCTTCAGCGCTTAGCTGATAGGTAAACATCACTTGCGTATGCTTAGTATCCATTTGTGCCGGCTGGGATGCGGCATAACGGCGATAGGGGTTAGCCTTATAATCGGCGTCGGTAAGGCCTAAATAGGTCTCATCGGAGAGCTCATCGGCGTAAGAAAGCTTGACCTCAAAACGCTGGTCGAAACGCTGGCCATCCAGCTGATAATCCACTTTGACCAGTAAATCGTCTTTATCGAAGCCGGTATCACCGCCGCCATCGAGCTCTTTAAAACCATCACTTTGTAAGTGCACCCCTTCGACTAAAAAGCCAAGGTTGCCTTGACGGTCGCCATAATAAGCATGGGCTTTTTTGTAGCCATCTCCACCGACAGATAAATCGACGCCACCAATACGATAATCTGGCACTTGGCGGCTGACCATATTCAGTGTTCCGGCCACAGTTTGTGGGCCGTATTTTATCGCCGCTGGCCCTTTAAAGACCTCCACCGCCGTCATCCGCGTGGTTAACGGGAAGTAGTAAGCGGCGGGCGCAGAATAAGGAGCCGGACCAATCAACACCCCGTCTTCTAAAATGGTGATCTTCTTACTACGCTCTGGCGTCACCCCACGAAAGCCGATATTCGGGCGCAAGCCATAGCCATCTTCTTCGCGTATGTTGACTCCGGGTACCTGTGATAGCACGCGGTGAATATCGTCAAATTCAAACTCTTCAAGCTGCGCTTCACCTATTAAGGTGGCCGAGCCTGCTTCGGTGCGCAGTTTGTCGTGGTGGCTAATAATCTGTATATGCTCGAGCTCTTTATCAGCAGCAAAAGCATTCAATCCAAATGCCGCAATACTCACGGCTAAGGCAAGTTTACTGTGTTTCATCATGATCCTTAATCGTTATCACCCGCCGAAGTGGTCGGCAACTCAAGTGCCAGCTCATTGATAAAGTCGTTCTTCAACTCATCGGTAATGGCTTTAACTTGGGTGTGCACTTCACGTACCTGCTCTTCGTTATCAAGTAATGCAGTGGCTAAGTCACTTTCAATTGCCGCAATCGCCGCTTTAGTGTCACTGATCCCTTGCAGCATACGCTCTTTAGTGGCGCTTGCTTGCTCATCATCAAGGTAATCGTCGAAACCCACTAACGCGGGCTCGCCCTGGCGTTGACCCACGACTAGGGCTTCAAAGGCGAGCAAGTTGGCTTTGATATTCGCCAATGAGCTTTTAGCATCGAGGCTCTCTACATCCTGTGGACACGCAGACGTACCACAGGAGTTAGGTAAAATCCCTATGGGCTCCGCCAACTTTTTATCTTTGACCACTTCGGTTAAATAAAACATTGCATCGGAGATGTGATTCAGGGCGCTATGGGCAGATTCAAACTGCGACCCGCTTTGTCCCGCTGATTTGAGCTCGGCGGCAAAGCCATTGTCGCCCTGCCATTTTTCCAATAGTTCAGTGCTGGAGTTGTGCACATCCATTGCTGCGGTGACAGCATACTCACAGCGCGCCACTTTACGCGCCAGCACAGTGCGGCTATTCCAATCCGCTAAAGCATCATTAGCAACGCTACAATGGTGATCATACTGCTCATTAAAAAGCACATGTTGCAACGCAAAGAGGCCCCGCCGTGTGGCAGTACGGGCACTGATATCGTATGGTCGCTCAGGGTCGCTATTAATGACGCCGTCTTGGTGGTACACCACATCTTGGTCAATGCCACAGCGGCTAATTGCAGGCCACGAATAAATACGGTTACGCAGCTCGCCGTTGTTGGTCAAAAGCGGTCCCATTTGCATCATCTCTACCTGCTGCCAAGCGCCCATGGCATCTAACCATGCATCTTGGGCTTCAAGCATGGCCGTTTGCGCCTGCTCCGAGCTGGTTTGGACACTTGCTTTCTCCAGCTCACAATAACTGGCAATCGCACTTTGCTGCGCTTGTGCTTGCTGATGAAATAAAGTAAACGCCGGGGTGATCACGTTATCAACTAAGCTTGCCACCAGCGCCGCTTCATCAAAGCTGGTCGGCTCGGTCGGTGAGGTTGGCTCACCGCTGCCACTGTCATTAAAACCGGCGCCTTGCGAGCTTGAGGTGCTCTCACCACAGCCGCCCAGAGCGAATGCCACAGCGAGGGCCAGAGCGCCCTGCTTGAGGATTGCTTTTTTCATTCTACCTTCCCACTTGCTAGGTTTCCCACTTGGGGATTTAAACGACAAAAAGGCTAGCATTAAGCCGAGGCCTAAAAGCTAACCTTTTATGATCTTTATGCTGGCCTTAGGCCATGCAACTGAGCCTTACCAGTTGGCAACATTCTCAGCGTTGAAGCCGTATACTTGTTGCATCAAGTCACGGGCTGTTTCTAGGTCAGCCTTGTATGCGGCAATGGCATCGGCGTCGCCTGTGACTGGTGCGTCACCAAATAGCGCGTGTAACTCGGCGAACTTACCAGCATTGGCATCGTCATTAAAAGGAGAGAATGGGCTGAACTGGAAGTTCAACGCAAAGCCTTTCATCTCACCAAAGTGCTTAGCTAAGTCGGCAAAGTTGTCGGCACTGTAGTCACCATCGCTAATTTCATCTAAATCAGCCATCGTATCGTTGATGTAGTGCACAACCGTAGCGGCAACCGCCTTTTCCCAATTGGCAACGGCAATATCACGGTGCGCCAATAACTCATCCATTTGCGCGTCGCTAAGCTCGCTGCCGACATTATCGTTGATGATTTTACGCCCGGCTATAAAGGCGTTCATCGCTGCTGCGGTGAAATCAGTGGTCACTGTCGCGCCACGGTCACGCTTAGCGGCGTTCGTTGAGTTACCCCAGTTATATTCTGCGGCAAGATCAATCTGACCATCATTGCTGTAGTCATGGTAGCCATTTGCAAAACCGTCACGGCCGCCCTTACCGGCGATTTCATCATCGCTGTATTCTAGGTAGTTGCGCGCCGCACCGAAATAACCAAAACCTTCGTCAAACTGATGCTCAAGCGTGGTGTATAAAGCACCGTCTTTTTGCGCCACGATGTTATCGGTGGTCAGGCCCTCATCAAGGTAGTCATCGGTGCCTTGAGAGAACATCAATGCGCCTAGGGTGTGCTTTTGAATAAGCTGATTGAGGTCAAGGCCGGTTTCGGTGATGTACAACTTAGTGATTTGGTTACCCGCTGGGTCAACCAACAGCTCGCCTGCATTGTATTTATCAATGTTTGCCGCTAGCAGGTCGAAATAGTGAAACACTAACCCCTCAGGTGTTGCGGCCTGAGTACCAAACTCGCTCCAACCCACAAAGCTGCCGGCAGCAAGCCAGTCTTTATGCATTTTCGCTGCGTCTGCACCAGCGACTTTGCCGCTGAGCTCTTTACCTGATGAAGAGATTTGAGCAAAAGAGTTTTGCTCTGTCTCAATGCCATCAGCGAAGTTAAGGCTGCCGTCTTTGATGGCTTCATAGTCTCCCCACAGTGCCATCAACTGCGCTTTTACTGCATCGCCGGTCAAGCTGTTAGTGGTTACAAAGTCACCAGTGAGTTGGCCAATGTAGTTTTTGATTTCTGCGCTTAGGGCATGGCGAGCGATCTGTCCGGTGTAGCTCACTGAAGAACCGCTTCCTAGTTTAGAATCGAACTCATAAAGGTTAACACCTGCTTCAGGGGCCACATCGGCAACCGTTACGGTTAATTCTTTTGCAAAGCTTAAACCACCCGCATCGGTCACTGTGACGCTTACGCTAACCTCAGTTTGCTGCTCGTAGTTCAGAGCAATACCGTCTTTAAGCTTGAGGGTATTACCGTCAACAATTTCAAAACGTGCTTCATCAGCGCTCAGCGTATAGGTAAAACCAGAATCAGCGTCATCAGTGGCACTCAACGCGCCTACTTCAGCGCCCACCACATCGTCATTTACCGACGTGCTAGACAAGCTGATGTCGGTAGGAGCTGTATTTGTTGGTTGTTCTGGGGTGGTGTTATCTGATGAATCTGATGAACCACCGCAGCCAGTTAAACCTAGGGTGGCAGCTAGCACGGCACTAGCAACTAAAGATTTACGCAATGTCATGTTGTTATCCCACTAAAGATGTGAATCATTCTCATTTTAATTGCTGTCATTATAGGGATACTCAAATAACAATCAATGGTATTTATAAGTTTTTTTAAAATCACAAATTAAAATAAATTACACAGGTACGTAAGAAACCCGCTAAGGGCTCACACTGTTCACATCACCGATGTGAGCATACTTAATTAAGATGCGAATAAGCGCTGCGCGCACGAGCAATCGTATATAAAGGATAACAACCGGACGACAATTACGATGGACTGGCTAAAGACATAAGCCGAAATGCTAGCTCAGCGCCAAAGGCGCCAAGCCATGTATGTCAGTGATGTGCTGTTACACCACCTCCAGCGTGTCTGGTTTTTTACTGAAAAATAGCATTAGCACAATAAGTGCCATTGGGAATAGCAGCAAGTTCACGTAGGCAAACACCATCGTCAGCTGCAAAGTAGCAATAATGAGTAGCATGATTGCGAAGACTTTTAGCAACACTTGATCACAAGCTGTCTCAACTAACAAGATAAGCGCCAAAGCAATAGCGAAAACGCTGTACAGTAACAAGCAACCACCGGCAATAAATAGGGCAACAACCGCACTATTTGAAAACGTATCAGGCTGCATCTCCTGGCCTGTTATCGCAAAGTACAGATCAAAGAGTATGGTGGCGTGAAATATAGCGACAATACACGCCAAGATGATGAGCATTGTCCGCGCCAAGCGCAAACTCAAATGATTTTTTAATACTCTCGCCAGGGTCCAATAAATATAGATCTCAAGAGCACCAATCACCATAAACAAGGCATCGGACCAAGACAGGCTATAAAGGTCTTGTTGAAATGCGGTGTCAAAGCCATCAAACGCGTGGCCATATAGGTTGCTCCAATATATTGGAAATAGAATCGCTAGCAATACCGTAGCGATAGCCGGGATAACGAGATCACGGTTTAACATATCTGCTCCTGAGATTTTATTTATCATTATCTAAGTAATCAGCATCACGCTCGTAGACCAAAATATCACCGGGCTGACAGTGCAATACATCACAGATCGCAGCCAAGGTGCTAAAGCGAATCGCCTTTACTTTGCCATTTTTGAGTAAAGATAAGTTGGTCATCGAAATGCCTATTCTTTGCGACAATTCCGTGAGTGACATCTTTTTCTTTGCTAACTCAACATCAAGGTTTATGCGTATTTTCATGCAGATCAAATTACGACCAAAAACAATGTTTGTCAAAATATATTTTACGATAAACATAAAACAATTAGGTTTGGGCTGATTGAGAAAGGTTCTTTTTCAATGACAAAAGCGTGGTTCAGCAGTGGTCATACACGCCCACTCAGTGTTAGCATTAAAGGAACAGGGAAGTGTTAGGAATGCCGAATGCAGCAGCGTTTTCATTATATTGATAATTTACGGGGCTTAGCGTTATTACTTGGCGTCGTGTTCCATGCCGCCTTGGCCTATGGCCCTTATTTTCACAATATGTGGCTGAGTGTCGATACCAACAAACATGTGCTGTTTGACTATCTCGCCATGTGGACACACCTATTTCGCATGCCACTGTTTTTTGTTATCGCTGGGTTCTGCGCCGCTATTTTAGTGACCAAACGCGGTAACGGTCATTTTATTCGCAACCGCTCCAAGCGTGTGCTGCTACCCTTTGTTATTTTTTTACCACTGACGCTGCTGGTGCTATTTCAACTAATGGTATGGGGAGTAGAGTTCAGTGACTATCCCCCACCGTTAGTAAATCTGCTGATGGCCGTGAAAGAGCCGCAGATCAACACTATGCATCTATGGTTTTTATGGTACTTGATGCAATTCTGTGCACTGTTTTGGTTGCTGAATAAAAATCAGCGGTTAATAAGCAAGTTGCTTGAGGTGGTTGTTAATCCGGTATTTATAGTGGTTGCGTTACCCGTTGTAATAAGTGCTGGGATGGCTCACTTAGTCGTGCCCTTCCCTGCACCCCACACCTTACAGCCGCAACTTTGGGCTTATTGCACCTATGGGCTTTTGTTTATGCTAGGTGCAAGTTTATACCATCACCACACTACCGTATTAGCTGCGCTGCGTTATTTTAAGCCGCTCGTGCTCGTTGCCTGTTTAACCGTGGGCGCGTATTTTTACCTATTACCTGAAGCACCGAGCCTTGAACAAGTAAGGATTGCCGTAAATACCGGTGAAACTCGCGTAGCGCATATCAACCTGTTGTTAGTTGTAGTACAAACCCTCGCCATATTAAGCTGCACCGCTGTGGCATATTTAGCGGGCTATCGCTGGCTGAACCAATACAATGAGTATAGCCGCTACATCTCCGACGCTTCCTATTGGATTTACCTTATGCACATTCCAGTATTAATGTGCGTGCAAATACCACTCAGCAATACCCTACTTCCAGCCTTAGCCAAGTTTACTATTTCACTTAGTACCACGTTGTTGATAGGTTTTATCAGCTACCATTTCGGCGTGAGATATACCGTGCTGGGGATGTTGTTAAATGGCACCAAAGCAACGCCTATGCAAAGCAAGGCGATGGATTCACCGCGCTAGGGGGTATCTGCCGTCGTTCTTGTTGTGATAGTACCGCAAGGTGAGTAAGGCAGTGTCTGTATTTGGCTAGTCTAAGCCAAGGGTTTTGCCTTTGATAAACGGTAATGTGATGGTAAAGCGTGCCCCACCCAGTGGACTGTCGTCGACACTGATCTCGCCTTGGTGCCAGTGAACAATTTTGCCACATATAGCCAAACCAAGGCCGTAGCCCCCAGTGCGTTTATCACGGCTTTTATCCAAGCGAATGAATGGTTTAAAGATATCTGCTCGTTTACTATCAGGGATCCCCTCGCCATCATCTTCGACACTGATGATACATTGCTCCTCGCTGGCTTGGAGGCGCACTTCTATACGACTGTGGGCATGTTTAATGGCATTGCCTAAAATATTTTGAAATGCACGGCTGATAAAGTGTGGATCGCAACGATACAAATTAGGCTGCTCATAAATTACTGAGATTGCAATTGCGCTGTCAAAATTGAGCTTGTCTACCAGTGATTCCATCAGCTCATTCAAATCCACTAGATGAGATTCTAAACTCGGACTTTGCGCGTCCAAGCGCGCATAATGCAGCATTTCACTGACTAAATTTTCCAGCTCGGTAACATCACCGGTCATCGACTGCACATACTTGCGCTGTTTTTCATCGGCGCCCTGCTCAACCATTGCCAAGGCAAATTTAAGACGCGCTAAAGGGGTGCGAAACTCATGGGATACGGAGGATGTCAGTTCACGTTGTGCGTCTAGCAAGCTGTGAATACGTCGCTGCATCACTTGCAGCGCATCGGTAATGGGCAATAAAAACGAGCGGCCAATGTCACTGACCTGAAACTCGCGGCGGCCATCCACTTCGGCACAGGCTTCGCTGAGCTTATTAAAATCCCGCCACAACATGAAGCTCCACAGCCCGACCGGCGCACCAACAACCAAGAGCACTAACAGATACGGCCAAAAGAAGCCTTCTTTTTCAGGCTTTTCCAAGCGTACGGGGCCCACTTGTAAAAGCTGTAAGTCGCCTACAGGGACATACCAAATAAGATGCTCATTGGCGTCATACACATGCACAGCTTCTTTGTTATCGATCCGTGTTTGTAGCTCAACAGGCAAGGCAATGGCACCACTGTCGATGGTGCGCATAGGATAGTGACTTTGGATATATTGACGCCCTAATGGGCTTTGTGCCAGCGCTTTGAAGTTATGGCCTAACTCCAACGCTAACGGAGTCGATTGTTCATCAACGGGCCACAGGCGCTCGATTACGCCGGTCACCAATACTAAGGATACAATGATATATAGATAAAGGCTGACGAACAGTTTGCCCAAATTAGTTATTCACTCCACGCATCGCTTACAAACAGGTAACCCTGACCCCATACTGTTTTTATTCTATAGGGTTTATCACTATTATCACCTAGTTTTTTGCGTAATCGTGAAATTCGTACATCAACAGTTCTATCTAAACCATCGTACTGACGGCCAATCATTTGTTCGTGTACATATTCGCGGCTCAGTACATCACCAGCATTGCTTGCCAATAACCACAATAGCTCGAACTCATGAGAGGTCAGCGATACTTCCTGCCCTTTCAACGTCACAATGCGGCTATTTTTATCAATTTTCAGCTCGCCAAAGGTGACACTTTGCACGCTTTTATCTTGCTCTTGGGTGCGTCTTAACAGTGCGGTAATACGCGCCAGCAGCACCCGAGGCTCAGCAGGTTTTATCACATAGTCATCTGCACCTAGCTCAAGACCGATGACCTGGTCAAAATCTTCGCCTTTGGCAGTCAACATTAAAATGGGTAGCGCGTACTTATCACGTACTTCGCGGCACACAGTGAAGCCATCCTTGCCTGGCAGCATGACATCTAAAATCATTAAATCCACCTTGTGTTTACTAAGGTAGTCCATCACCTCATCACCGCGAGACAGCACTGCGACATGTAAATTATTCTGTTGCAGATAGTCTCGGGTTAGCTCTTGTAGAGCCAAATCGTCCTCAACTAAGAGTATGTTCGCCATGTGCCAACTCCTGAATTAAAAAAAACTCCACACCGAACGTAAGCGCCGACGCGAGCTTTGCATCGTTTGCAGTTCCAGTTGGGTATCTACGACTAATTCGCCGGTTTGTGCATGGGTAAGGGAGTATATGG
The DNA here is from genome assembly GCF_004208955.1 of Pseudoalteromonas sp. CO325X. Lineage (NCBI taxonomy): Bacteria > Pseudomonadati > Pseudomonadota > Gammaproteobacteria > Alteromonadales > Pseudoalteromonadaceae > Pseudoalteromonas > Pseudoalteromonas sp. CO325X. The sequence goes on from NZ_SGPG01000021.1 coordinate 151,322, forward strand.
CCGGTAACTGAACCTTGGCTTTATACTGCCACTGCCCTTGCCGCTGGTCTTGCCAGCATTGCAAGGTTCGCTCGTTCTCGCGCAAGCACACCGGCATCGCTTGCGGTAGTTGCCAACGGATATGCATGGCCGTTTCGCACGCCTGTCCCTTTTCGGCAACCACACAGTATTGCGGAGCAATCACCAATGCCGTATCACTTAGCGTAAGCGTACTGCTAAGTTGCATGGCATTAACTAAGGTCGCTGCAAAAACGGCGCTGATCATATTAAAACACGTGCTTGAGGCCAATAAAGGCCGTTACTGCGCTCGACTCCTCAAACAAGGGACTATCGTTGGCCAGGCTATGGTAGTCAATATAACCCACATGAAAGCGTAGCGCATTGCGCTTATTCAATATAAAGCTGACATCAATGTTGGCGTAGGGCTGTAAAGTGCTGCCTAGGCTCAACGCATCTAGCCCCGTCACCTCTTGCTGTTGTAGGCCATAAAAGTAGGTATTCATTTCTGCATTAGCGTACTTGATACCCACCGTCGGTTCGACGATCCACCGCTGCATACGATAACTGTTACGCCAACTAATATCCGCGCGCCAACCATTATAGACACTGGTGGTATCCGCCAGCGCATTAACGGTGACTTGCCCGGCGCTGGAAAAGTAATGGTACTCCAAGCCTACATCTAATGCCCACTGACGCTTTCGTACATCGTGAATATCAACGACCCGTGGGCCATCCATCTCCATACTAGCGAAAGAATTCCCTTGTAAAGCGAAGACGCGGCTCGGGTGCCAATCAACAAAAAAACGGGTTTCAGGGTTAAATTCAGTGACGACACTAAGCACATGTTCGGAGTGTTCAACAAAGGTGTAGCCTAGTTGCGCATTGTCAAAATACCAAGACTCGCCATAGTATGCGATATCGGGGATAAGTATTAACGGCAGATTATCACCACCATGAAGTGGATTGGTCATGCTGCCGTAGCCGATGTTAGCGCCTACATGCCACTGATTTAGCGCGACTTCCTCACCTTGTGCCGACGGCGCGCTAAACACCGCAGCGATCAGAAACATAGCCAATAGTCGACTGTGCGTGCCAAGCATAGATCACCCCTAAATTAAACGTCTCGACATGCTAGCAACACCCTTTTAACAGATCAGCAATAATTACAATCATTCACAAATTGCGTCCTTTTAATCACGCTTATAGAACCGACAGTGAATGCACTTAGGCTTTATTTCAGTTGCGCTGCCAGTTGCCAACATGCACCGAGTACTGATTCACTTAAACGGCGCTGTTGCGCAACTAAACCTATTTCAAAGGGCGGTGGCGCATCGTCCACATTTAAGATCTGCACGCTTTGTGCAAATGGACTATTTTCTAACACCACCTGAGGAATTAGCGCAACACCCAACCCCAAAGATACCATAGAGACCAATGCCTCGTGACCGCTGACTTGCGCATAAATAGGCGGTTGTATACGCCGCTTTCGCCACCAGCTGATTAGTCGGGTACGGTTCTCTCCTTGCTCAGGAATAATAAAAGGCAGTTGCTGCCAAGGAATGGAAGGTGAGTTAGCCACTTGACGACTGATATCGCACGGTGTTTTAGGAGCAATAAATACTAATTGCGACCACCCTAGGCGGCGAAAGGCAATTTGCGCGGGTAACTTCGCTGGTTTAGCGGCGATAGCCATATCTTCATGGTGATCCAACACACGTTCTAACGCATAAGCAGGGTCTCCGGTATGCAGCTTTACTTCGACTCCGCAATAACGTTCGCGCACAGCACTTAATAACGGGTGTAAAAAACTATACGCGGCACTGACCGAGCAATAAATACTCAGCGCTCCTTGAAGCTCCTTCGCACCATGTAAACTAGCCTTTAGCTGTTGCCACTGCATCAACGTATTTTTCGCGTAGGTGATGAAATGCTCACCGGCATCGCTCAACGCCACTTGACGATTGTCTCTGATAAACAACTTGGCACCTAACAGCTGCTCTAACTGCTTTATATTACGACTCAGCGTCGGTGCACTGATATAGCAGCGTTCACTGGCACGGCCAAAATGCAAGGTCTCCGCCAAGGCTAAAAAATATTCCAACTGTTTATGATGCATAACACTTTCCATCATTTCATATTATGAAACACAGTAATACAAATACATCATTTTACGCAATATAAAAAGTGGCCTACATTCTCTAGCAATGACTTTTCAAAGTGCAGCAATTTTTTATTCAAGGATTTAACCATGGCAAACTATTTCAATACCCTGTCTCTGCGAGAGCAATTGGCTCAGTTAGGTCAATGCGAATTTATGGACAGCAGTGAGTTCAGCGACGGTGTCGATGCATTAGTAGGTAAGAAGCTCGTGATTGTCGGGTGTGGTGCGCAGGGACTTAACCAAGGCCTTAATCTCCGTGACTCAGGTTTGAACGTAAGCTATGCACTGCGTGATTCTGCTATTGAACAACAACGTCAATCATTTTTAAATGCCAGTGAAAACGGCTTTATCGTCGGGACTTACGAGGAACTGATCCCAGACGCTGATTTAGTGCTTAACCTAACGCCAGATAAGCAACATAGCAACGTCGTGGAAAAGGTCATGCCACTGATGAAACAAGGCGCAACTTTGGCCTATTCTCATGGCTTTAATATCGTTGAGGAAGGTCAACAAATTCGCGATGACATCACCGTGATCATGGTGGCACCGAAATGCCCAGGCTCTGAGGTACGAGAGGAATACAAACGTGGTTTTGGTGTCCCCACACTCATTGCTGTGCACCCAGAAAATGACCCTGAAGGGAAAGGTTTAACACAAGCTAAGGCCTATGCGGCAGGCACCGGAGGCGATCGCGCTGGGGTGCTGCTTTCTTCTTTTGTCGCCGAGGTAAAATCCGATTTGATGGGCGAGCAAACTATTTTGTGTGGCATGTTACAAACCGGTTCACTATTGTGCTTTGATAAAATGGTCGAAAAAGGCATTGACGCTGGTTACGCATCTAAGCTCATCCAATATGGCTGGGAAGTGATCACCGAAGCCCTTAAACATGGTGGCGTTACCAACATGCTCGACCGCTTAAGTAACCCTGCCAAGTTGAAAGCCTTTGCTTTAAGTGAGGAGCTTAAAACGATTATGCGTCCGCTTTATAACAAGCACATGGATGACATTATCAGCGGCGAATTCTCCAAAGGCATGATGGCCGATTGGGCCGAAGACGACACTAAATTACTTAATTGGCGTGAGCAAACAGCGCAATCCGCCTTTGAAAAACAACAAAATAGTGACGTGGAAATAGCTGAACAAGAGTTTTTCGACAACGGGATCTTAATGGTCGCCATGGTGAAAGCCGGCGTTGAGCTGGCGTTCGAAACGATGACTGCAGCGGGTATCAAAGCAGAGTCTGCGTATTATGAGTCACTGCACGAAACACCATTGATAGCCAACACCATCGCACGGAAGAAGCTCTACGAAATGAACCGCACTATCTCTGATACGGCAGAGTATGGCTGCTACCTATACAACCATGCTTGCTTGCCATTACTGCAACCCTTTATGGCGAATATTGACACCGACGTCATCGGTCGAGGCCTAGATAGCCAAGATTTAGGCGTTGATAACCAAGCGCTGATCCAAGTCAATGATGCACTGCGCGCTCACCCGGTCGAGCAAGTTGGTGGTGTACTGCGAGGCTATATGTCGGCCATGAAGAAAATTGTATAACCCTTTCGCTTGTTAGAAGCCAAGCCCAGCTGCTTTGCACTGGGCTTTTTTTATTGCAGCGGATAGAATTATCTTAACCTACTTATTGTTGCCCTAAAGTTGTATGAAGCTAGCTCAACTCACAATTCGCCAAAAAGTCACGCTACTGGCCTCGTTTATTGCCATCGTAGTGGCGGCCATTATTGGCTCCATTTCACTGTATAGTGCTAAACAGGCTATTGCCGAGCGCATGCTCCACTCCGAGTTACCCGCTAAAGTAGAAGCCATTAATAACCATATCAGTAACGAGATTAACACCCTGCTCAATGCCAGTGAGCAGCTAGCTAGCAGCGCTATGGTGGCGCGTTGGGCGCAAACCCAAGGACGCGCCGATGACGCCCTGCTAATTCAGCAGTTGCAACAAGTTGCACAACAATATGATTTAGCCACTGCCTCTTGGGCTAACCGCAATAGCGGCGAATACTGGAATCAAGACGGCTTTTTACGCGTCCTCACTACTGAGCAAGACGGTTGGTTTTTTGCTTTTAAAGACAGCGCACAGCCCCGCTCTATCAGCATTTATCAAGAAGCCCCAGGGGATGTGAAAATGTTCGTCAATTACCAGCAAGTGGGCGGGCTTGGACTGTCTGGCCTAGCGAAAAGTATTGATGACATGCAGCAAATGCTCGAGCGCTTCACAATCGAAAAGTCTGGCTTTGTGTATGTAGTTAACAGCCAAGGCTTAGTGCAGCTGCACCCTGACGCAGCACTGGTCGCCAAAGCCACACTAGAAGATATCTATCAACAACCGGTAAGCACAGCGCTACTGGGTAATGAGTTTGCGATCACTGAACTCAACCTGCACCAAAGTGACTACTTTGTTGCCGCCAGCCCTATCACTAATACCGATTTGTACGTTATTGCCCAAGTCCCTGCAGATGAAGTCTTTGCCAGTGTCAATGCGCTAATGTGGCAGATTATTATGATTTCCATCGTCGTTGCAGTGTTAATGTGTGTGGCTGGGTTTGTTTTAGCAACGAATATTACTGCCCCCATCAAAGACATCGCTCGACGCTTTATTGAGCTTGGGCAAGGGCAAGCACGCTTAGATCATCGTTTTGATACCCTGCGTCAACCCGAGCTGCGCGAGCTCACCAGCGGATTTAATGAGTTTTTATCGAAAATAGACAATGCGATTAAAGCGGTCGCACAGCAAAGCCAACAGGTCGGCCACAGCGCTAGCGAGTTGCGCCAGCAAGCCGGTGCTCAAGCCAGTTCGCTAGAGGAGCAAAAGCAGCAAACAATCAGTGTAGCAACGGCTGCAAACCAAATGGAAGCCACGGTTGCAGAGATAGCCAACAATGCCGCTAGTGCAGCCTCGCTCACTGCCGAAGGGCAACAGCATAATGAGTTTAATCGTACCCAGGTAGCCGATGCACTGGCACAAATAAACAGCCTCGCCCAAGGCGTAGAGCAAATGAGCGAAGAGCTGCAAGAGTTAGTCGCCAAAACCTCAGAAATATCCGATGTGGTCAGTGCCATAACGGGAATATCCGAGCAAACTAACTTACTGGCGCTAAACGCAGCGATTGAGTCTGCCCGCGCTGGTGAACACGGCCGAGGCTTTGCCGTTGTCGCTGATGAAGTGCGCGCGTTAGCAAGTAGAACGTCTAGCTCCACGGCACAGATTCAACGCACTATCGATAGCCTTAACGATTCTGCCAACAATATGGTGGCGCGTATGGAGCAAGCCCGTTCAGGCGCGCTGCGCAGTGTTGAAATTATGGATCAAAGCAGCACCTTGCTAAATGATAACGCCAAAGCTAGCGAACAAATTAACGACATTACCACGATTATTGCCACCGCGACGGAAGAGCAAAGCTCGGTAATGAGTGATGTGAGCCGACAAGTTGAACTGATCAGCAGTGCCAGTGACGCTATCGCCATGCAAAGCGCCGATGTGAAAGCCACAGTCACGACCTTGCACGAATGTGCAGAGCAGCTTGATGCGTTAGTGGCAAGCTTTGATAAGCGCTAACACTCATCATTTGTAACAATTTAGCGCCCTAATGCTTGCCTCTCGGTCTATAATTAATCAATATGTTGTTGATTGTAGACCGAGGTTTTCGGTAGGAGGTAACAATGCGGTGCTTATCTTTACTGGCCTTTATATTGTTGTTGGCAGGCTGTAGCAGTACTGAGCAATCACACCTGCCACCACCGCCAGTGAATTTGACCTACCACCCCGAGCTTCAAGCCTTGCCTGTTGAAAGCATGGACGATATTTTCAACCTCAACAGCGATATGAAAGCACAACTCAATCAAGCCTTCGCTTCGCGTTTTGGTGATTTAAGCGCAACCAAACGCTTAATTATGTTCCTACTCAATAATGGCGATAAGAGTTTGCGTTATCAAAGTGGTGCTACGCTGACTGCTCAGCAAACCTATAACCAGCTCAACGCTAATTGCTTATCCTTGTCTATTTTGGCCTTCAGTATGGCCGAGCATTTAGGCTTAGAAGGTGAATTTCAACGCGTCCATATCCCCGAGTATTGGGCCCTCGACAAAGGCTACAACCTGCTCACCGGCCATATCAATTTAAAATTACGCATGCCGAAAGTGCGCCGCAGCGATGTCATTAACCTTTATGACAACCAAGGCGCTATGCTGGTTGACTTTGCACCAGATATCTCCGGTGACAACTTCAAAACCACAACCATCAGCAAAGAGCGTGTAGCAGCAATGTTTTATAACAATAAAGGGGCGGCGGCGTTGGTAAATAACAAGCGTAACGAGGCGTTCAGTTATTTCCTGGCGGCTACACAGATGGACCCAAGCTACTCTGGCGGGTGGGGTAATCTCGGTATCTTATTTCGGGTGATCGAGGATTATCAGCGCGCCGAGCAAGCGTATGACTATGCCTTATTAGCCGACGCGAACAATAATACAGCAGCGGGTAATTTAGCCATCTTGTATCAACTTACTGGGCGTCAGCAACAGGCTCAAGAAATTGAAACTGCGTTGGCAAATAAACGCAAAACTAACCCTTATTACCAAGTGGCCCTTGGCAATGAAGACATTGTGAAGAAACAATATAGCCAAGCTTTAGCGCATTTCCGCAAGGCCCGTGAGTTAGACGGGCGCATGCATGAGAGCTACTTTGGACTGGCGCGTACCTATTACCTTATGGGCGATATCAAAGCCGCACGCAAGCATCTCACAATGGCACATCAGCGCGCGCAGTTTAAGTATGATAAAGAGCGCTATCGCGGTAAGCTGGCAGCGCTGAATTTAGTTGCCAGTAATCGATGAGCAAATACGGATGGCTTATTTTGATGTTGTCGCTGAGCTCTGGCGCTTCAGCGACAAACTGGCAAGATGATATCGCCTATTTATCTAGCCCGGCATTGGCGGGACGAAAAACAGGCTCAGCGCCGAGTAAGCTCGCTCAACAGTATATTGTTCAGCGTCTCACCGAGCTAGGTTATCGCACTGAGCGCGCTGGCTTCTCTTTTACAAGTGGTTTTTTTGTCAACACTCAAGGCATTAACATCTTTACCAGCGAATGCCAAACCCGCTGTTTAGTGATCAGTGCTCATTATGATCATCTCGGCCGCCATGGTCAGCGCTATTATCCAGGAGCCAATGATAATGCCTCAGGAGTCGCTGCCCTGCTGTACTTAGCGCAGCAACTGCAAGCCATGAAAGAGCAAATTATTTTTGTCGCCTTTGATGGCGAAGAGCAAGGCCTGCATGGGGCCAAGCATTTTGTCGAAACTCAGCCTGCGCAGCGCCTGTATACAAACTTAAACCTCGACATGCTGAATTTAACCAACGCTCGCAGCAGATTGTTCGTATACGCGCCACATAAAATGTGTGCAGCGGCAAAGCAAAGCTTAGTCAACAGCCCAGTAAAACTCAGTGTAGTGCGCTCGGGAAGAAGCATTAATCGCCGCTTGGGGAAAAACATCACCGATTGGCGCCGGGCCAGTGATCACTATGCCTTTTTGCGCCGAGGGATTGCGGCAATATTTATAACCGCAGCAGAAGATAAGCATTACCACAGCCCTGAAGATACCTTCGAGCATATCAACAAAGCGCGTTATCAAGCTACACTGCCCATGCTAGCGCAGTTTAGTCGCGCTCTACTCACTAGGCAGTGTCAGGCTGTAGCGCATCCATAATAGCCGCCGCATAATTATCGGTAGTGGCGATAAAATGGGCTTTCGTTGCGCGACGCATTTTTTTTACTTGCCATTCTAGCTTACAGGCGTCACTGCGTGAGCCAACTGGAGTCGCAAAAATGAGTGATAACGGTCCTTTGCCACGTAAATTCTTAGCCCCTTTACCCTGCTGATGAGCCTCAAAGCGCTTTACAACGTCGTTACTCACGCCTGTGTACCAATGGTTATGACGTGTCTGTACGATATATAACCACCACCACTGATGACTTTCACTTTCTATAAAACTATTTGCCTTCGCGGCGGTCTGATGTAGCATTTGACGCTTTACCTTCAGTGCACAATAGGTATCATGCTAACAATAATTAATAAGGACTGATAAACGAACATGCAGTGGTTAAAACCGTATTCGCTGGCCGTAGCCGTAGTTTTGTCATGCAGTATTCTAAGCGCATGCTCTAGTTGGGTCTACCGCATTAACATTCCCCAAGGGAACTTTTTAGAGCAATCTGACGTGGATCAGCTTCGCGTTAATATGACCCGCGAGCAAGTGTTATTCGTGTTGGGTAAACCAGTTGCCGAAGATGCGTTCGACGACGACACTTGGCACTATCTATATGTATTTAACTTGGGCCGTAAAAACGAACAACGCAAGCAGCTCACGCTTGAGTTTGAAGACCAAAAGCTCGCCCGAGTTATCTCTGACGACTACGAGCAACCAGAACAATTTAACACTCCTTTGGAGCAATAAACGCTCATAGGTGATACGTAATAGGCTCACAACTTGGACTCTTACGTTGTAAAAACGCGGCTTTCATGCCGCGTTTTTTAATTCCCTGCTCGCCAAGCGGCAATGTTACGCAGCTCCCGAGCCATAACCTTTCGTTCATGAACCAGCAATGCCTGATATTGGCTCGCACTCACAGGCGTTTTGCAACCATGGTAAGTTCGCCTGTACTGGCTATATAAAGCGTCAAAAATGCTCGCGACTCGTGCTAGATGAAAACCAGAAGTAACGATGTGTAAGCGAGCCTTTGCATGGCTTGCCAACACTGGCTGACTAAGCAATGCATCCTCAAAGGTAAAGCGGCTCATCGTTGGCGCAAGCAGTGCCTTGCGCTCGACGCCCTGGGTTATTAAATGCTGCTGTTGAAGCGCACTATGAGCCCAGGGTGATTGATTAAAGTGCTCCCCAAAGCCACCGGTGCACAGCACATGCGTCTGACCTTGGCTATTTAGACGATGGTAGAGATTGGCCGCATACTCTCCCCGGGCTCGAGCGATGTCACTCAGTTGCCCAAAGCGGTCATTCGGTGCTCCGAGCACAACCACCACGGCGTAAGAAAGCCCGCCATTAGCGCTTTGCGCGCTATTCTTTGACTTTACCACCGGTCACTTTATTGGCGCGCCCCTCTTCTTTGGCTTTCTCCGCACGACGACGGCGAGCCTCTTTGGGGTCAGCAATAAGTGGGCGATAGATTTCTACCCGGTCACCTTGTTTGAGCTCAGTATCAAGCTTGCAGGTGCGGTTCCACACCCCTAAAGTTAAGTTCGCCATGTCAATCTCAGGGCACTTGTCAACGATGCCTGACTTCAGCACGGCTTCTTCTGCGGTACTGCCCTTAGGGATCTCCACCCGTAAGGTGGTGGCTTTGTCCGGCAGTGCAAACACGACTTCGACTTCAATCATGCCCGCTCCCCATAAACGACCTTGGCCCGTTGGGTAAACGCTTTTACCATATTTTTAGCTACATCATTGAAAATACGGCCAAAGGCCATTTCCACTAGCTTGCTCGCGAACTCAAACTCTAATTTCAGGCTGACCTTGCAAGCATGCTCATCAAGAGGCTTAAAATGCCAATGACCATGTAAGTGCTTAAAAGGGCCATCCACCAGCTGTAAGGCAATGGTATATGCTTGCTCATCGAGCTTGTTTTCTGTGGTAAACCATTTTTTTAAACCGGCCTTGGAAATCTCCAGACCGGCACGCATGGTATTGTCTCCCTGAGCAAAGACTTTGGAGTCGCTACAATGGGGCAAAAACTGCGGGTACGCGTCGACATCATTCACTAAGTCGAACATTTCTTGGCTGCTGTACATGACCAGCGCTGACTTTTCTATCTGGGGCATAACCTCTCCTCACAATAGCCGCAATTCTAGCAAGCTTTCTTAAGCGCCCCAAGTACCCTGTGCAAAACCAGAAAACTCACTTTATTCATTGAGCGCTAAGCAAAAAAATGATGTAAATACACAGACAATCAGTATAATGGCGACGTTATGGCAAAGAAAAAAACCGCAAAATCGACCTCAAATACCATCGCGCTAAATAAAAAAGCGCGCCATGAGTATTTTTTACACGATAAATTCGAAGCTGGCGTTGAACTACAAGGCTGGGAAGTAAAGAGTATCCGTGCCGGTAAGGTCAATATCTCGGAAACGTATATTCATATTAAAAACGGTGAAGCGTTTTTATTGGGGAGTCAAATTCAGCCCCTTAACAGCGCTTCGACACACACAGTGTGTGATCCGATGCGCTATCGCAAGCTGCTATTGAATAAGCGTGAAATTGACCGTCTTATTGGCGCAACCGAACGCGAAGGGTACTCGCTTGTTGCCACCGCTATGTATTGGAAAAAATGCTGGGTGAAACTGGAGTTCCACCTCGCCAAAGGTAAGAAAATGCACGATAAACGTGCTGATACCAAAGATAAAGATTGGGCTCGAGAAAAAGAGCGCACAATGAAACATAAAGTCAGATAAAAGCGAGCTCTAGCTCGCTTTTTTATTACTCAAGAAATCCCTCTTAAATTCAACACCTTACTTATCACCTTCAGTTGGCATTCAGCTAAATTACTGGTCAATAACAAATTTTATTACAAATTACCCCTAATAGGTCATTGCCAAATTCTTGTAAAGAATGTTAATCTTATGTTGTTTGCTTGATTCACGACAGCCACCCTAACTGATTGTTAATCAACGACGTGTAGACATACTCCATCCCCGTAAGTCGGGAAGCTAAAAGGACTCTCTTGGCGACTCCTCACGCATTGACTGAGTATGCAGCCGTTTGCCCACGCCGATTGGCTTAGGTGTCTCTAGCAAATGTATTTAAGACAACTAAAAGTTTCCCTTTAGGAAACATAACAACAAGGATTTCAGGATGAGAAAGTTTACTCCGTGCACTGTGCGCACTGCCCTAAGCCTCGTTTTAGGCTCTGCTGCGTTATCCCTCCCCTCTGTTGCCAGCGCTAACGAAACCGGTGGTGAAGGTGTAGAACGAATAGAAGTCACTGGCTCGCGTATTAAGCGCACCGATATGGAAGGCCCGTCGCCAGTACAAAGCATAGGTAAAGAAGACATTGCCAATATGGGCTACGACAACTTGCAACAATTGCTAGAACGTATGCCTGTAGCCGGTAACGGCACCTTCTCTACTCGCGGCAACAACCAAGACTCAACCGCAAACGGCGGCGCCGCTGTTAGCTTACGGGGGCTGGGACCGGATGCCACTTTGGTGCTTATTAATGGCCGCCGAGTCGCCATCAGCGCCTTCGCCGAGAGCATCACCAATTCTTTTGTCGATATCAACTCGATTCCAGTATCAGCCATTGAACGTATCGATATCCTTAAGGACGGCGCCTCGGCCATTTATGGCTCAGACGCTGTTGCTGGGGTAGTGAACGTAATTTTGAAAAAAGACATTGAAGGGATTGAAATCAACCTTGGCTACGGAGAAACGACCGGCCCCGATTATGATGAAACCACTGCGAGTTTAGTGTGGGGCACAACCAGTGATAAAGGCAGTGCGTCGGTGATTCTGGACTACTTTAAGAATACCGGTTTAGAGTCTGCAGAAATGGGTAAGCTGGGTACCGCAAACCAAGCGCCTTATGGTGGCATGGATTTTCGTTCATCACGTGGGTTCCCGGGCTACTTTTACGTCAATGGTGAAAAGACTATCGACCCGAACTGTCCACCCGAGAGTGCCACCGCCAGTGGCAGCTGTTTGTTCGACTATGGTCCGTACGGTTTTATCACGCCTCCTGCAGAGCGCGTAGGCGCCATTGCTCAGTTTGATTACAACTTCGATAACGATATCACTGCGTTTTTAGAAATTGCAGCGCAGCACAACACCTCTGAAGCCGGTGGTGCACCAACACCACTTGATGAAGACGCAGGCCTTACCGTTCCGGGCTCCCACCCTAACAATCCGTTCGGACAAGACATTGAAATTGGTCGTTATCGTACTGTTGATGCGGGTCCTCGTCGTTGGGATATCGAGTCTGATACACTGCGCTTTGTAGCCGGCTTGCGCGGTGTTATCAACGACTGGGACTGGGAAGTGGCCGCGCAAAAAGGCCGCTCAAAGTCAGAGCAAACGGGCGATCGCTCTATGGGTTGGGTCCGTGTTGACTTCCTACAGCAGGAGATTGATGCCGGTAACTATAACCCCTTCGGCGGTGTCCAAAACGATCCGGCGGTGATTGACCGCATTACCACCAGCTTAGTGCGCCGTGGTGAGTCGCATATGACTTCGTTTGATGCCAGTATCAGTGGTGAAGCGTTCGAATTTAACGATGCCATGGTGATGATGGCTGCAGGCCTTGAGTACCGTGAAGAAGATGTCAGCGATGTGCCTGACGATCAGTTCCAGCGCGGCCTTATCTTTGGTACTGAGTCCGTCTCTGCCGCTGCAGAGCGTGACCAGTGGGCGGCTTATGTGGAGTTCTCCATTCCTCTGCGCGATGACTTAGAGTTGCAATTAGCCGGTCGTCACGATGACTACAGTGATTTTGGCTCTACCACTAACCCTAAGGTTGCCTTGAAATGGGCGCCTAGTGATGAGTTTTCCCTACGTGGTTCATGGGCACAAGGCTTCCGCGCGCCGTCTTTGGCGCAGATCGGCCTAGGCCCATCAGAAGAAAGCCAATTCTTCGTCGATACCTATCGCTGTCAAGCCACCGGACAAGATTGCGATCTACTTGATTACAATATCGAGTTTGCTGGTAACCCAGACTTAGAAGCTGAAGAGTCTGAGTCTTGGAACGTTGGTGCTATTTGGGCACCCACCACCGATTTAGGTATCTCTGTTGATGTCTGGAGCATTGAACAAGATAACAAAATCGACGAGCAAGACTTCGGTATGATTTACAACACGTACTGTAACGATCAAAACAGCACCGTGTGTGTACGCTTGCCACCGGCCAATGGCGAGGCGCTAGGCGTTATTCAAACCGTCAATAGCACCTTTGAGAACGTCTCATCACAAGAAGCATCAGGGGTTGATTTATCAACCAACTACAGCATGGACCTTGCCGACATGGGGCTATTGAAGTTCAACCTTGAATGGTCTTACATGCATGAGTTCAACAAAGATGACCGCGAGTATATTGGCGAGTACGAGTATCCTAAACACCGTGGCTTGTTTAGCACGAACTGGGAGTTCAACGACTTCAACGTCAATATGAATATCAGCTATATCGGTTCATTCGAGGACACACCGGATATCGACTTCGATGGTAACCTGGATTTCGACACCGAGACTTCTCGTGATGTTGCCTCGCAAACCCTCGTCGATATTCAAGGTGCTTATCACATCAATGATGCAGTACGCGTATCTGTGGGTGTGAATAACCTCTTTGATGACGAGCCGCCATTTGCCATTGGCGATGGTGATTCTGACCTTTACGGTTATGTATCGTCTATCCATAACCCCCGTGGACGCTACGTATACACCAACTTAACGTGGCGTTTTAACTAAGCCACTCACACAAAAAAGGCCGCGAATATCGCGGCCTTTTTGCTGGGCTCAACCCTTAACCATAGGTATACGAAGATTGAATACCCAATGGAATATCTAAGCCCCAATAGGCTAGCAAGAAGATGCTCCAGCCAATCAAAAAGGCGATAGAGTAAGGCAGCATCATCGCTATCAGCGTACCTATACCGGTATTTTTCACATACTTTTGACAATACACCACCACCAGCGGGAAGTAAGGCATCAATGGCGTAATAATGTTTGAGCTTGAATCACCAACACGATAAGCGGCCTGAGTTAAATCAGGGGAAATATTAAGCTGCATCAACATTGGTACAAAGATAGGTCCAAGTAGCGCCCACTTGGCTGAACTTGAGCCCACAAACAAATTCACAAAACCGGTTAAAAAGATAATACCAACAATGGTCACACCACTTGGCAGGGACAAGGCTTTCAACACCGCTGCGCCCTCAATCGCCAGTAATGCACCCAGATTAGACTGTGCGAATGCGGCAATAAATAGCGCACAGAAGAACGCCATCACCACATAATAAGCCATCCCTTCCATGGCTTTGGTCATCGCCATCACCATGTCTTTTGAGGATAGGAAAGTACCGGCAACAAAGCCATACACCGCCCCTGGGATCCAGAACAATAAGAAAATAAGCGGTACGATGGATTGCATGATTGGTGCGCTAAAATCAGCCAGCTTGCCATTTTCGGCGCGCAGTGGTGAGTCACCTAAACTAGCTACATAGGCTAACAGCGCCAAGCCAGCGAGCATCACGGCAGTGGCAATAAAGAAGGCTTTCTTTTCTTTCGAGGTCGCCGTTTCAAAAGCCGGCAATTCATCGGTATTACCATCAACCGGAGAGTTCTTTAACCGTGGCTCAATAATCTTGTCGGTGATATACCACCCCACCAAGACAATGAAGATACTCGACATAGAGGTAAAGTAGTAATTGTTAAGCGGGTTGATTTCCATTGTTGGGTTAATGATCTGCGCCGCACTTTGGGTAAAGCTTTGTAATAGCGGGTCGATACCTGAGGGAATAAAGTTAGCACTAAAACCACCGCTCACACCGGCAAATGCCGCTGCGATACCCGCTAATGGGTGACGCCCCATGGCGTAGAAAATAACCCCGGCAAGTGGGATCACTAATACATAGCCGGCGTCTGTCGCGGTATGCGACACAATACCGACCAAAATAATCATTGGTGTAAGTAAGGCTTGCGGAGTGCGTTTAAGCATCAGCTTAATGCCGGTATTGATATAGCCACTGTGTTCAGCAACGCCAACACCGAGCATCGCCACCAGCACCACACCTAATGGCGCAAAGCCGGTGAAGGTCTTCACCATCGAGGCGAGAAAGCCCGCTAACGCATCGCCGGTGAGGAGGTTATTAACCACAATAGGCGCATTAGTGCGCGGGTCAATGACATCAAAGGTAACGCCTGAGAATACCCAGGAAAGCACCCAAATCAGTAACATAGAGAACAAGAAAATCATTGCCGGATCGGGCAACTTGTTCCCCACATGCTCAATAGTATTTAAAAAGCGCGCGATAGCGCCAGTTGGTGCAGCTCCTTGCTGGCCACCGTTATTATTATTCATTATCACTCCTTAGCTAAAGCGAGTGCGTGAACATCCGCCACGCAATTTCCACTGTGCAGACTACTGCAAAATGCCCATAAAGGCTATATAGACAAAAACACCAGCTAGCTGGTGTTTTTAGGTATTCGTGTAACGCAATGGGGCTAGTTGGCAAGCGCCTTAACTTGCTCCCAAATCACCACCACATGATCTCGGTCGGTGTCATCCAGCTCACCATTTTGATAGGCCTTTACCAAGCTTTCTTCCACCTGTTGGTTGAGCTCATCTGGGGTTAACGGCAAGTTCTCGACCTGCGCATAACCGACAGCCAAATCAAAGTGGCCGCGCAGATAACCGCCCGCGAAGAGCTGGTCGTCATCGGCATTATCAACCAAATCATCAAAAAACTGCTGTGCCGCATCGACATACTGTGTGTAAGGCATTACTACTCCTCAAAGTGGCCCACGGCATAGAGCACATGGTCATTAAAGCCTGTGGTTATTTGTATATAACCGGATAATTCGTCGTCTAGTTCGCTGTCGCCGGTATCGCAAACCAATGGCCGCCCTTGCAGCGCTTGCAGTTTGCTTTTCGTAGCAACAACGATGATATTGTCTTTTCCTATAGCGCGAATAAGCGCTGGGCTCAGTTGCTGGTTGCCTCGACCGAATAAATGTCCTTGGCCACCAATAAGGGTAATAACCAGTTTGGTTGGCGCCTGCTCGACAGCACTGAGCAACTGCTGCGCGGTCATGTCCTGCCCTATCAACGCTTGATCTTGAACTAAATCCACCCCTAGCAAGGTGTTCTCTAGGCCCATTTCTTCCATGACTGCTGCAACCGTTGAGCCTGAACCCATAATGTACTGGTATTGTTCATCCATCTCGCTGACCACAAAGGCCGCGATGTCAGCAAGCACTAACTCATCGACTTCTTTACCGCCAGCATTTTTCACCGCTTGCACATAGCGTAACTCGCTGGGAACGCGCAGCTCGCCGTAGCGCTTGGCGCGCACTGCACCTTGGCGAAAAGCCTGCTCATCAATATCCATAACATCACTTTCGCTGAGGGTCACCAGCTCACCTTTAACCAGCATTTCAACCACCCTACCCGCCGCTTTTGGGGTAATGGCATACACGCCTGAGTGAATTTTACAGCCCGCAGGAATGCCCAGTGCCGGCAGCGTATCATCAATGGCATGACAGATATTTCTGGCGGTGCCATCGCCTCCGGCAAACAATAATAAATCCACACCTATAGCCTGCAGTGCTTTTGCCGCCAGCTCAGTGTCTTGAGCCGTGGTTGAGCGCTCACTGTGATATACCACTTCGACATCAAAGCCGAGCTCTTTGGCGACTTGTTCGCCCATAGAGTCATTGACAGTGTAAATACACAGTTGCTCACGATATGCGAGAAGCTGCTCGAGGGCCGCACGGGTACGTATGTTCGCTTTCGGCTCGGCGCCAAGAGCAATGGCTTTAGCTGCTGTTTGCGCACCGTCACTGCCTTTGAGCGCAACGGAACCCCCAAGCCCAGCCAAGGGGTTAACAATTAAACCTAGTTTAAAGCGCATCGTGTTGCTCCTGTATACCCTGCCACTGCACCCGCTCTGGCGTCAGTGGGTAAGGTTGCTGATAATGCTGACTCAAGGCTTGCAATAGGCGCTCAGTGCGAGCATTAAAGCCCTGCTCAATAAGCCTGATTAGCTTGTCGTACACCCGTTGCTGAAAACGAAATCGGCAGGTTTGCTCACCACCGAGATTATCCGCTGACACATTAAAGGGAAAACCCGCCGCCAGAGACAACGCCCATTCAATTGCTTGTGGATGCACTTCCACCTGCTCAAATGCCTGCTGTTGCTCTTTACTGCGCCCATCAGGGCAGTACCAGTAGCCGTAGTCTTCACGAGTTCTGCGCTCAGCACCGGCAACAAGCCAATGAGCAATCTCATGCAGAGCACTTGCGAAGAATCCATGGGCAAAGACAATACGGTGATAACCGCACTGTTCGTCTGCGGGCAAGTAAATGGGCTCGTCCTCACCGCGCACCAATCGGGTGGTGTAATCCGCATAAAACGTGCGCTCAAATAGCGCGATTAATTCATCAACGTGGTGCATAACAAAATTGAAAACAAAAACACCGCAGGATTGTACGGATTTTGCGAGGTAAAGTAAAAACGCAGCCCTATTGGCTGCGTCACTTTATTTATTTTTGCCCTGGGATAGGCCCAAACTCATGGGCCACATGGGGATTTTGCGCCCGTTGACGTAATAGATGATCCATTAAGGTAATGGCCATCATCGCCTCGGCAATAGGCACCGCACGAATACCCACGCAAGGGTCATGACGGCCTTTAGTGATCATTTCGACTGCCTCATTGCGAGTGTTAATACTCTGCCCCACCACGGTAATACTTGACGTGGGCTTAAGGGCGATACTGGCAACGATATCTTGGCCGGTAGAGATGCCCGCTAACACACCACCCGCATGATTGGAGGTAAAGCCTTGCGGGGTGAGTTCATCGCGACCTTGAGAGCCTTTTTGCTCGACCACGGCAAAGCCATCACCAATCTCCACCCCTTTAACTGCGTTGATACTCATCAATGAGTGCGCCAGTTCTGCATCAAGACGGTCAAACACAGGCTCGCCCAAACCTACCGGCACACTTTTAGCCACGACCGTGACCTTTGCGCCGATGGAGTCGCCCTGCTTTTTTAAATCTCGCATATACTCATCAAGGGCATCAATTTGACTAGCATCAGGGAAGAAAAAAGCATTGTTATGCACTTCATTCCAATCGTACTGCTGCGCTTTAATAGGTCCTAGCTGCGATAAACACCCTTGCACCTCAATACCGTGAAATTGTTTCAGGTACTTTTTCGCTATTGCCCCAGCAGCAACGCGAATAGCGGTTTCTCTGGCTGAAGAGCGCCCCCCACCACGGTAATCGCGCACACCATATTTATGCCAATAGCTGTAATCACCGTGGCCCGGGCGAAACACATCTTTAATTTTGCTGTAGTCTTTGGAGCGTTGATCGGTGTTTTCAATCACCAAGCCAATACTGGTACCGGTCGTTTTGCCTTCAAACACCCCGGAGAGAATTTTCACCTCATCCGCCTCCCGGCGTGCCGTAGTGTAGCGGCTTTGCCCCGGCTTGCGCCGGTCTAAGTCGTGTTGTAAGTCAGCCTCATTAAGCTCCAGCCCAGGTGGGCAGCCATCGACCACCCCCCCTAGCGCCGGCCCGTGGCTTTCGCCAAAGGTAGAGAGCTTAAATAGCTGCCCTATACTGTTACCTGCCATGTTCTTTCCTCATTCCAAAAATGGCGTTACCTATTCGCTAACCTAGCTGCCAAAGTGGGCATCTAAATCGGCTTTTGAAATCATAAACACCCCTAAGCCCCCCTGCTCAAACTCAAGCCATGTGAAGGGTACCTCGGGATATAGCGCTTCCATGTGTACCATAGAGTTGCCCACCTCAACAAATAATAAACCGTTATCTGTTAGATGCTGCGCTGCATTGGCAAGCAACTGGCGGGTCACATCCAAGCCATCTTCACCCGAAGCCAGCCCTAACTCCGGTTCATGGTGAAACTCTTGAGGTAAATCGCTCATATCCTCAGCATCAACATAAGGCGGGTTGGCAATAATCAAGTCGTACTTTTCTTGGCCTACGCCGCTAAATACATCGGATAAAATCGGTAATACCCTATCTTGCAGCTGATAATCCTGGATATTGATATCTGCCACGGCCAGTGCATCAGGGGAGATATCCACCGCATCCACCAGCGCATTTTCAAATGCCTGCGCTAAGGCTATGGCGATACAGCCTGAGCCAGTACACATATCGAGTATACGCATTACATTTTCGGGCTCTTGCACCCAAGGTGAAAACTGCTGGGAGATAAGCTCTGCAAACGGTGAACGCGGCACTAATACCCGCTCATCTACATAAAATGGCATGCCAGCGAAATATGCTTGATTGGTTAGATATGCCACGGGTGTGCGCTCATTAATACGTTTTGCAATCAGCACACTCAAATGCAGCTTTTCAGCTGTGGTTAAACGGCTACTAAGAAGCGTGTTCGGCGCATCCATAGGTAAATGCAGTGCTGGTAATACCAGAGCTACCGCTTCATCCCAAGCATTATCAGTACCATGGCCAAAGAATAAGCCATGACCACTAAACTGACTTGTGGCCCAACGCAGCCAATCATTGATAGTTTCTAAGGTGTGCTCAGCATCTTCGCGCTGGGCGTCGGTTAGCAAAATATCGCTCATGTTTGTAAACGCTCGTTATCCCTTAATAGCGCCATTGTAGCGTGTTTAACGCTAGGTTTTTATGCTTTTTTTGGCTAAACTCTCGACCATGAAAAAACAGCAACCAACAGCACCTGACGCACAGCCATTGTCGCAACAGGACATCGATTTATTTCGCCAAAGCATTGGCGCCACCAAGCGGGTCAAAAATGACACCGTGCGTTTGACTGGGCAACAGAAAAAGCCGATCGCTCAGCGCCAACAAGTGGAGCGTCAAAGTAATACCGAGTTTTACTTTTCTGACGAGTATATTCCCGACATAGACACACACAGCACCATCAGCTATGTCAAAGCGGGAGAAGACCGCTACCTGGCAAAGCAGCTGCGTCGTGGCGATTACAATCCGGAACTGATCCTCGACTTGCACGGCCTCAACAAAGAAACGGTCAAACAGGAGTTAGCAGCGCTGATCAGCGCCTGCAAAAAGCAGCATGTGGCCTGTGCGTGTGTAGTGCATGGTATTGGTGAGCGGGTGTTAAAGCACAAAGTGCCGCAATATCTGGTGCAGCATCCTGATGTGATTGCCATGCACCAAGCGCCACTAGAATATGGCGGTAAAGGGGCGTTGTTAATTCTTATTGACTTGCCCGTGGATGTCAGCCCACTTCTTTAGGCTTGGTATATATCGGCATTATGACGCTGCATCAAAATGCTTGGATCATCAATGGCGTTAAAGCCAAACTGACGATATAAATCGTGCGCATCGAAGGTGGCGAGCATAAAACGCCGCAACCCTTGCAGCTCAGGGTGGGCGACCACCTCAGCAATAAGCGCTTTGCCTATCCCCTGTCCTTGATAATGCTGCAATACAAACACATCAGCCAGATAAGCGAATGTGGCGTAATCCGTGGTCACGCGGGCAAAGGCTACTTGCTCGCCCCGCTGGTTATAGGCGCCAAAGCACAAGGAGTGATCGATGGCACGACGCATCACCGCAGCAGGAATACCTTTAGCCCAGTAAGTGCGGCTTATAAACCCGTGGATCACGTCAAACTGCAGCTTTGTTTTGTCTGTATCTATATGCACTGAACTCATGGGGCTTCCACTTCGAGGTGTTCAGGCAACGCATTGACCGCTCCCTCTTCCAGCGGACGACTAAAATAATAGCCCTGCACAATAAAACAGTTATTGGCTTTCAAAAACTCCATTTGCTCTTTCGTTTCAACCCCTTCGGCAACAACATTGAGGTTTAATTTTTGTGCCATAGCAATAATAGCTGCGGTGATCTCCATGTCATTAGAGTCTTCAGGGATATCTTGCACAAAAGAGCGATCCACTTTCAGCACATCAACCGGGAAACGTTTTAAATAACTCAGCGACGAATAACCCGTGCCAAAGTCATCAATGGAAATAGATACGCCCAAACGCTTCATCTCAAGCAGCTGCGAAATAGCGGTATCGACGTCCCCCATTAACATAGATTCAGTGAGCTCAAGGTGCAGCTTGTCAGGGGCAATGCCAGATTCACGCAAGGTTTTACTCATAGTGGCAATGAGGTTGGCGTCTTGGAACTGCCGCGCTGATAAGTTCACTGATACATTGGCCTCAAGACCGGCTTTAGCTCGACGCGCCGAGAATGCGCATGCCTCGCGCATCACCCACTCGCCAAGCTCAACAATGAGTCCTGTGGCTTCAGCGATGGGAATAAACTTAAATGGTGAAATGGGGCCTTGCACAGGGTGAGTCCAGCGCACCAATGCCTCAAAACCAAGAATACGGCCATCACGGCTATCAACCTGTGGTTGATAATGAAGATGAAATTGACTATCACGGATCCCTTGGCGTAGCTCATTCTCTATGTATAAGCGCTCGTTTGCAGCGGCATTAAGCTCTTTGGAGTAGAAATGATAGGTATTTTTGCCTTTTGCCTTAGCCTCATACATTGCCAAATCAGCATGCTTAAGCAATTGATCTTCTTCGCTACTGTCATCGGGCGCCATGGTAATACCAATACTGGCACTCACAATCACCTCGTTATTGCCAAGCTGAATAGGCTGATTAAGAGTGCGCTGAATGGTGTTAGCGACTTCTTTTGCACGCTCATGACTTTCAATACCACTGAGTAATACCGCAAATTCATCACCGCCTAAACGGGCAATGGTGTCTTCGGTACGAAGGCGGTTTTTGAGACGCCGAGCTACCTCTACCAGCAATTGGTCACCGACATCATGACCCAGGGTGTCATTAATGCGTTTAAATTCATCAAGGTCGAAGTAAAACAAGGCAAAAGCATAATGCCCTCTATCCGCGAGCGCCATCGACTTACGTAGCTGCATACGGAAGAAAGTACGGTTGGCCAAACCAGTAAGGGTATCAAAATAAGCCAGCTGCTCCATTTTGCGCTGACTCTCTTTTACAAAGGAAATGTCTTGCGCGGAAACGACGTAGCTATCGACATCCCCTTCCTCATCACGGATGGGAGAAATACTGAGCGATACCCATATGGCTCGACCATCAATGTGCTGCAGCATGGTGTCACCACGCCAATAATTACGTGAGCGTAAGTCAAACTCAATGTCTTCGTTGAGAATCGCCATTTCCCGGGCAATAACACTGAGTAATTTG
Organism: Pseudoalteromonas sp. CO325X; assembly: GCF_004208955.1. NCBI lineage: Bacteria > Pseudomonadati > Pseudomonadota > Gammaproteobacteria > Alteromonadales > Pseudoalteromonadaceae > Pseudoalteromonas > Pseudoalteromonas sp. CO325X. The sequence continues at coordinate 173,440 of NZ_SGPG01000021.1, forward strand.
GCCTCAATAAAGTGCTCTTCGCTGTACCCGGTCATCTCCAGCATTTTCGGGTTCACATACTCAATTTGCAGTTGATAGTTGGTGATCAACACCCCAGTACCAGAGTAAGCGACCGCTTTAGAGAGCCGGTTGGCAGCCTGCTCAGCCACTTCTTTTTCTTTAATACGCTGATTAAGCCCGGTTATGGTGTTACTCAGCTCGACACTCATGTCTTTAAATGAGCCATTGAGAACGCCTATTTCATCTTTACTCTCTGGCGGGAAATCGGTGTCCATTTTGCCTTTGCCAAAACTGGATACCGCATTCACGAGCAAATAAATGCGCCGGAGCACGAGTTGATACAAAGCTTGATGCAATAGCAGAGCAACGAGAATGGCGTAGAGAATAAACAGCCCTAAAAACTTTATTTGCAATGCCTCAAGCGCTTCCAGAGCACTGGATTGCTTACGGTAAATGCCTACGTACCAATCCAGCCCTTCAACTTTGCGAATCGTCGTGAGGTAGTTCTCTCCCTCATAACTGAATTGCTCTGTCACCGTTGGCAATTTTAAACGCAGCGCCCCACTGACTAATTCAACCAGTTTAGGATTAATAAAATCAGACATGCGTAGCGGTTTACCTTGGCGCCCATAGCGTTGGTAGGTGGCGTTGTCTAAGCGCGGGTGAGCCAATAACTGTCCCTGTGCATCAACAACAAACATCTGCTGATGTGGGTCATCTATTGGTAAGTATTCGAGTAATTTATCCAGTTCTAAATCCGCACCCGTAAGAGCGACGTGCTGATCCTGCTTATAAATGGGCGTGACAATACTGACAATCCATTTGCCCCAGATAGGGTCATAGTACACCGGCGTCCACACTGCCTGGCGGGTGGGGTTATTTTGCTCATTAACGCGATCAAAATTCAATGAGTTCACGGCGCGATAATCCGCTGGTACATCCAATGCCCAGTTCGGCGGCGCTACACGGACAAAGTCATCCTCGGTCAGTAAATAGAAATTAAAATAGTCTTGAATCAACGTGGGCGAAATGACTTGCCAAAGCTGCTCTGATTTTGCAAACAGTCGCTCGTAGGAAGGTGAATAATTCTTTTTCGGGATGATGGCAGCAGAAAGGCCATCATCAGACATGCTGCGCAATGTTAGTTCATCGGTAATTATAAATTGAGGTGACTCAAAGGAAGCATTGGTGTTGGTGTGAGTGAATAAAGCGCGTTTAACGACCTCGTTGGCCTGCTCAGCAATGTTGGTTTTAGTATCAATAAAACGGCCAAACTGGCCGATAAAACGTGCACTATATTGGTTTAACTGTTCATGCTCTTCAAACATCAACTGCTTTTGCTCTGACTTGAGCATCAGCACCGCCGCAAAAATACCGGCAATCAAACAAATGGCAGAGATCAATGCCGAGAGCTTGATGCTGAGGGAATGAATGCCAAACCGAGATGGCGGACGCCTGTAGACCACTGCCTATCCTTTTTAAGTCTCTGGATTAATGTACTTTTAGCCAGCTAGCAAATATAACAGGCCTCAGGCACTTATATAAACCTTTTTCGTGGAATAATTGATTGCACGGTATTGCAGCCCATACAAAGGTATGAGCAATAACACCGCGTTGCTAGTTCGCACAGTATTTGTAACACAATAACGTTTTCTACTCACCTAGTTTACCCGCGCTAAGACATTAAATTGAGAAATATCAAATTAGCCCGATTTAGCTGTTGACTTGCATAGAGTGGAACCAGTAGATTGAAAGTATGAACAGTATCTCTTTCGTATTTTTTCGCTTTTTTATCTTCCGCCCTTGTTAGGGAGGCCGATAGCGAGTACGTGAGATTCACCATATGCTAAAGCCTCCCCACCGGGAGGCTTTTTTCGTTTTGGGAATGAGGAAACCTAATAATGACTAACGAAACACTGCATGCATTGCGCCGGGATATTAACGAAATAGACTCCGAGCTTTTGATTTTGCTGGCTAAACGCCGTCGTATCGCACACTCCGTTGTGGAATATAAAATTAACAACAATAAACCCATACGTGATGAAGCCCGGGAACAAGCACTGCTGGAGAACTTGATAAGTTATGGCAAATCTTTAGGGTTAGACGCTTATTATATCAACAACGTGTTCCAGCGTATTTTAGAGGACTCGGTGTTGCACCAACAGGCCATGTTGCAACAAAACCTCAACCCTGAAGCCTTAGGGACGACCAACCGAGTCACTTATTTAGGGGGGCAAGGCTCGTACTCGCAACTGGCCGTACATAAGTATTTCAGCCGCCGCCCAGGCAAGCTCGTGGAACTTGGCTGTTCACAATTTGATGAAATCACCGGCGCAGTGGAAAAAGGGCAAGCAGACTTTGGCGTACTGCCTATTGAAAATACCAGCTCTGGCAGTATTAATGAGGTGTTTGATCTCTTACAACATGCCCAAGTGTCGATTGTCGGTGAAGTAACCCACAGCGTTGAGCACTGTGTATTAGCCAAACCAGGGACCGAGCTGGGCGATATCAATAAGCTCTTTGGCCACCCTCAGCCATTCGCTCAGTGTAGCCGGTTTATTCAAGGGCTAAATCAGGTGCAGCTCGAGCATTGCGACTCCACCACCAGTGCAATGAAAGCAGCGCTTGAATGCGAGCACAGCGCGGCAATTGGCTCAGCGCAAGCCGGCAAACATTTAGGGTTAGAGGTGCTGCAAACGGCGATTGCTAATCAAAGTGAAAACCACAGCCGCTTCATTGTGGTAGCACGCAAACCGCTTCAGGTATCAATGCAAATTCCCACAAAAACATCGCTAATTATGTCAACCTCGCAGCAAGTGGGCGCTCTAGCTGATGCTCTGATGATTTTCAAGCAGCGTGAAATTAACTTAGTGAAACTAGAGTCTCGCCCAGTGCCAGGCAACCCTTGGGAAGAGGTGTTTTATGTCGACTTAGAAGCGAACATCGACGACCCTAATGTCAATCAAGCCTTAGAAGAGCTTAAACCCTTCACTGAGTTTATCCGCGTTTTAGGCTGCTACCAAAGTGAGTCGCTTAAAGCGGTTACGCCAAAAATGTAATCCTGTCTGTGTAGAAAGGCGCCAGCAATGCCTTTCTACTCAGGGAACACATCTTTGATAAAGCAAATACTAACCTAACACCTTGGCATCATTGGCTTTATTTAACAAAGCTCGGCTTTGGCTTAAGAACTGATCGCTGGCATCACTAAAGAACACTTTTGCATCAGAGAATGCAGTCATTAACGCTTCTTTGTCTTTATCACGCAGCATGCTTAAAGTATGTTCATAGGTATTTTTATACGCCTCCAAGAGCGGCTCTACGCGCTCAAACTGCGCAAGCATAATGTCGCTATACAGCTCCGGGCTTTGTGCAAACAAACGGCCCACCATCATTAATTCCAGCTGATAGATAGGGGACGAGCAATCGCGAATTTCTGCTAAGCTATGTTCTTGTTTAGCTAGAAACTGGCCATATACGAAGGTGGTTAAGTGGCGCATAACCTGGATTATTTGCATGGCTTCGTCGTGTTTGCGTGCGCTCATAGTGACAAGTTGACACCCCCACACTTTAAGCTGAGCCAACAACGCCTCACCCGCTGCACTCTCTACGTCTTTGCACACCACCACAGTTTGTTTAACCCAATGGCTGATATCTGGTCCAAACATCGGGTGCAAGCCCAATACCGGACCGCTGTGTTTGTTGGTCAGCGCCGCTAAGGGCTTTTCTTTCACGGACGTGATATCAACTAGCAAGGCATCGTCGTCCAAAGCAGGAAGGTTGGCGACAACCTCCTCCACGGCGTTGATAGGTACACTAATAAGCACACATTTAGCGCCTTTGAGTAACTTTGCAGCTTCGCCACTTTGCTGCTCTTGGCGGTCAATAATACGCACCTCAACACCACTGCGGGTTAGCTGCTTAGCAAATAGTTGCCCCATCGCTCCACGGCCACCGACAATCGCCACCGGATTGAGCGACTTACAAACACAAGCCAACTCGCTTTGTTGGTTTTGATAGGCCTCTCGCATCATGCGCCGCAAAATATCTTCGACCAAGTCAGGGTTGACCGCCGCTTCTTCAGCCTCTTTACGCCGAGCCGCGATCAACGCCGCCTCGCGTTCGGGGGCATGCAAAGGAGCGCCGCTTTGTTGCTTTATTTTGCCTACCTGCTCGGTGATTTGATTGCGCTTGGCAAGGAGGCGAACGAGTTCGGTATCACAGGCATCGATTTGATTGCGAAGTTGGGCTAGCTGCTGCTCTGAGGTCATAATGTAAACTTAAAATTACACTTGGTAAACTAATTAATACATTGATAGTAGCAATATTAGTAAGTCAGGAAAAGGGGCAAGAGGTATCAAGGTGTTGAATAATATGCGAGGAGTCACCTGCGGCAAGAGGGAGCATAAGGCGCTGCCTGTAAAAACCAAAGCGGGCCAGCTATTGCTAGCTGGCCCGCTTTATCACGTCTTAGTAAAACGCGCGTATTAATTAAGTTTTTCTTTAATACGTGCAGACTTACCAGAACGCTCACGCAAGTAGTAAAGTTTCGCGCGACGTACTGCACCGCGACGCTTAACTGTGATGCTATCTACAAGTGGGCTGTGCGTTTGGAATACACGCTCAACGCCTTCACCGCTTGAAATTTTACGCACGGTGAATGCAGAGTGTAGGCCACGGTTACGCTTAGCGATTACAACACCTTCAAAGGCCTGTAGACGCTCTTTGTTACCCTCTTTTACACGTACCTGTACAACAACTGTGTCACCAGCGCCAAAGCTTGGTACGTCTTGCTTAAGCTGTTCAGCTTCAAGCTCTTTAATAATATTTTGGTTTACTTTTGCCATTTTATTTCTCACTTTCCTAGGTGTAACTGTCTTCTAGCCACAAGCTATGAGTTTTCTTGCTGATATTCAGCAAGTAACTGTGCTTGCTCCTCAGTCAGAGCTAGGTTTTGCAACAAGTCTGGACGTCTTTGCCAAGTTCTCCCTAATGACTGCTTTTGCCGCCATTTTGCGATTGCTTGGTGGTTACCACTGAGTAAAATCGGTGGAACCGCTTTGCCATCCAATATCTCTGGCCGGGTATAGTGCGGACAATCGAGCAAGCCATCCGAAAATGAATCTTGCTCAGCCGATTGGTTATGACCTAACACCCCTGGCACTAATCGCGCAACAGCGTCAATTAATGTCATGGCCGGTAGTTCACCGCCGCTGAGGATAAAATCCCCAATCGACCATTCTTCATCGATATAGGATTCGATGAGCCGTTCATCTATACCTTCATAACGACCAGCTACTAAAATCAGTTTATCGCACTGAGCGAGCTCTTGTGCGCCTTGCTGATCTAGTTTTCGCCCTTGTGGGGACATGTAAATTACCTTAGCACCCTCGCCTGCCGCAGCTTTCGCATCGAGTATGGCCTGCTTCAATGGTTCAACCATCATCAACATGCCTGGACCTCCACCATAAGGGCGGTCGTCCACGGTACGATGCTTATCCGTTGCATAATCGCGCGGGTTCCAGCAGTGAAAGTCGATTAAACCACGTTTCACTGCGCGGCCTGTTACGCCCTGATCAGTAATTGCCGAAAACATCTCTGGAAAGAGGCTTATTACCCCCATCCAAAACGGTGTTTGTGCCATTAAAAGCCTGGGTCCCAGTCCACAGTAATCTGACGCTCGTCATGGTCCACATTGATAATGACCGAATCGGTCAAAAATGGGATTAAACGCTCGCCTTTGCCGAATGCATCTTTACTGTTTGCTTTCACAACCAGCACATCATTCGAGCCTGTCTCCATCAAGTCATCAACTTGACCTAAGTCATAACCTTTTGTGGTTACCACGGCCATGCCGATGAGATCTCGCCAATAAAACTCCCCTTCGGGAAGCTCTGGTAATTGCGCCACTTCAACCGAGATTTCCGCATTGGTCATTGCCATTGCTTGGTCACGGTCATTAATTTGCGCAAACTTGGCGATAAAGCCTTTGTTGTGGCGACGCCAGTCACTCACTTCAAAGGTTTGCCATTTACCTTGTTGCCCTATCAACCATGGGCTGAAATCGAAGATCCCTTGGGGATCATCAGTAAATGAATGTACCTTAAGCCAACCCTTGATCCCATACGGGGCTCCGAGTTTGCCAACGACGATTGTTGAGGCTTGCTCTTGTTGACTCATGGTTACACTTACGCCTATTAAGCCGCTTTACGAGCGTCTTTAACTAGCTTTGCTACGCGATCTGAAAGAGCCGCGCCTTGGCCTACCCAGTGATCAACACGGGCAAGGTCTAGACGAAGTTTTTCTTCCTGACCAGCAGCAATAGGGTTAAAGAAACCTACTTTCTCGATGAAACGACCGTCACGCGAGAAACGGCTATCCGCAACCACAATTTGATAGAAAGGACGCTTCTTAGCGCCACCACGTTGCAAACGAATAGTTACCATACCGTCCTCTAAATAGATTGACTGTTTTCATTAATAAGTGAAACTTCCCCATACAGGGAAGCTCGGGAATTGTACGAATTTTTTGCCACAATGCAAGTAAGAACTGCATTAAATACGTGGTTTGTGTGGGTTAAATGATGATCTTGGCTTTTGAGCTGCCGCTAAGGGCCGGTTTGTTCAGCGTATGTCGTCAAGTAATAACCCATAAATAAGGCCATCAAAACGCTGGCCCTGCTTCACTATTGCTTGCCTTAGCTGTCCTTCGAGGACAAAGCCACAGCGCGCTAACAGCGCCTGAGAAGCTTTATTCCCCGCAAATACGACTGCATGCAGGCGCAGTAAATCAGTTCCATGAGCGAGCTTGTTTAATAGCTGTTGCAGCGCTTCACTCGCAAAGCCTTGGTGCCAATAAGGCTGACCCAGCCAATAACCTACCTCAGCTGATTTAGCATACTCGAACTGCCCCACTGTGGCGCTGATACAGCCAATCAACTCATTATCGTGCTCAATGGCGTAAATGTGCTCGCTTTGAGCGCCCTCTCGAACCCACCAACTGGCATCCGCCTCAGTGTAAGGATAAGGGATTTTGGGCGATAAGAAACGTTGTACCTGGGCATTATTGAGCAAAGACACTAACGCGTGCTCATCGCCTTGGACAAAACGACGTAAGCTAATCGCCATAACCACTGCCAATAGCACTAAAAGGCATCGCCAGTTCAAGTTCGGGAACTTGCCTGCCTATCCATGCGGGAAAGGTATTGCTGTTCGGCCCTGGAAAGAGCGTGTATTCGTTTTCCCATGGATACTGCTTCGCAGCAGCTTGGATTTTAGGGATAAGCTCCGCTGCTTTGGCGCCGCTAACCACATGAAATTTATCAGGCTTAGCACCGTACCAGTAACGATCAGGTGTGGATGTTTTATAGCTGCGCAAAGCCGGTCGACCTTGGTCCACGCCCCAGCCAACCACTTCATACACTGTATACTGCTGTGCCCCCTGCTCTTTTATTGCAAGCCAAGTATGCACGGCAAACCAACCACGCCAGCTGAATGCATCAGCAGCATAAAACTCAATCACCGCCCCCGGCTCACTCACCGGCTGCGCAATACCCGCACTTTCACGACTGGCAGTACGCCAATCCGTGCTTGTACAGCCAACCAATACCCAAAAGAGCATGGTAATAATGAGCGCTCTCATATCAACCTCGCTTGTTACATTGATATAGAACCTACTATTTCACCGCTCAACGCGCTTTGCAACGCAAAAAAAAAGCGCGACGGTTGTCACGCTTTTTTTATATAACGCATTGGCTCAGAACTTAGGGCCGCCGGGACCACCCATCATTCCTGGTGGCATCATCCCTTTCATGCCGCGCATCATTTTCATCATGCCGCCTTTGCCTTTCATCTTTTTCATCATTTTCTGCATCTGTGTAAATTGCTTCAGCAGCTTGTTGATGTCTTGTACTTGTGTGCCAGAGCCCGCAGCAATACGCTTTTTGCGTGAGCCTTTAATAATTTCCGGACGCGCGCGCTCTTTCGGTGTCATGGAGTTGATAATGGCTTCCATTTGCACAAATGTTTTGTCGTTAACTTGCCCTTTTACTCCTTCAGGTAAGTTACTCATGCCTGGCAACTTATCAAGCATGGACATCATGCCACCCATGTTTTTCATTTGTCGCAGTTGGTCAGCAAAGTCCTCTAATGTAAAGCCGCTGCCTTTAAAGACCTTGTCCGCTACTTTTGCAGCTTTGTCTTTATCGACCTTCATTTCCACTTCTTCGATAAGAGACAAAACGTCGCCCATACCGAGAATACGCGACGCGACACGATCGGGGTGGAACGGCTCTAGAGCATCGCTACGCTCACCAACACCGATAAACTTAATGGGTTTACCGGTAATATGGCGAATCGATAGCGCGGCACCACCACGGGCATCACCATCGGTCTTGGTTAAGATCACGCCACTAAGTGGCAGTGCTTCATCAAAAGCTTTCGCGGTATTCGCCGCATCCTGACCGGTCATGGAATCAACCACGAACAGCGTTTCAATTGGGTTAATAGCGCTGTGCAGTGCTTTAATCTCGCTCATCATGTCTTCATCAACGTGAAGACGACCGGCGGTATCCACTAACACCACATCAATAAACTTTTTCTTGGCGTGAGCAATGGCGCCATTGGCGATATCAACTGGGTCTTGCGAGGTATCGCTGGGAAAAAACTCGACATCTACTTCAGATGCTAGAGTTTCAAGCTGTTTAATTGCCGCTGGTCGATAAATATCGGCACTCACCACCAATACCGACTTTTTCTTGCGCTCTTTTAGAAACTTCGCCAACTTGCCAACACTGGTGGTTTTACCCGCCCCTTGTAAGCCAGCCATCATAATGACTGCCGGCGGCTGGGCATTGAGGTTAAGTTCTTCGTTAGCCTCGCCCATGGCTTTTTCAAGCTCTTCACGGACTATTTTGACAAACACTTGGCCAGGAGTCAGGCTTTTAGTCACCTCTGTGCCAACGGCACGCTCTTTGACTTGCTTGACGAAATCACGAACAACGGGCAAAGCGACGTCAGCTTCAAGCAAAGCCATACGCACTTCACGCAGCGTCTCTTTAATATTGTCTTCAGTGAGGCGGCCACGGCCACTGATGGTTTTTAGGGTCTTCCCTAATCGTTCCTGCAGATTTTCAAACATCGCTAACGATTCCGTTGCTACTTACATTTTCGCCGATTATAACTGAAAGCGGGGGGCAAATCCCAGCACCAAGTGCAAAGCAAAGGCAATTAGATCTAGGCAAGCGTGTTCGCTTTAAATACAATGGCTTCTTGATGGAATAATAACTACGAGCAAAAAAGGTCATCATGCTGATTACAATTTTGACACTGTTGAGTTGTGCTTTTTACGGTGCTGCTACCGCGCACGTATTGTCTCGCTTGTTTGATGCCAAAGGCCCATCGCAAAAAACTACGGTGATCCTCAGTACGCTTGCGATTTTGACGCACATGGTGTTGCTCGTAAATGCGGTATTCACCACCCAAGGCCAAGACCTATCTTTTATTAATGTATCGCTGCTGACCTGCTGGGTTATCGTATTATCAGTGACCGCTGTGTCACTGCGCTTTCCTGCCACCTTATTGCTACCTGTCGTGTATGGGTTTGCCACTATTTTATTATTCGCTAGCCTATTTATGCCGCACGATATCATCGTGCAAAGTATTCGCCTGGAAATTGGGTTAGTGACACATATCTCTATTTCACTGCTGGCTTATTGCGTGCTGGTGATTGCTACCTTGTATGCGGTGCAGTTTTATTTCATCGACAAACGCCTTAAACGCAAAGACCTAGCCATTGTATACAGCCACCTGCCACCGCTGATGGTGGTCGAACGGCAACTTTACCAATTAGTGTTTGTTGGCACAGCTTTGTTGAGCCTCGCCCTGCTCTCTGGGTTTGTATTCCTAGATTCCATGCTGGCTATTGAAAACGCGCATAAAACGGTGCTTTCCATTATCGCCTGGGGGGTATTTTTAGCCGTTGTTATTGGCCGCAAGCTGCGAGGTTGGCGCGGCAAATCCTCTGTGATCACCATTATGGTCGGTGCCGGCCTACTCACTCTTGCCTATTTTGGCAGTCGCTTTGTCCAAGAAGTAATATTGCAGCGTTTTTAAGCAATTACTTTATCTTCAGGGCAAGTTCACTTGACTACGCGCGGCGAGTGCCGCTTAATATACCTTGATTTTTAATAGAAGGATCCTTCTTTGGACGACATATCGACGAGTACGTTGTTTATCATTCTAGCAATACTGATCGTACTCTCCGCATACTTCTCTAGCTCCGAAACTGGGATGTTGTCGATAAATAAATTTCGACTACGCCACCTAGAAAAACAAAAACACGCCGGAGCCACGCGAGTCAGCAGCCTACTCAAGCGCCCTGATCGCCTTATCGGCTTGATCCTTATTGGCAATAACCTTGTTAATATTGCGGCCTCTTCAGTGGCCACGATTATTGGTATTCGCCTGTTTGGCGATGTTGTCGGCTTAGCGGTGGCCACTTTTGGGTTGACCTTTATTTTATTGGTTTTTGCAGAGGTGACTCCGAAAACCATTGCCGCCCTGTACCCAGAGAAAATCGCCTTTCCAAGCTCGCTGATTCTTAAAAATTTGCTGCGCTTAACTTTGCCTTTTGTGATTGCTCTAAACTGGATCACTAACGGTTTGTTGCGTCTGCTCGGCTTTAGCCCAGAGCAAATGGAAGAGCACAGCCTTTCTAAAGAAGAGCTGAAAACCGTGGTAAGTGAAGCCGGGGCCATGTTGCCAGCCAAGCACAAAAGCATGCTGACGTCGATTTTAGACCTTGAGCAGGTCACCGTGGAGGACATTATGATCCCGCGTAATGAAATTAACGCCATTGATGTTAATGATGACTGGAAGGCGATCAGTAAGCAGCTTACCAATTTGCAGCACACCCGGGTGCTTTTATATCGTGACCAAATCGATGATGCCGTGGGCTTTATTCATGCTCGAGACGCACTTCGTCTACTCACCAAAGAGCAGTTTAATAAGTCGTCGCTGCTTCGCGCAGTAAGGGAGATTTACTTTATTCCCGAAGGCACCTCTTTGAATACCCAGTTACACAAGTTTCAGCAGGTTAAAGAGCGTATTGGCTTGGTTGTTGACGAATATGGTGATATTCAAGGTCTAGTCACACTTGAGGATATTCTCGAAGAAGTGGTTGGCGACTTCACCACCACACAAACCCGACCACCAAGCGAGGAAGTCAGTGAGCAGGACGATGGCTCAGTGCTAGTTGATGGTGGTGCTAATATTCGTGATCTCAATAAAGAAATGGGTTGGCACCTTCCCCAAGATGGGCCAAAAACTCTCAGCGGCCTGATTGTCGAATATTTAGAAGATATTCCCGACGCCAATTTAGGGCTTAAAATTGAGGGCTACCCGATTGAGGTCATGGAAGTAAAAGAAAACATGATTAAGCTGGTACGTGTGCTCCCACAGCAGCGCCGCAAGAAGTCTAAAGACTAGCCGTCCTTTTAGGGCTGCTACCTTTCCTGGTAGCAGCCTCTGTCCATGTTCAACCAACCTAAAAGTCCGCAAAGCGATAAAAAGACCCACAAACCAAATCGGTTTTTAATCTGACTGTGTTTGTGGTCGCCGAGAAATGCCCCTTAAGGAGTCATGCTCGCTTTCAGCGCCCAACATATACTTAGACATTATCCTTTGCCTTTGCTAACTTCATGACTTTATGGATAAATAATATGCACTAGGCCAGGTATACAGGCAGTACATAGTTAAATAGCAAGGAAGCGATATGAAGATACATGAATTAGATGGCTTTGCAGTGACAGGTTTTTTGGCTCGCACGACGAATGAAAACGAAGCCACCCCTACTCGAGCAAAGATTAGCAACCTTTGGGCTAAGTTCAACACAAGTGCAGCTCCACACCTAACCGGTCAATCAAGAATATTTGGTTTATACACAAACTATGACTCTGATTTTACTGGGGCTTTTGATGTGATCGCGTGCTCGGACACATTATCACCAAACATGATATCAGAATTGATACATGCCGAAGTTCGTTCAGGTAAGTACCTCATTTTTTCATCAGATGGTGAAATGCCACAAGCAGTTATAAAACTTTGGCGCGAAGTTTGGCACTATTTCAATTCACCTAATTGCCCCTATCAAAGAGCCTATACAACAGATTTTGAGTACTATAAAAATGATACTGAAGTAGATATTTATATTGCATTAAAATGAGCATAAACAGCCGGTAAGCCTAGCAATAACTGGCTGCAATAATGTTAGTTAATAATTTCAACTGCAGCGCTAACTCTTCACGCCCTACGGCGAATTATAATAAAAAATAATGCTCAGATTAGGAGTCTAGGTTGGAAATTAGAAAGCTGAATGCCTTGCGAGGGTTCGCTGCACTTATTGTTTTCTTTACACATTTCAGTGATATAACCCTCTGGCTTGACGGCGCACTAGGAGGTGGCTCCGGTGCCTATGGGGTGATGCTATTCTTTTTACTAAGCGGCTTTTTGATGGCATACCTTTATTTAGGTAAAGAGTTCAATCGCACTAACCTCACGCGCTATTTATTGGCCCGAGCAGCAAGAGTGCTGCCCTTGTACCTAGCTGTGGTGTTTACCTCGTTCATACTCGCTAAGAACGGGAATGACAGCCTATATAACATACCTGATGTCAACGCCTTACTCGGCCACTTGCTATTTATTCACGGCGAGAGCGTGCTTTGGACTATTCCACCTGAAATACACTTTTATGTGGTTTTTATTGCTTTTTGGATGCTGGCTAAAAACAGAACAGGCTATATTTATCTCGCTATTGTGGCGGTAATGATTGTGCTGTTTTTTACCAACTTTCCGAGGATTTATGGCGATATTTATGGAATACCCTATAACCTCTTTAGCATATTGCGTACCTTACCTTTCTTTTTTGTGGGTGTGATTTTGGGCTTACTGTACCCCACCCTAAAAGTGCCTAACTACATGCGAAAGCACCGCTTTGTAATGGTTCTTCTGTTAATACCGCTTATGTATCCACAATTCACTCCGCTAACCAGCGGCGATGAAAGACGAATGTGGCTAAGCTACGAAGTGTTACTAGTTATGAGCACGGTATTCTTTTGCGTCGTATTTCTTGTCCCTGATAACAATATTGTACTCGCCAATCGCCTTGGTGATTTCATCGGCAAAACCTCCTATTCGCTATACCTGCTGCATATGCCCATTATTATGCAGGTAAATAAGTTAGCGTTAACTGTTGAGCTCAAACTCATTGTCGCCTTAGCACTAAGCATAATGGTGGCCTACTTGTCATACCGATACTTCGAGCAACCTATCGCCAAGCGTATTCGTCACCTCACAGCGTCCAAAGCACAGGATGCGCCTATGCGCGCCAGTTAAACTATTGTCTATTATGGAGACGACCTTGAGTTATTTACTGTATTTTATTCTTATCGTTACATGCGCTACAGGGCTCGCAAACGAGCCCTTTGAAATACCAAGAAGTGCAGTTATCGAATTAACAGAGCCTGCGAGCAAACGGGTATACCCTGTATTTATAAAGCTGCCTCACTCCTATGCGATAAACAAAGATAAGAAGTATCCCGTTATTTATCTGATGGATGCCTGGTATAGCTTTCAGATTGCTTCAGGTGCTACACGCTTTCCGATGAACAGCGGCACAATGAAAGAGGCTATCATTGTGGGGATATCCTATTCACGAGGCTCAAAAGGCCCATCTAGTCGAATAAGAGACTACACTCCGGTGCAAGCCACAAATTGGAAGTTTCAAACTGGCCATGCTGATGGTCATGCTAAGTTTATCCGCGAGAGCGTCTTCGCCTATATTGAGCAGAACTACCGAACCCTCCCCTCACAACGCACCTTTGTGGGACACTCATTAGGGGGGTTGTTTGGCGCCTATATCCTGTTCAATTACCCTGATATGTTCAGCAGTTATATAATCGGTAGCCCATCGGTATGGTTTGCCAATAACGTTATTTTACACTCATCTGTGATAAAACCTCGTTTACCAACCAAGGTCTATGTATCAGTGGGCAGCTTGGAACAGCCAAAGTATGGAGAAAAGCAGCATATGGTGGCTGGGGCGCAAAAACTAATAGAGAAAATGACCGCTGAATGCGGAAAAAATACGACGATTAAGTTTCGCATTATTGAAGGGGCTAAACACGCGACAGCGTTTCCGAGCACCTTGATCCAAGGATTGGACTGGATTTATGCGCAGCAATAAATGAGCAACGACAGTAGCACTGGCTAAACTTGTAGTAATGAAAACAAAGGAGAAGGCTTATGCAAGGCAGCTGCTTATGCGCACAGGTACGCTTCGAAATAAAAGGTGAGTTCAGTCATTTCTATTTATGTCACTGCAGTCACTGCCGCAAAAACAGTGGGTCGGCGCACGGAGCAAACTTGTTCTCAAACTCGGCTACACTAACTTGGTTATCAGGTGAGCCGTTGGTAAGACATTACCAAACCCCACACAGCGCTCACTGCAAAAGCTTTTGTAGTCGGTGTGGCTCGGCATTACCCATGTATCAACAACAAGGAGACTTACTCGTTGTTCCTGCAGGCTCGCTCGACGATGACCCTAATATCAATGTCACAGCACATATTTTTTACGCCGATAAAGCGCGCTGGGAGAAGGGCTTTGAAGATATCCAGCGCTTCAGTGGTGCTCCTAAGTTGCAGCAATCAGAAGAATAAGCGCTCAAACCAGTTCTTATCTAACTCCTCTTCGCAGCGCTTAAGCTGAACCGCGTAGCGACTGGCACGACGTTTCACTTTATTCGCGGCGCGCATTAACCAAGCCTTACTGCGATAGGTGCCGCGTTTATAACCGCCCCACCCTTCGTGATAGTTAAGGTATTGAGCATACGCATCCCACTTCGAAATGCCGTTAATCTGATGTGTTTTCCACACAAACCACGCCATAAAATCGATTGCATCGTCAAAATCGTCACGATCAGCGCCGCCGTTATCGGTTTCACGTGTGTAATCTTCCCAGGTCATGGTCTTTGCCTGTGAGTAACCATAGGCGTCACTGGCACGACCTGTGGGGATGATCCATAAGAAATATTCCATGGGCGGGGCAGCATCATGACGAAAGGAGCTCTCTTGATACATCATCGCCATTAACACATGTTTAGGTGAGCCCCAGCGCTCTTGTGCGTCCTTGGCATCAAAATACCAATCTTCTTTCTCTTCAAAAATCTTGCAGATATCATCGGGTTGCTTAGGTGGCGCGGTCGCACATCCAGCAAGTATAAACAGGGTAAAAATAAGCGATAAATTTTTTTTCATTTATTTTGAACTTAATCCGCAAGCCTGAGTCTGAACTTATGAATGCAGCAGTTTAGCATTGTTTCATCCCTGTAGAATAATTTGCGCGGCTACCTTAGCCGCGCTTTTTTTATGCCTCTACCTTTTCCACCGCAAAGTATTCATCTAAAAAGGCTTCAAAGCTCACAGTGTCTTCCTGCTCCACCTGCTGTTGTGCCTTAACTGACAGCTCAGCTTGCTCAGCTAAATGTGCGTCGTCAAAGCATTGGTACTGCCACTGACTATGAGCGTCGCTGTAACGTTGTGCCAATTGCAAGGCAAACTGACCATTGTCAACATCATCACTGAGCAGTTGTTGTAGGTAGCGCCCTGATATGGTCTTACTAGGATCGCTCACCCAGCTCTGTAGCTCAGCAATGGTATGCTGATAAACATCGCTGCCATGCGCTTGGTCCATATACTCAGCAACTTTCGCAAGGTCGGTAAAAATATCCTCAGCCCATTGCTGCAAAGAGACAGACTCGTCACCGCGTTGCAACTGCAATTGCGGATCGCGGCCTTGATTGACCACCCGATCGAGGTTCTCTTGTGTCTGGCCTTGCTCCTGCCAATCCATGTGCGGCGATGCCTTTAATAAGCAGTAGGTCAAAAACACATCCAAGAAACGAATTTGCGTTAAATCGATGCCGGTATCCGCAAAGGGGTTCACATCCAAGGCGCGAATTTCGATGTATTCAATGCCGCCGCGCAATAACGCCTGCGTTGGCTTCTCGCCAGAGCGAGCATTGCGTTTCGGGCGGATAGGCGAGTAAAACTCGTTTTCAATTTGCAGAATATTTTTATTTAATTGCTGCGGTTTTGGTGCATGGTAATCATCAAGATGCTGGTACAACTCAGAAGGTGAGTTGATCGCGCTCTTTAAGCCGGCAACATATTCCTCCAATGAGTTATACATTACCCGCAAGCTCGATTGGGCGCTATTAGTGTAACCCAAATCACCTAACCGCAGGGCGGTACCATGCTCGAGGTATAGGCTACCTTTACCAAGCTTTTTAAACGGTAGTGAGGTTTCTTGCCCTTCTAAAAAGGAGCCGCACAATGCCGGTGAAGCACCAAATAAATAGCTAATTAACCACAATTCGCGTTTAAAGTTACGAATTAACCCTAAGTAATTGTCGGAAATAAAAGACTGTAAGTCACCACTTTGCCCAGCTAAACCCTGCAAGGTTTGCCAAAACGTTTGCGGATAAGAGATATTGAAATGCACCCCGGCTATGGCCTGCATCATACTGCCGTAGCGGTTTTTTAACCCCTCTCGGTATAGCGTTTTCATACGACCGACATTGGATGAGCCGAATTGCGCCAACGGGATTTCATCTTGGCTTTGGATATAACACGGCATACTCACTGGCCACAATAATTCATCTTCGAGTTGCGCAAGAGTGAACTTTTGTAGGTCACGCAACTGAGCCAATGTTTCCTCAGGATCGGTGCTTACTGGGGTAATGAATTCAAGTAAAGCTTCAGAAAAATCGGTGGTGATCATCGAGTTGGTTAAGGCACAACCAATCGCCACTGGGTGGGGCTTTGTCGATAACCCGCCGCTGCGATTGGTACGCAGCGCCTCGCGCTCAATACCCCGAACAATGCCGACAATTGCGGCTTGATTTTCAGCGGACGACAATTCGCTAAGACGCTGATTTAATTGTGTACAAGTCAAAAAATACTACCTCTAGCCAAGCGGCTTAATTCTGTTGTTATGGGGTGCGCTGCCAAATACTCAAGTCCAAGGCAGTAAAATAACTTTCTCTTTGCTGCTATTTTGCTCTAAGCGCTGATGCGCCATGCCCGCCGCCGAGAGCGGCATAGTGCAGTGATCCAGCGCTAAGTGACCTTGGCGATACCACTGATAAATACGTTTGAGCTGGGCATTGTTTTTAACCACCAGCACGGCGCATGCAGTCACTCCTTGCTCATTGGCCGCAGCAATAATCTCTTTTTGTGACAATGTCGGGATAGTGACTACACGACTGTGTGCACTTAATCCTTGTAAACAACGCTTCCCGACCTCCAGGCCCACAACATCGAGCAAATAACCCTTACGTTGCTCAGCCACAAACTGGTCATAACTCATTTGCTGAGCGCAAGAAGCGACACTTTTTGGCAGCTCACTGCGGCTAATAGCAACAACTTGGTACCCCATTCGCGCGGCAATTTGTGCAGCTAACGAGCCGACTGTGCCATTAGCACCATTAATGTAAATGGGCTGACTTTTTGGACAGGCGAGCGCCGAGAGCGCTTGGAAGGCCGTTAACCCTGCCAAACACAGACCGGATAGCACCACATCTTCATTCACCGCATCGACTTTAATGAGTTCGTTTTCACGGGCCAAACAATACTGTGCATAGGTCCCTGGCTGGGTGGCAAAGCCAACCATACCCATTACCTTATCACCCTTTTTAAGCGTTTTTACCGCCTCACCACAGGCGACCACCTCGCCAAACAGATCATAGCCTAAGCTCATAGGCAGGTGATGTTTGTTTTGCTCTGCCGCAAAGCCGATACCGGCGCGGGTTTTTACATCAATGGGGTTAATAGCGGTGCTCAGCACCTTGATAAGTAACTCATGCTCACCGGGCTTTGGCCGCGATAGGGTCACTGGTTTTAGCACCCCTGGCTCACCAAAAGCATGAATGACCATAGCTTGGTATCCGTGTTCCATAGCTAACACTATTGTTGAATGATTGCTCCTAAACCTATATTGACATTACCACTGCATGGACACAATAAAAAAGGCGACAAATTATTGCCGCCTTTCGTATGAGTTATAACTGACCTTTATTTACAGCTAAATAAAAAGCCTTGCTCGTCAGCATCGATGGAAATCAAGTTGCCATCAGCCAACTCACCCGCCAACAGCTTCTGCGCCAGTGGGTTTTCAATGGCCTGCTGGATAGCCCGTTTTAAAGGTCGAGCACCATAGACCGGATCGAACCCGCCCTCGGCCAGCTTAGCTAATGCCGCATCGGTGATTTCCAACAGGTAGCCTTTTTCAGTGAGCCGCTCGTGCAACTTCGCCAACTGAATATCAGCAATCTGCTTGATGTGCTCTCCGGCTAGTGGGTGGAATACCACGGTTTCATCAATACGGTTTATAAACTCTGGCCTAAATTGCTGCGCCAGCACCATCATCACTTTGTCTTTCAATGTGGCGTAATCATTATTCCCAGCTTGCTCTTGGATCACATCCGAGCCCAAGTTAGAAGTCATAATGATCACCGTGTTTTTAAAGTCCACGGTGCGCCCTTGCCCGTCAGTGAGACGACCATCATCCAATACCTGTAGCAAGATATTGAATACGTCTGGGTGCGCCTTCTCCACTTCGTCAAGCAGTACCACCGAGTAAGGACGACGGCGCACAGCCTCGGTGAGGTAGCCGCCCTCTTCATAACCAACATAGCCCGGAGGCGCACCGACCAAACGCGCCACTGAATGTTTCTCCATAAACTCTGACATATCGATACGAACCATGGCATCTTCGGTGTCAAACATCAGTTGCGCCAATGCTTTGGTAAGCTCGGTTTTACCCACCCCTGTAGGGCCCAAGAATAAGAATGAGCCTATGGGTCGATTGGGATCAGCTAATCCTGCGCGAGAGCGACGGATGGCATTGGCAACAGCGGTGACCGCTTCGTCTTGGCCGATAACGCGCTGGTGCAGCTCGTCTTCCATCTGTAGCAGCTTCTCACGCTCGCCCTGAAGCATTTTCGCCACTGGAATACCAGTCCAGCGTGAGAGGATCTCGGCAATTTCGTCTTCACCCACTTTATTACGCAGCAAATTCATATCTTGCATTTCAACTTGCGAGGCAAGGTCTAATTTGCGCTCCAGCTCGGGAATTCGGCCGTACTGAAGTTCCGACATTCGCTGTAGATCACTAGCTCGACGTGCCACCTCTAAGTCCAAACGCGCTTGCTCCAGCTCCGCTTTAATCACTTGAGTGCCTTGCAGCGAGGCCTTTTCCGCGTTCCATACTTCGTCCAACTCAGCATATTCACTTTCCAGCTCTTGGATCAGCTCCTGCATTTCCTCACGGCGCTTTTGGCTGGCCTCGTCCTTTTCTTTAGCTAAGGCATTGTCTTCAAGTTTCAACTGAATGATGCGCCGCTCAAGGCGGTCCAACTGCTCTGGCTTAGAGTCAATTTGTAAACGAATGGAAGAGCCCGCCTCGTCTATTAAGTCGATGGCTTTATCGGGCAATTGCCGGTCGCTAATATAACGGTGCGATAAATTCGCCGCTGCAACGATCGCCGGATCGGTGATTTCCACAGAATGGTGCAGCTCATAGCGCTCTTTTAACCCACGCAAAATGGCAATGGTGTCTTCAACACTCGGCTCATTTACCAATACCTTTTGAAAACGGCGCTCTAAAGCCGCATCTTTTTCTATATATTGACGGTACTCGTCTAACGTCGTCGCCCCAACACAGTGCAATTCACCTCGGGCTAGCGCCGGTTTAAGCATATTGCCGGCATCCATGGCACCATCGGTCTTGCCGGCGCCGACCATGGTATGAATTTCATCGATAAAGAGGATAATTTGCCCCTCTTCTTTAGCCAGCTCATTCAAGACTGATTTAAGACGCTCCTCAAATTCGCCACGGTATTTAGCTCCGGCCACTAAGGCGCCCAAATCGAGCGATAGCACGCGCTTATTCTTAAGACCTTCAGGAACCTCACCGTTTACGATACGCTGCGCTAGGCCCTCAACTATCGCCGTTTTACCAACGCCCGGTTCACCAATTAACACAGGGTTGTTTTTAGTGCGCCGTTGTAACACTTGCACGGTGCGACGGATTTCCTCGTCACGACCAATAACGGGATCAAGCTTGCCTTGCTCAGCCCGCTCGGTGAGATCGATGGTGAATTTCTCAAGCGCCTGACGAGTGTCTTCAGCGTTGGGGTCATCCACTTTTTGCCCGCCGCGCAGTGCGTCTATGGCTTTTTCCACCTTACCTGTGGTGATATTTAGAGCTTTAAAAATCTCTCCTAAAGGCCCTTTATCTTCACAGGCAGCCAGTACGAACAGCTCGCTGGAAATATATTTGTCTTTACGCTTTTGCGCATATTTGTCGCATAAGTTCAGCAATGACACCATGTTATTGGACAATTGCACGTCGCCACCGACGCCCTCCACTTTAAACAACTTCTCAATTTCTTGAGAAAGCTTGGTGTTGAGCTCATCAGCGCTGACGCCTGCTTGCGCAAAAAGAGCACGCACACTCGAGCCTGTTTGCTGCAATAGTGCGTACATTAGGTGTACGGGTTCAATAAATTGATGATCGCGACCGAGTGCTAATGATTGAGCATCGGAGAGCGCTTGCTGAAATTTACTGGTAAATCTATCTAAACGCATCTGTTTGTTTCCACTAAAACTTTAATTACCTATTTAATGGGTGCTAGCGCGCGTTTGATCAAGTTATACGGTTAAATTTTTGGTGATTATTTGCGCCAGATCACACTGGCCATACGACCGGTTTGGCCATCGCGTCGATAAGAAAAGTAGGTATCGGCAAGGGTATAAGTGCAGGCATGAGCTTGGGTGACATTACTCACACCAGCCCGATTAAGCGCAAGCTCGGCTAATAGTGGCAAGTTGGCGAGAAACTTGTTGCCATGTGCTTTAAAGCCCTGCTGATAGTCGCCGCTGTGAGCGCAAAATTGGCTTTTAACCTCATTCCCGACCGCAAAGGCTGAGGGGCCAATAGCAGGCCCAAGCCAAGCATGAATATCTTTTGCGGGGGTGTTAAATAAAGGTAACGCCCGCTCGATGATGCCTCCGACGAGGGAGCGCCAACCACAATGCAAAGCGGCCACTTCAGCGCCATCTTGGCTGGCTAATAAAAGCGGCAAGCAATCAGCAGTCATAATAGCCAAAGGCTGCTTTGGCATGCGTGTGAACAGGCCATCCGCTTCGATTCTAAGCTGTTCACTGTACTGAGTAACACAATGAATATGGGTGCCATGTACTTGGTTTACATAACAGGCAGGACGCGGCAGTTGGCTATTGAGCACAGCGCGATTGGCGAGCACTAGCGATTCTTCGTCGCCTACATGCAGCCCCACATTAAGACCGCGATACACGCCCTGACTATGCCCGCCTTGACGGGTGCTTTGCAGCACCCCTACCAGGGACTCATCAGCGCCCCAGGTTGGGGTATAAAATGGTGTTTTAGAGGTCATCGTAGCCGTTAGCTTCGGTGTCTTGGCGCAGCGCTTCGGTCAGTGCCACCATGTCCTCAGGGACTGGGGCCTGCCAACGCATTTGCTCACCGGTGATCGGGTGTGCTAACTGCAACTTAATGGCATGCAAAGCCTGGCGTTTGAAGCCTCGTAAGGTCGCCATAAACTCTTCACTGGCATGCTTAGGAGGACGTGGGCGTCCGCCGTAAAACGGGTCACCAACAAGTGGGTGACTGATATGCGCCATATGCACACGGATTTGGTGGGTACGACCAGACTCTAGACGCAGCCGTAAGCGCGTATGAGCACGGAACTTTTCAGCAACTCGGTAGTGCGTCACCGCAGGTTTACCAAATTCATTAACGGCCATATGCGTACGCTTAGTGCCGTGACGACCGATGGGCGCATCGACCATACCGCCGGCGGTCATGGTGCCATAACAGATAGCTTCATACTCACGGGTGAAATTTTCACGTTTTTGCAATGCCGCAACCAAATGCGTTTGTGCTGGCAAGGTTTTCGCAACCACCATCAACCCTGTGGTGTCTTTATCAAGACGATGGACGATACCCGCACGAGGGATATTTTCAATCTCTGGACAATGATGCAATAACGCATTTAACACCGTGCCATCGGGGTTGCCGGCACCAGGATGAACCACTAAGCCCGCAGGTTTATTGATCACCAAAATATCATCATCTTCGTAGACGATATCTAAAGCAATATCTTGTGCTTCATATTCTCGCGGCGCCTCAATTTGCGCGTTGATCTCTACGTGTTCACCGCCCAAAAGCTTTTCTTTGGGGGTGTTGAAGGTGAGGCCATCAACCTGCACCATGTCATCGAGAATCCAGGTTTTTATTCGTGAGCGCGAATAGTCCGGGAACAATTGCGCCAAAATTTGGTCTAGACGTTTACCGCCTAGTTCCACGGGGACCTCTGCACTGAGGGAAATTTGTTCTGCCATAAGCAAGTTTTACCTAATTTACCAGTGCAAGCTCTGCTCGACTGGGTTAGAATCGCATAATTCGCATAGTTTACTCGGTTTTACCTACTTGGCCTAGCCGAAGACAACGAAGGTACCTAATTAATGATAAATAAAATAAGTAAACGGGCACTTGCAGTCGTATTTACGGCCTCCTTACTTAGCGCATGTTCATCCGCGCCAGAACAACAAGAAATTGAGCGCGTACCCAACAAATCCGCACAAGCTTTGTATGAAGATGCACGCGAAACCTTAGATTCAGGCTTATATGCCCGGGCAATCGAGCTACTTACCGCCATTGATTCTCGCTATCCGTTTGGCCCTTTCTCTAAACAAGTGCAAATGGACTTAGTCTATGCGCATTACCAAACTGGCAATACAGAGCAAGCTTTGGCCACTATTGACCGCTTTATTCGCTTAAACCCGAACCACAAAGACTTAGACTACATGTACTACATGCGTGGCTTGGTCAATATTAAGGCCGATAAGAATGCCTTCCAAGAATACTTTGGTGTAGATCGAGCCGATAGAGACGCAAAACGCACTCGAGTGGCCTATAAAGACTTATCAACTCTAGTCAACAACTACCCTGACAGCAAATATGCACCTGAGGCAAAGCGTCGTCTTGCTTGGCTACTCAACCGCATGGCTCGCAACGAATTGAAAGTGGCACAGTATTATTACGAGCGTGAAGCTTACCTGGCCGCAGCAAATCGCGGTAAGTACGTTGTTGAGCATTTCTCGCAAAGCAGTTACCTTGAGCCTGCGTTAGAAATGATGGTGAAAAGCTACGAAAAACTTGGCTTACCAGATATGGCTGAACATGCACAACAAACCCTTGAGGCAAATAAACGCGAACGCTAAGTAACGCACACATAAAAAAACCGATGCTGTGAAGGCATCGGTTTTTTTATATTTATAAGTTATTAAATCGCTTCTTCGTCTTCCTCTTGCGTACGGATACGTACCACTCGCTCGACTTCCGTCACGAAAATTTTACCATCGCCTATTTTGCCGGTTTGTGCGGTTTTCACTATAACTTCGATAGCACGCTCGACATCTTCATCGGCTAGCACGATATCGAGCTTCACTTTTGGTAAAAAGTCGACCATGTACTCGGCACCGCGATAAAGCTCAGTATGGCCTTTTTGGCGACCAAATCCCTTAACCTCACAGACCGTCATACCGGTGATACCAACTTCTGAAAGGGCTTCACGGACGTCGTCTAACTTAAATGGCTTGATGATGGCTTCTATTTTTTTCATGACTTTTTATATTCGCGATGACAGATGCGCCGATTTTAGTCAATTGTGAGTGTTGAAGCAAACGCCCAAGGGGTGACTAATGCGTTAATAGTGTTAAAATTAATATAATACCCACATCAGGATGAAGTTATGAAAACCTGTAACACCTCAACATCTAAGGGCTTCACTCTTATAGAACTCATGGTGACCATTGCAATTGCAGGCATATTACTGGCTATCACATTATTTGATAGCACACAAATGTCAGCACAGGAAAAAGCGAGCAATTTTAGTACCGAGCTCAAACGTAACGTTAAGTTCGCCCGAGCCAAAGCGATGACCACGGGCGACCCTGTGATTGTGTGTGCGATGACCAATCCTGGTAGCTCAGGAAATTGCCTCAATAGCTGGCAAAATGGCACCATCGTCATTTTCTCAGACATAAATAACAACGGCACATTCGAGGCCAACGCGGACATCCTACATCGCTCTATCAACAATTTGGTCGCCAACAGTCAGCTTGTACACAGTGGCAATGCACGAAGCTTGCGGTTTGACCAACGCGGCCAGCTGACCGCAGGACAAAACGGTTCCTTTATATTTTGTCCCACCGATGACAACGAACATAACGTGGCAGTCTCAGTAATGGCCTCGGGAACGGTACGAGACTTAGGTAAGACCGAGCAAGCTTGCACATCGGGCTAACTGTTCTACTATTTACAAGACCAATAAAGGATTATTGAGGCGTCAAGGATGAACGCGCTTGCAACCCCCATGTGCTCACATATATCAAATGTAGGCACAACCTTGATTGAGCTGCTTGTTACTATAGGTATTGCCGCGATGTTTGCAGCCGTCACTTTATTTAATGCCCAAGATTGGGCGTATCAAAACCGTCGCTCAGATTATATTGAACAACTCTACACGCACCTGTTTGCGGCAAGATCGTACGCTATATTCAACAACCATTACGTCAGCGTATGCCCTGCAATTGCTGAGCGCTGCGTACCGAATTGGCAAAATAATATAATGGTGTTTGTTGATAGTAATAACGATAAACAGCGCGGCGGCGATGAGCCGATCTTGAATATTCTCACTGTTCCGATTGGCAACGATACCATCGACTACCCAAGGCGAGCTGTTACTTTTAAACCTACAGGGGCTCTAGGTGGCTTTCAATCTGGTAGCTTTGTGTACTGCTCAGTGGAAGATAAATTAAACCAGCCCGCCTATCGTATTACCGTTAGTCAGACTGGTCGATTGCGGATAAAGCAAGACAGTGATAAGTGCTAAAAGCTAGCGCAGCTTTTTAGCATCTAGCGCGCGAGCCTCAGCTGAGCCAAACTGTTGTTTGAATTCAACACACTGAATGACTTGTTCAACTCTCGTCGCTTGCTGCTGTTGTGGTGCTGCGTATCCCCTTTGATACGCAGCAAGCTCCGCTTGGTGTCGGCTTTTTTGCTTCACTTGCACATCAATAACCTGGTTTACACCGGTTTCAAGCGATACGTAACACTTATATTCATTAAGTAACCTAAGCTCTACTTTCGCACTGGCCTGAGCCGCAGCTATTACGACTAAGGCCAAAAACATATATCTGAACATTTATATCACCTTTTCCAGCAAGTGTCGGTGTCAGCGCTTCCCGTGGACCCCTTCACACCCACTTCGTTAATTGTGAAAGACGTGCACTCACCATCTTCTAAAGCCACCCCAGATGCTGGAGTAGCAGTAATAATAAAACTCTGCGCATTCACTGTT
This sequence comes from Pseudoalteromonas sp. CO325X, assembly GCF_004208955.1. NCBI lineage: Bacteria > Pseudomonadati > Pseudomonadota > Gammaproteobacteria > Alteromonadales > Pseudoalteromonadaceae > Pseudoalteromonas > Pseudoalteromonas sp. CO325X. The sequence goes on from NZ_SGPG01000021.1 coordinate 198,959, forward strand.
GCTGACAATGAGTACAAATCTGACTCCGTTGAATTTGAAAGCCCGAGGTCGGCCATGGAGGCTGTGTACTGCCGGTTATCAGCGAAAAACTGCTCTTGTTTGCTTGCTGCATCTAGCAAGGCCGTCATGGCCTCGGATCGCCCGCTACTAATAACAAATTGCTGATAAGAAGGATAAGCAATGGCTGCCAAAATACCTACAATAGCTACAGCTATCATGAGCTCAATCAAGGTAAACCCTTTTACATGCTTCATTAATCAATTGTCTCCTCTTTATATATGTAAGTGCGGTGCGTTTTAAATCCAAACGGGTTTTCATCACAACTTGCCATACCGCAGTTGCCGGGACGTCCGTTTGGCTCAATCGATTTCGCCTTCAAGGTGCCTTCACCATCACCTTTACCCGTGCCAATTAAAATAAACTGACTTTCGCTTTCTTCCTCTGCGGTATCTGGATCATCTACTTTGGTAAAGAATAATGTCGGCGTATCAGGCACTTTATTCCCTACATCAAATTTTAGTTGATCATAGACTTTTGCACCGTAGTGCAGATGGAATGCATACAAACTACCCCCACCGCCTTTGAGCGAGCACTGCTGCAGATCATTCTCTTCCGAGGGAACAAAAGTAGTGAAATAAGCGACACCACCGACCACGGCAGCTGCCGACAACGACTTCTCATTCGCTCCTAGGTTATACTTCCACCCTGAGAATTGAGCGAGATCTTTCTCTAGCTCTACAAAACCACTGTCGTCATTTAATTTGGCGGTGAACGGATCATTAGTAATATCCATTAAATCATCCATAGTGATAACGGCTGGTATATCTTCACCGCGCAACGACTGCGTTATAGTATTTTCATCACGCAGCATAATTAGATGATTATTTTCACTTTCATCAAGTGGATGAGCCCGATTACCACTTCCAAGCACAATCGCTTCATAAGGAGTTTCCTCACGCACAACTTGTGTCGAAGACTCTTCATCAATGATAGTGGTGTATTCGGATACTTTACTAAAGTAAGTCCTCGCCACCTCGGGCTGATAGAAGAATCGACGTTCATTGCCGGTAATTGACAAATCAGCAATCTGCACGGCAGTCCATGGCTCACTACCTACAGGATTATCCGTCGGTAAATCAAACCGCCACACATCACCACCGGTATCAGCTGCGTAAAGCCGATCGGTGAAACCATCGTAATCAGAATCAAGCAACGCTATGTCACCGGGAATGCTGTGCTGTCCCTCATAGGTGGTATTACCATTACCATTAGCGCCAGGAGTAAAAGACCACACTAAATCGCCGGTTTGTGCATCTAAGATATAAACACCCCGGCCAGAGTTGTCCGGGCTAATATTGTCAGCATCTTTATTTATGTCATAGCCTGCGCCTACAATCACAACTGGTTTAGTGCCGTTTTTCTCTATAAACGTGACTTTAGGCTGAGACCATGTTTGCCCGAGTTCTTCCATTCCGTTGGTGTTGGCGTCTACCTTCCACATTAATTTTGGCGAGCTTGGGGTACTGATATCAAAGGCGTAGTAAGAATCACCGCCACGACGCATACCCGTGAATAACCATACTCGGTCAGAGGGGTCGACGACACCGTTCTCATTTTTATCATCGAAGTACATAGAGGGCGAACCATCCATACCATAGACTTTCTCGCCTTTAATATTGCGACGTAAAGTCGTGAGGTTCGGATAGAGTTCATAAGGAATGAAGCTCCACTCCTCTTCAATAGTATTGCCATTGTCTTTGAAAAGATGCAATGAACCGCCATTGGTTCCTACCGCAATCCGGATACTGCCGTCGCTGTAGGCTATAGCAAGTGGTTTAGAATGCAGCGGGTCGGCGAATATATCACTACGCAGCTCTGATGTATTACCATCGGAGTCATCATCATCAACGTCTTTACCTTTAGCCCATTCGAATAATGAGTCTAGTCGTTCAACGGGTGTGCCGATATAAGAGCCAAGGTCGGCTTGAGAGCCTGCATAGGATAACGCATTCGCCAAGGTGAATTTCGGCATTTCGCCTGTCCCTGCGCCAATATCAGTGTAAATAGAACGACTATTAAGACCCGCCAGCACCGCGTTTACGCCACCTTTTTTAACCTCGTTGCCATCGGCTTTGCCATCTTTCGTCCAAAAAGTAACGGCGCTGTCTTTAATATTTCCTTCACTCCCTGAGGCACCATCAATAGCCAAGTTGCCCTTACTGTCAACAATTTTGGTGCCATCTACTTTTAACTTTTTCAAATTACCCGACCAACGCGCACCTTCTTCAGGTAAAAACATGGCATAGTAGACCGAGTCGAGTGTTTGGGTTCTATCGAAGTTGTTACTGGCAACGGCTGGCGCCGTAAATGTAGTATTTACCTTGAGGATTTCTGCCAACGCTTGGCCAAAAGATTGCGATAGTTCAATGGCATTTTGCGCCGCAAAATACCCTTTATCACCGTTACTTTTCGTTGCCGTCGCCGCCTCTTTGAGTAGTCCTGCAGCATCATCAGCACCATCACTAAAACCAATGGTAAAAGTACTCACACGTTGTACATCGTCTACCGAGGTATTCACATCATTGTGATGCATCCAATGGGTTAAGTTCGGCAGATAGTTAGAAGTGCTTAACGTGTCATCATTATAGGGAGTCGTTGAGGTCACCACTGGATCACTGATATCAGGCTGATTAGTCGTAGAGACAAGGGAAGACACTAAGCCATCTGCCGCTTTGTCCACCGTTGGAACACCATCAGTAATGAGAATAATGTAAGCCTCTTTAGAGCAACCACCAGAAAACGGTGATTTATATACACTATTGCTGACTACCGATAGATCCATTGCAGGGGTGTTGCCAGTATATTTAAAGTCACATTCGTTACTTCTACAGTTAGTGTCATCGTCGCCGTACCATACACTTTGGCCAGCGAAAAAGCGGAATGCCTCGTAAGTTGTCTCACATAATGGTGTATTGGTTTCACCATCAATGCCGGAAATTTCACCGATAATATCGGCGTTACTTTGACCAAAATTGGCAATGACCCTACCACCATCACGGGTATTTTCTTTGGGGTAGTTAAGGTTAAATACCATTAAGCCGAAATCGACAATGGGTGTGGCATTAAGCACAGTCGTGATGGATTCTTTGGCCACATCTAACTTGGACTTAATTTCCGTGTCTTTATCCGTAGCATGATACCAACGCAAGTAGTTAGGATGGTAAAGTGTCACAACCTCGCCGCCACTGAAATCCGCGCTGGCTTTGTCTTTTTGCTCCTTCGTTACAGAGCTTGATTGAGTGTAAAAGTCATTTGAGCTTTTTGATGCACCGCTAATAGGTAAGCCCGTCAGCTCGGTATCCCCAGACTTATAGGTTGTACCGCCTATCTTTATCTCCAACCCGGTATTATCGGTATTTTCATCAAGAATATCATCGAGGCAGTCAAGTGCGGATATAGTATTAGCACCGCTATTGTCTTTGAGATCAACCCAAGAGCCGGTATTTCCTTTATATTGGTGCTCTCGAATATAGCCAGTATAAAAGCCATATTGCTGCAAAGACTCTCTCGCAGCATCACACCCATTAACATAGCTATGAAAGCGTTTAGTATCACTGTTGCTGTCAGTACGCGGTAGCTGCTGATCCACGCCTGAACCGATAGTAAAATAAACGAAATCTTCATTAAGCGAGTTATCAAAAGAGGATACGACATCATAAGTCACATTAGGGTCGTAGCTTTTTGTCGTTTCTATCAGCCCATTCATACTGGCTGAGTTATCAAAAATAATAAGTACTTGAGGCTTTCCTGATGAGGTGAAAAATTTATTGCCCACATAAAGTTCAATATCCTCACCAAAGGATTTGCTCACACTGAAGGTGAGCGATGCTATTACTAATAATTTAAACAGTTTCATGTCATTCACCTATATGACTTACTGGCTCGATATACTTGCCATCTCTTGAGCTAACCCCGAGACAACAGTCACGTTATGCCTATTCGATTTACCATACTCAACGCGACTTCGCAGGCTCAGCATGTTGCACTTTATACCTGGTGTTGGGTTGGCTCTGGGTGGACAGTCCAAGTCTTGGGGGCCGTCGTTATTGTGAAATAATCGCAGCGATGCTTGTGCTCCCGCAGGCTCAAGTTGCACAAATTCATTGCCACCGGCGTTAAATTCGCCTCGGTTGAAATAAAGCGCGCTTACCGTCGCTGCCTTTTGCTTTTCATCGAACACCGCGCGCTCCGAGTCAGCCAATGCTTGCTCACTGGCAACATCGTAATCTTGTGCAGCGTTCACAACTTTCATATCCACACTGCTTGCACTCATAAGTGTTACCGCGATACCGGATACGATAAGCACCATAACTAAAGATGCGATAAGCACGACCCCACCTTGATATTGCTGCGTATTCACCATGTTTCGACCTCTGCATTGCGTACTTGAACAGTGGATACATAAACGAGACGACGGAAATTATCATCAAAGCTTAAACGTCGCTCAGTTCCACCTTCCCCACCTAAGATATATGTTTGGTTTGTTTTACTCATATTTCTATCTGACTCTGTGGCCCGTACTAGCGCAAATAGCTGCACGGTTAGCACTTTAGAGCTTACTTGTTCCCACTCAGAGGCGCTCATTTGCGCTGCGCTTAAATAGGTATCGACGTTGCGGTCACCGTTATTATCCAGTCCGTAAAGAAGACGAATATTCTCCACTCCCTCAAGCACCGATTCAGTCACCATACCGCCTGTTGGTGTAAGGCGCTTTCTCATTAGTACGGGGACAGTAACGGTTTCATCTGCTGACTGGTACGACTGCTCATTGACGTAGTAAACATGGTGGGTATAGCGCCATACCGCACCATTCATATTGGTAGGAGTGGCAATTGCGCCATCTCCTATGAAGATGCGGGCTGAGGATAAATCTGTTTCAATATAGTAATCATTTTTACTGGTTGCCTGACCGGTTACGTCGTCTCCAGAGACACGCTTAATTTGAATAATGTCACTATTAGCGACCGCATCATCTATGCACCCTAAATTAGCGCCAGCCACCGCAGTGATACTGTACAAATATTTAAAGCTGCTTGGACTGTTAACGGGGAAACTGGCATTATTCAGCCCAGCAGTGCAATCATTGCCAGGATTGACCACCCCAGTGACATCGACACTACCGGTACTAAGAGAACTCATACCGTAAGTGCCCCAGAATCCCGCCATTTCCAAGTCGCGACTGATGATGTCTAAGGCCATTCGGCCGGTTTCCTGTAGCTCACCCATTTCGACGGTATCGGACGTCGTTGTTTTCATACTTAGGTAGGTAAACATGACTCCGCCTAGAAGAAATAAACCCACTACCATAGCTACCATAAGCTCAATTAGCGTAAAGCCATGAGCTTTATTTAAAGGAATAGAATTAGCGAACATAGGCGAACGACTCCAAAGCGAGGGCTCTTCGTTGATTACTCTGACCACCGCACTCATCTTTGCTTTGAACAATATCCCCGATGCTCGCGAGCTCTTGGCGAGATGCCCAAGAAACAATGACATCGATATCTAGCTGTTCGCCATTGACACGTGTGTCAACACAAACAGTTGCATCGGCTAGTGCACCAGTGTTTTCTTGAGCTCTTATTGCCCGACGCCACTGTTCGATATCAAATGCGGCAAGTGCGCCTGAACCACAATTAGCATTGATACACGAGGCGTAATTAGCAGCAACAGGATCGTCGCTTGAGACGGTGACGTTATATGCTCCCGCCATTGCTGCTAGCGTATTGGCTTTGATACGGCCAATAACATCATGAGCAACGCCTAACGCAGCAGAGCGCTGCATAGAATCGTAGGTGGCTTGCTTAGCTTTGGCTTGTAGCGCAACTGCGCCCAGTAAACCAAAAACAAGCACAATAAAGGCTATTAATGTTTCTAATAAAGTAAAGCCATTTTGCTCTCGCATAATCGTCAAACTCTAATTTGCAACTTCATAGTTAACATTCTAGTAACTGATGCAAAAGCCACAACTCAAAGAGTTACCAACGGTACTAAATCAGTCATGAACGGTACCCTTGATTGACCAACAAACCATGATAGAAGCCATGACCAACCTATCTTACTAGGTCATTATCATTAACCCGTTTAGCGCAACTATTTCCCGAAAAATTTTGACTTATCAACTACGTCTGATTTTGAATAATAATTGCGTTACTTATGGTTAAACGTAGATAAGAGAGCAACCACTCACTAGCGATACTCTCTCATCGTCAAAGCCAGAGTATGGCGATGAGTTACAAGTATCTCTTCTAAAGGTCGCGATATCAGATCGAAGCCCTGTTACTCCATAGTTTAGACTACCGAGAGAGTGGAGTGCTTCTGAAGGTGAGTCACGGTGGGATTAGTCGTGAAGCCCAGCGCAACAGTACTCGATATAATCACGATTCACGGGAGATGGCTCAAGCGAAGACAATTGAACGACGATATTAGGTTGTGCTTCTGCGCTGACGTCACGTTTGTCGAACTCGGATTGAGCTCAGAACAATTGCATAATTGGGCACCCAGTAAGTTATGAGTGCATATACAGCTTAGTAATATGAGATAAGTTTTGCGACAGTAAGCCGGTAAAGTCTTAGACAAGCTAGGAATAGTCGCAGGAGTTAGTTTGGTAAAGTGAAAAAATAAGCCGTAACTGATACGTAAACTGTCTGAAAAAGGTGCAGCGGATATAAGCAAAGCCATAAGAGGCATATTGTGGTGATGACACCTCCAAGCTCGCATTATTACAGCAGACAATGGCCGTGAGCTCTGTGACTATGAATTGGTTTTAGGCAGCTAAACGCAGACATCTATTTCGCGATCCCCTTTCTTCATGAAAACGTGGGTTACGTGCCCGCGAATTCAACAGCCTACAGGGCAGTATATACGTAAAGATAAGCATTCAAGAAGGGCAACAGATAGCCGGAGATCCATGTTGAGTATACCTTAAATGTCAGCCGCCTTAGACTTAAACTACCATTGGTTGTATTACTTAACGATTGATGCTATCCGGATAAAAATTCGCATCCTAATAATAAAAAATAAAAGATGCTACGTTTCTAGTAAAGTTAATGACATGTATAACCAAAATGATATAATTGTTTCCAATTAAAAAACAAGGAAATTGTCAGGGTGAGATACAAAAAAAGCCAGTTCGGTGTAACTCTGCTGGAGTTACTAATTACTATTGGAATAGTCAGTATATTGGCAGCGATTGCAGCCCCAAGTTCAACAGCATTGCTAACAAAAGGAAGGGCGGAGAATCAGCTGCTAGAGTTAAAAAGGAATCTCTCTTTTGCCCGTACTACAGCTACCACCACTGAATCAAGAGTAGTTATTTGCCCATTATCCATTAATCAGTGCTCAGCAGATTGGACAAATGATGATATTGCTGTATTTGTAGATAATAATAACAATAATCAACGCGATGCTGACGAGCCATTGTTAAGAGAGATGGTAGGAACAATTAATAAAGACACTTTAAGCTATACGGGTTCAAGTCCCATAGTTTATAATGCGACTGGTCGTGTAGGTAATACTCAAGCAGGTACATTTACATACTGTCCTCATGGTGGAAAACCAGAATCCAATAGACGTTTACGTCTGAGCCAGTCTGGCACGGTGCTCTATCAAGGCCAAACAACCACTGAATGCGGTTAGTAAAGAATCCACCTTCTGAAGAAGGTGGCTTTGTAAATGCCCCCTCAAAGGGGGCGTTGTTTACTCCAGCGTTAACTGGGCTTGCTCTTGCTTCTCTTCTTTCTCTTGATGCCTTACGTAACGCCTTATTATCTCTTCATTTATTCCAACCGTATCGACAAAATATCCTCGTTGCCAAAAATGGTTGCCCCACATCTTATTTTTTCTCAAGTACGGATATTTACTAAATAGCTTTAGTGCTATTTTACCTTTGAGTGCCCCCATCAGGCTCGATATCGACAACTTCGGTGGGACCTTGATAACTAAATGAACATGGTCTAAATGCACATTGAGCTCTACCACTTTGCAACCAAGTTGCTCACTGTAAACGTGAATACAGCGATAGACATCTTTACCTACCTTGTTCTTCAGAATTCTAAAACGGTATTTTGGGGTCCAAACTATATGATATTGACATCGCCAATACACATGCGATGCTTTCTCGTATCTACTCATGTTTCTTGTCCTTTTGACTTCGCTAAAAACCAACAGAGCAATTAACATGGGTAGCTTTTTCAGGCCAAGCCTAAATTGATGATAACCACCTACTGAAGTAGGTGGTTTAGGGGCCGAAAATAAAAAAAGTAAAAAAGCCTCTCTCTGAGGCTTTTTTACTTTTATTTGAGCTTAGACATCCCATTTTCCAGTCTATGGCTATCAACTTATCCTGAGACTTGTCTCCCTCCCTATAACCCCCAACATTCTTCTTTGCTAGCACCAGATGAGCTCTTCCCCCCTGCCTCATCAATACTAAGGCTCTGACATACATCTTTCTTAGCTGGTCCTTTCTTTGCCGTTGCCGTTACGATAAACGCATTTGGGTTTACTGCCACAGTTAACCCATAAAAACCTGACTCAGTGTCACTTGAGGGTAGCCCTAAGTCATTTAAATTTGCTGTATATTGCCTGTTATCGACAAAAAACTGCTCTTGACGATTAGCGACATCAAGAAGTGCAGCTCGCGCCTCTGCCCGAGCTGATTTCTGCACATACTGAGCATATGATGGGTAGGCAATTGCAGCTAAAATGCCAACTATAGCGACTGCGATCATCAATTCGATTAATGTAAACCCCTGTTCCTGAGTGTGATTAGAATTCATCTCGATTGTCCTCCCGTCTATATATATACGTTTGCTGTGTTTTGAGGCTGATCCCTAATCCGGCTTTAACTAGGTCTATTTTTCCGTCACCGTTCATATCTCTGGGTACCTCTTGCTCTACCAGCTCTTTAGGGTCTAGTACGCCATTTGGCAATACAATTTTTCCTGAGCTTTTATTATTTCCATCCTTCTGCCAAATCACGGTAGGTGTATCAGGAACCAGTTCACCGACTTCTTTGTATCGCCAGTTATAGACTTTAGTACCATAATGTAGATGTAAGGCGTACACTCCGCCTTGACCAGGTGCAAGTGAGCATTTCCCTACTGTTGAATCGGTTGATGAGGGCTTAAAAGTAGGGAAATAGGCAACTCCTCCGACCACTGTGGGCGAAGCTAACGCTTTCTCACCTACGCTGATTCGATACTGCCAACCGTTAAAGTTCTCTCCAATATCAAGCTCTAAGCTTCTAAATTGCGCTTCATCGTCAAGAGCATTGGCGAAGGGGTCACCGGTAATATCCAGTAAATCACCTAGATTAATGGTTTGCGGTAATCCTTCATTAAAAGATTGGGTTAAGGTGTTCTCATCACGCACCATAAACAACCGGTCATTAATGGTGTTATCCAATGGTGATGCACGGTTCCCACTGCCTACAAGTATTGCCTCGTAAGGGGTGGTGTTTCGCGTGATCATCGTTTTAGTTTGACCATTTACCTTAGTGGTAGTCTTACTGACTTTACTAAAATAAGTTCTTGCTACAACAGGGCGATAGAAAAACCGTCGATTGCTGCCACTGCCGCCTAACGCGGCAAGCTTATGATGAGTCCAAGGATTAGCGCTGTCCGCGGGGTTGCTACTAGGCATATCCACACGCCATATATCTCCGCCTAAATCAGCTGCATATAAACGGTCCACATAACCATCATAATCGGAATCAAGATAGGCAATATTCGCCACAATACTATGATTGCCTGCAAAGCCATTTTGCGGTGTGAGTGACCAAACTTTTTTGCCTGTCTCGGCATCGACGATATAGATGCCCCTACCCTTGCTATCTGCACCACTGGCGACATTATCTTTGTTAGTATCGTAGCCTGCACCAAATACAAGCAATGGTTTATCTTTATAACCATCAATATTGACGTATATCACCTCTGCACGAGACCAAGATTGGCCAAGTTCTTCAAACCCCGGGGTTTTATCAGATATTTGCCATAGTAAGGTCGGGTTGTCAGGGTTAGTGATATCCATTGCATAATAGCTAGAACCGCCTCTGCGCATAGCAAAGTATGCCCACACTCTATCACCACCATCGACTACATTGGGTTGTCCTTTATCATCAAAAAACAAGGAAATAGGGCCATCCATACCATAGACTTTTTCTGCCCTATTATCATATAAAGGCTCAACGACAGAGAGTAATTCTTGCGGGATGAACGCCCAACTTTCTTCCACCGTATTGTTGGTGTTATCCGTTGCTTCATTGTCCTTGAACATATGGATATAGCCAGCGTTAGTACCAAGCAAAATGCGAATATCATTGCCGTAATCAATAGCCAAAGGCTTTGAATGTAAGGGATCACCCAATACAGCTTGACGCATCTCGGAGAAGTTGCCATCACCATCCTCATCAAACGTATCTTTACCCATTGACCAATCAATCATTTTTCTAGCTTTAGTTACATCTTCACCGAAATAATTTTTCAGGTCTTCTTCAGGCAATGCGGCCTCAAGTATATCGTACGATAACTCCTCCATCATTCCATGCAGATGAGTATAGACTGTACGGCTGTTAGCAGAGGCCAAAGTGCCATTTACTCCACCAGCGTTAACACTGGCTCCATCAGGCGAGGTATTGGGCTGCGCCCAAAATGTAGTGACTTCCTTTTTTATTGCACCAGTCTCTGTTAACGCTTCGACTTCTCCGGTGGCCACGACCTTATCACCTTTAACTTTCAACTTTTTCAAATTGCCTGACCATCGCGACGTTTCACTAGGATAGAACATGGCATAATAAAGCGAGTCGCGGCTTTGTGTTTTATCGAAGTTATTACTGGCAAAGGCAGGTGCCGCAAATGTATCGCTCACTTGGCGAATACTATTAATGGTTTGTGTTAGCGCGGAAGATAGCTCACTGGCATTATCTGCTTTTTTATATTGCCCCCCGCCATATGCGGCAGTATCTTCGAGAATTTTTAAGCCCTGGGAAGAAAGTCCATCACCAAAGCCCACAGTAAACACACGGGCAAAGTGCTTGACGTTATCATTTGGTTTATAGAGGTCAACAGCAAAGCCATTATTATTGGCAGTCGCAGGAATACCGTACATCAACCTTGCCAAAGAATGAAGGTGACTATCTCCTGTCCCATCACTAGCATCGCCAGGCTTTCCTGGTAGTGGAGAGGGTAAGTGGTTAAAAGTATCAAAGAACTCTGTTTCTATTTCGGTATTTCTATCCATATCCCATGTGGGATCACCGTCAGTCATCAAGACTATGTTCACCGAATTATCACATCGCGCTGCTGTATCACTGGCAAAAGGAGAGGTGTACTTCCTGCCATTATCAATGCTTTTATCTCTTTTTTTGACATTTTTGGCTTGGTCTAAGCTACCCCCTTGAATGTAGCGATAGACCTCATACAGTGTTTCAGAAATAGGTGTCCAATCTTCAGCGTCAAACTCGCTAATCTTGCTTTTTATTTGTTGATGATCGCTACCAATTTTTTTAACTATATAGCCACCATAATAATTACGAAGCCTTGCCAAGCCAAAATCCACGTCTTCATTTGCATCAATAACGGCATTCATTGCTTGCTGAGCAACTGCCATCTTAGTATCACAACCATCACCAGTACAATCATCCTCAACATTATCCTCCATACTCCCCGAAGTATCGAAAATGATCATCACCTTCGGTTTTTCTTCAGAGTTTGCATCACGATTCAGATAAAGATCGGTGTCATCTGCATAAGTTGTAAACGAGCTCACGCTCACCGCTGCCGCGATGGCGCTGTATTTAAATAATTTCACAGGTTACATCCTTGAATATCAACGGGCTTTATTGGTTTCTAACATCTCTTGGGCGATTCCGCTGAGAAGATTAAGTTGGTGCCTTGTTTTAGCGCCATAGTCATAGGCGGTCTGCACTTCCACCAAATTACATACGATGCCCTCTGTAAAGTTGAACTTACGCGGACAATTTAACATCATCGGGCCAGGATTGAGATCACGCATCAATGTGGTTGCATCACCATTTGTAGCTAAAGTAATGGTGTTTCCAAACGCTGGCATTTGAGCTCGAGAGTTTAAAAACTCACTGTTGCTCTCTTGATTTACTTCATCGGCGATCACCGTTTCTTGCTCGCCAAGAACTTCGTGATCTGCTTCTTCACGAATCAAGGCGGCGTTTGTAGCTTTGACATCAATGCTTGAGCTACTCATTAATGTCACCGCTATCCCAGTCACAGCAACCAGCATAACCAAGGCTACAACGAGCACGACCCCTTGCTGAGTTTTTAAATTGCCCACAAATTTTCTCCTACATTGCGTAATTGCACTGTTGAGGTGAATACAGCACGACGGAATTCATCGTTAAAGGTTAATTCACGCCCATTGGCGCCCCCTAGTTGGTAGGTTTGGTTTCGTAAATTCAAACCTGGATCTGGCGTTAATGAACGAATCAAAATACTAATTTGTACAGTTAATACCTTGGCAGTTTGTTGCTGCCACTGCTCAACGGTCATGTTGTTACTGGTACTGTATTGATCAACACGAGAGTCACCATTGGTGTCCAAACCGAACAACAAGTGAATGTTCTCGACTCCTTCCATAATTACGTCTGACTGAATAGGTGCTGCTCCCCCTGCGCCCGTGGTTAGTCGATTGCGCATCAAAGTGGGAATAACACGGGTTTGTCCCTGAACTTGAAAGGTCTGTTCCTGCACGTAGTAAACATGATGGCTGTAAGGCCACAATGTTGCATCTGGACGCGGGAGAACGGCGGCAGGGCTATCAGAGAACTCGGCCCTATTTTGAGCCGCTAAGAAATAAAAGCGTTGCGCATTAGTCGCGCCAGGAGCGACATTTTGCCCATCCAAGCGCTTGACTTGCAATATATCAGAATTAGCTACCGTATCATCGATACAGTTAAGCTGCGGTCCTCCAGCAGAAGTAATCGCAAAAATATATCGGAATTCGACACTACTGCCATCAGGAAAAGAGCCATTATTTAAGCCGCTTTGGCAATCATTCGCCGGAGCGGCAGGGATGGTCGTATTTGCTGCAGTGAAACTAGATTCGTAAAATGTTCCCCAAAAACCGGCTTGCGCTATGTCGGCGGTCATGATGTCCAAAGCTAAACGTCCCGTTTCTTGCAGCTCACCAATAGTCAGGGTGTCTCTCGTGGTGCCTTTCATAGCAATGTAAGTAAACATTACTCCGGCGAGGATCACCGCACCGACGATCAATGACACCATGACTTCTACGAGCGTTAAACCTTGCTGTCTCTTAAATCTATTATTCATCGTTACGCTCTCATGTGAATTGTGCTGGTTAACCTCACCAAGCGGCGGTTATTTCCATAGTTTCCACAGGCAACGCTGTTGTCACCACCATTAAGTTCTTGCCTACCCCGCCAAGCAATAATGATTTCCACTTCCACACGATCGGTCACAACCCCATCGGTTTCAGTGGTATTGATACAGACGGTGGCATCATCTAGTGAACCACTGTTATCTCTCGCCTTAATAGCAGCAAGCCATTGATTTCTATCATAGTTAGCGAGTTCAGCAGGCCCGCAAACTTGGTTGTTACAATCAATTGTTTGTATGGGGTCGGCGCTATTAAACGTCATCGCGTACAGAGCAGCGATCGTCTGCGTATCATTTACACGAATGCGTTGCATGATATCGCCGCCTAAAGCCAATGCCGCTGAGCGCTGCATAGAATCGAATGAGGCTTGTTTAGCTTTGGCTTGAAGCGCAACCGTGCCCAATAAGCCGATGGTGAGAATAATGAATGCAATCAGTGCTTCGAGCAGGGTGAAGCCAGATTGATGCGCTGGTCGCGAGTGTCTTCCTGACATGAAATGTACCTGATGTTTTAATTTTTGTTAACGGCAGGATAATGATATTAAAATTAGGAACAAGCCAGGAAGGAATAAGCGGTACTATATTAGGTATAAACGGTCATTTATTGGGAACTATCACCATAGAGTAAGTCTTTGACTTTGCTCACTTCACGACGGCTCACTGGCAGTGGTTGCTCACACCCTTGTAGAAAAATTTGGTATTGGCGCTGGCTTTGCGTGAGCGATGTGACTTTATTGCGGTTCACTAAGGTATTTCGGTGCACTCTGAGTAATGTAGTGGGAAATTGCTGCTCTAGCTCTTTTAAGCTTGTATCTAATAACACTTGTGTGCTTTCGCACACTGCCTGAGTATATTTACCATCTCGAGCGACATAAAGCACTTCATCAAGGCTAAGTGTTTTTAGCTGGTTCCCCAGTTTATAGCTCAATTGCTGACGCTGTTTATGGTTCACTTGCGCACGATTTTGCTGACCGAGCTTATTGATGACCTTATCCAGCTCTGCCGCTTCCAGTGGTTTGAGCAAATAAGCTGTAGGCATCACTTTAAAGGCATCCAGAGCATGGTTCGGGTGGGCAGTAATAAACACGATAGCCGGGGGTAATGACTGTTCGGAGAGTTGCTGAGCAGCCTCTAAACCATTCATTTGCGGCATTTCAACATCAATAAAGACAACATCTGGCTGTGTTTTCGCAGCCAATTCAAGCGCCTCGGCGCCACTACTAGCATAACCGGCAATATGGATGTGCCCGTAGGTACCTAGTAGGCGAGCGACGCGGGCTTGGGCGAGCGGTTCATCATCAACGATTAATACTTTCATTAAAAGACTCCATTCTTGGGATCACAAGCTTTACTCGGTAACGATTGTCAAAGCGATGCTGACTTAATCGTGCTCTACCATGATATAAAATCGCCAGCCGTTTGCGGATGTTGGCTAAGGCAATGCCGTTGTGACTGCGTTTTGACTCACTGTTAGCTGACACACTATTGCTGACTATCACCGTTGCGCTTTGCTCACTGAGGTACACCTCGACTTCTATCAGCGAGCCGGTCGCGCTAGCCTCCACTCCGTGCAACACTGCGTTTTCTAGTAACGGCTGCAAGGTCAAGCACGGCATAGCAATGTTATGTACCGTATCAGGAATCGACCACTGCACAGCTAGGCGTGTGCCAAAGCGCCATTGTTCAAGAGCGATATAGCGCTGAGCTAACTGGAGCTCGTCATTAAGGGTACTTTGCTTTCCTACGTTCATAGCAGCGCGAGATAACGATGCCAGTGCTAATGCCGAGTCCTCTGCAGCATGGGCATCTTGATGCGCTAATTCAGCGATGGTGTTCAAGGTATTGAATAAAAAATGCGGGCGGATACGCGCTTGTAACGCGTCCAATTGAGCACTGGCGTAGGCTGAGTGCGCCTTAGCATGTTCATTATAAATGGCCATAAACTGCACGAACAGCGCAGCGACTAACGCACTAATGGCGCAGCTTTTAATTACGAACCACACTGGCGCTTGTTCGGCAAACAGCGCCAAATAACTGATATATAAAGTGGTCATGAAAGTGACAAGCACCAAAGTGCCGATCACTGCACCAGCTTGGATATTGTCACTCAATTGCGCTCTAATGCCATTCAACGCATACAGCAGAGCAAAACTAAGAGAAACAATGAACTGCACCAGCAGGCTGACCTGACCTAACACGACCCAGAAGTTTTCCAACGCACTGACACTAAAGCTAATGATCAGCGCCAATGCCTCCCCTACGACCAAGGCACTTAATACCCCTCGGGTCTGACAAAGCGTGGTCAGCAGGCTGTAGCGATTGCTGTGCGGTTGCGATGCTGGTTCCACGCTTACCTCGATACTTGCTATCGTAGCTCGGCCGGCACAGCAAACACGATGTCTTCTTCACGCCCGGGGTTTTCCGTGACTTGCTCACCACCTGCACACTGCAGGTGAGTAATCACTTCTTGTACTAACACCTCAGGTGCTGATGCGCCTGCTGTCACGCCCACAGAATCAATGCCCTCAAGCCAGCTGGCATCAATGCTGCTAGCATCATCGATAAGATAGGCTTTGGTGCCCATCTTACTGGCAAGCTCTCGCAACCGATTAGAGTTTGAACTGTTTTTCGCACCCACCACTAACAGCACATCCACTTTATCCGCCAGATCACGCACTGCATCCTGACGGTTTTGCGTGGCATAACAAATATCGTCTTTGCGCGGACCGTCTATATCTGGGAATTTAGCCCGCAGCGCATCAATCACATCAGCAGTATCGTCTACCGATAACGTGGTTTGACTACAATAGAACAAGTTGCTTGGGTTTTTCACTTCAAGCTTAGCGACGTCCTCTGGAGTTTCGACCAGATAAATCCCGCCTTGGGGATTATCGTATTGCCCCATGGTGCCCTCTACCTCAGGGTGGCCATGGTGACCAATGAGAATACACTCGATCGCTTTGCGTGATGCTCGCGTCACTTCCATATGCACTTTCGTGACTAACGGACAGGTGGCATCGAATACTTTTAACTCGCGACGTTTGGCCTCTTGACGCACGGCTTGGGAGACGCCGTGAGCACTAAAAATGACGATGCTGTCGTCGGGCACTTGATGCAGCTCTTCAACAAACACGGCACCTCGGTTTTTTAAACCATTAACCACATATTTGTTATGCACGACTTCATGACGCACATAAATTGGCGCCTCAAAAATATCCAAAGCCCGCTCAACAATACTGATAGCCCGGTCGACACCAGCACAAAACCCACGCGGGTTAGCAAGCACTATTTTCATGGGTTTGTGACCTCCAAAATTTCCACTTCAAAGGTTAACTTTTGCCCGGCTAACGGGTGGTTAAAGTCAATAGTGACCGACTCGCCAACCACTTCGCGAACAACACCAGGAAGTTCAGTACCATCGGGCTGAGTAAACGCAATAATGGCACCGACTTGAGCCGGTGCATCACTGCCGAATTTGCTTCTATCAACATGATAAATATTGTCAGGGTTAGGCTGGCCAAAGGCATCCTCTGGCTCAAGCTCAAAGCTTTTCTCATCACCAGCCGACAGCCCTAGCAAACATTTTTCAAAGTTTTCCGTTAAGCTGCCATCGCCAATGGTCAGCTTAGCCGGCTTATCGTGCACTTTAGTAGAATCCGCTGCAGAGCCATCGCTGAGCTTGATAGAGAAATGAAAAACAACCTCGGAATTAGCACCGATCACCATGTTACTCATGGGCCTGCTCCTCTTTACTGCTGGATTTAAAGGCATCGAATAATAACAGCGCCGCACCAATACAAATGGCGCAATCGGCAATGTTAAACGCGGGATAATGCCAGTCCTGATAATAGACATGGATAAAGTCGATAACATACCCATAGTGTAGTCGGTCGTAAAGGTTACCGAGTGCTCCCGCGAGCACCAATGCATAAGCACTGCCGAGCAGCTTATTGGTCGCTGGCAAGCGCTTTAGCCACCATACCAGCAGCACCGAGATAGTCACTGCAATGGCACTTAAGAACCAACGCTGCCAGCCACCGGCATCACTGAGAAAACTAAATGCGGCACCATAATTATGTACATAGGTAATATTAAAAAACGGCAAAACATCAATGCTTTCCCGTAACGACATAGCGCTGACAACCCAAGTTTTAGTGCCCCAATCGAGCACTAAAACCAGCGCTGAAAGCGTCAGCCATATAAGCCCACTTCGCTTTGCTAACACCTTCGCTCCTTACTTACTGCTTAGGCAAACTGGCGTGTTTCGCCATCGCCCTCAACGTTAGTTACGCAACGCCCACACAGATCGTCATACTTATCGTGGGTGCCAACATCATCGCAGTAATGCCAACAGCGCTCACATTTGCTCGCCGAGGTCGCCACCACTTGTACGCCAAGCCCTGACAGCTCTGAATCCGCAATCTCTGCCGGTTTAGTACTGAGCGCTTGCACCGTTACTTTTGATGTTAACAACACAAAGCGCAGCTCTTCACCCAGGGCATCCAGTGTTGCTTTTAACGTATCGTCGGCATAAAGCGTTACCTCAGCTTGCAAGGTGGCACCGATAATGTCTTCTTTACGAGCATTCTCCAGTACTCTGTTCACTGCATCACGCACTTCTAATACGTGTTGCCACTGCTCATCAGTGAACTTACCTGATACCGCCTGAAGGCCGTTATACCACTGTCCGGTAAAGACAAACTCTTCGCGCTCACCGGGCAGTGCCTGCCAAATTTCCTGCGCAGTAAAGCTCAGAATTGGCGCCATCCAGCGGGTCATAGCCTCGGCAATATGGTACAGCGCACTCTGACACGAACGACGCGCATGAGAGTCTGCCTTTGCCGTGTACTGGCGGTCTTTAATCACATCCAAGTAGAATGAGCCAAGCTCTCCCGTGCAGAAGTTCATGAGCTTTTGCGTTACTAATAGCAACTGATACTCGTCGTATGCCTTAATGAGCTCTTCTTGTAGACTGGCAGCGCGAGAAACAATCCAGCGGTCTAGCTCAACCATCTCTGCCACCTCAACAAGGTCAGTCTCAGGGTTAAAACCATTAAGGTTGGCTAACAAGTAGCGGCTGGTATTTCGGATACGACGATAACGGTCCGCCGAGCGCTTGAATATTTCATCAGACACGGTCATCTCTGCGGTGAAGTCACTCGAAGCCACCCATAGACGCAAAATATCCGCGCCCATTTTATTCATCACGTCTTGCGGTGAAATAACATTGCCCAAAGACTTTGACATCTTGCGGCCTTTTTCATCCACCGTGAAGCCGTGGGTCATTACTTGGCGATATGGCGCGTGACCATGAATTGCCACACTGGTCATCAGAGATGACATAAACCAACCACGGTGTTGATCTGAACCCTCAAGGTAAAGATCGGCAGGGCGCGTCAGTTCGTCACGTGCATCAATCACGCAGGCATGGGTTACGCCAGAATCAAACCACACATCTAAAGTATCTTGTACCTTCACGTACTGCTCAGCATCATCACCTAATAAGGTGTGCGGCTCTAAGTCGTACCACGCCTGGATACCGTCTTTTTCCACTAGCTGCGCAGCTTGTTCAATCAATTCTGCGCTGTTAGGGTGCAAATCACCGGTGTCTTTATCTACGAACAAGGCAATAGGTACGCCCCAAGTACGCTGACGCGAAATACACCAATCCGGGCGCCCCTCAACCATATTTTCAATGCGGCTTTCACCCCATCCTGGTAACCATTGAGTCTTTTTAATTTCGGCTATAGAGTCTTTACGCAGGCCGGCTTTGTCCATAGAGATAAACCACTGCGGTGTGGCGCGGAAAATAATGGGGGTTTTGTGACGCCAGCAATGCGGATAGCTATGCTCAAGTGCATGGTGATGCAACAACGCCCCTTTCTCTTGCAACAGCTCAATCACATTAGGGTTGGCTTTAAATACGTGCTGACCGGCAAAAATAGGGGTGTCTGGCAAATAGACGCCGTTTGCACCCACTGGGTTGGCCACTTCTAAGCCGTAGGCTTGGCCTGCAACATAGTCTTCTTGACCGTGGCCTGGCGCGGTATGAACAATGCCCGTACCTGAGTCGGTGGTAACGTGATCAGCCAAAATAACAGGCACATTGATATCGAGGAACGGATGCGCAACGCTCAATTTATCAAGCGCTTCACCTTTAACATAACCCAAAGTGTGATAGTGCTTAAAGCCAAAACGGTCCATGCAGTCTTTGACCAACTCTGAACCCAGCACAAAACGCTGCTGCAGGCCTTCATCTTCGACCTGCACTAGGGCATATTCTAAATTCTCATGTACAGCAACGGCGCGGTTTGCCGGTAGAGTCCATGGCGTTGTCGTCCAAATCGCTGTGGCTACTGGACCATTTCCTTGATGGCCCTCAGCCAAGTCAAAAGCACTAACAATGGCCTGCTGATCGACGAAGGTGAATTTCACATCGATAGCCGGTGACTGTTTATCCTGGTACTCCACTTCGGCTTCCGCCAACGCTGAACCACAGTCGGTACACCAGTGCACCGGTTTCGCCCCTTTATGCAGGTGACCTTTATCGATAATGCGACCTAGGGTGCGGATGGCATTGGCTTCAAAATCATAGTTCATTGTCAGGTAAGGCTTATCCCAATCCCCTAACACACCCAAGCGTTTGAAATCAGTTTTTTGGCCGTCTACCTGTTTCGCCGCATACTCACGACATTTTTGGCGAAATTCCGCCACCGACACTTTTTTGCCTGGCTTACCGACTTTCTTTTCTACCATCAGCTCGATCGGTAGCCCGTGACAATCCCAGCCGGGAATATAAGGCGCATCATAATCTGAAAGCGTCTTAGACTTGATAATAATGTCTTTAAGGATTTTATTAACAGAGTGACCTAAGTGAATGTTACCGTTCGCATAAGGAGGGCCATCATGCAAAATGAAAGACGGCTTACCTTTTTTTGCTGCACGAATTTTGCCGTACAAGTCTTGCTCGTACCATTGCTTAAGCATGGTTGGTTCGCGTTTGGCCAGGTTGCCGCGCATGGGAAACTCAGTTTCCGGTAAATTTAAGGTATGTTTATAGTCGCTCATTAATCCTACTTTCCGTTCCGGCTACAGACCGCCGCTGACATCTGCGGTAGTCGATAAAGTAAAAAACTGTTTGGCCTCGATAATATCTTGATTAATTTGCGCCACCAAGGCATCAAGACCATTGAATTTGTGTTCATCGCGCAGCTTAGCTTTAAGCTGCACTTCGATAAATTGCCCATAGATGCTTTGTTGGAAATCAAACAAGTGTACTTCCAACAAGGCTCGGGTACCGTTAAAGGTGGGCTTATTGCCCACATTCGCGACGCCGTTATAAGTGTGCGTACCCACTTTAGCTTGCACCGCAAAGACACCGCTGAGCGGACAAACTTGCCGCTTCAGAGCCACATTGGCCGTTGGAAAGCCAAGCTCCCGGCCTTTTTTCCAACCGTGAATCACGCGTCCGCTAATGGCGTAATCGTGACCCAGCATCGCTTTAGCCAGTTCTAAGTCACCGGCTCTGAGCGCTTCACGAATAGCTGTACTGCTGACTCGTGCATTGGCCTTTTTAAAACTCTCGGTGCTTTTCACCGCCATACCGGCTGTTTCACCCATGGCTTTGAGCAACGAGAAGTCTCCACTGCGGCCTTTGCCAAAGCGGAAGTCGTCGCCCACAGTGAGTGCTTTGACGCCAAGCTTTTTCAGCAATACTTCACTAACAAATTCAGCTGCACTTTGGCTGGCAAAGCGGCTATTAAAGCTCACGCAGACCACCCGCTCCACGCCCAGCTTAGCGAGTAAGGCAAGCTTATCACGTAGTCGAGTCAAGCGTGCCGGAGCCCGTTCTTTTAAAAAGAACTCTTGCGGCTGCGGCTCAAATAACATCACGGTGCTGGGTAAGTTCAGCGCGCTAGCATCACGCAATAAACCTTTTATCACCTCTCGATGACCCAGGTGCACACCATCAAAATTGCCTATGGTGAGTACACAGCCATGATGTTGGCTTCGAATATTGTGGATCCCGCGTATCAGCTCCATTTCTAAAAGGCCTTGTTTTACGCACTACGACTGACGAAAGTGCTCGATTATAATCTTTTTTTTAATGTGATTCAGTAGTTGCCACGTTTTTTATCATACTTGGGCGCACGCCCATAATGAATAGCACGCCAAAGTAACAACTCATCGCCACAAAAATCAGCCCTGCCAACAAAGCGATTTGCTCATAAAAAGGCCATTGCTGCCACATAAACTGGCTTTGTAAAGCATACACCGCCGCCCCCATACAGGCAGTAGCAAATAAGCATTTGCCAGTAAAGATGACACTGGTTTTTGAAAAATGATAAACCTGCTCTTTAGCCAGCTGTCGATATAACAATAGGGCGTTACAAGTCGCAGAGAGTGCGGTGGCCAACGCGAGGCCCAAATACCCAATAAACGGGGCGAGCAGTAAGTTAAATACCATATTCAAAACCATGGCGATAATGCCGATGCGCACCGGCGTGCGGGTATCCTGACGAGCGTAAAAGCCCGGCGCTAATACCTTAATCAGCATAAAGCTGACCAGACCAACGGCATAGGCGGCCACCCCCAAGGACACTGCGCGGACATGATCCACCTCAGCGCTTGCGAACGCACCGTGGTCAAATAACACGGTAATAATCAACGGGCTTATTACCATCAGTCCTAGCATGGCAGGCAACCCTAGAAAGATCACAAAACGCACTCCCCAATCTAAGGTGTGCTGAAAATCAGATCCTTTATCACCGGCGTGGAGTTTGGATAAGGTCGGTAAAATCACCGTGGCAATGCCAATGCCGAATAAACCCAAAGGAAATTCAATGAGCCTGTCCGCGTAGTACAACCAGGCGATGGAGCCAGTCACCAAAAAAGAGGCAATCACGGTATCGAGAAAGAGGTTGATTTGCGATACCGATACACCAAATAACGCTGGGATCATCAGTTTTCGCACTTTGACCACGCCAGGGTCTTGCCACCCCCATCGTGGTTTCACTAGCATTTTGGCGCGGTATAGAAACGGTAACTGAAAGGCTAATTGCACCGCCCCACCAATGAACACACCGATAGCTAAAGCGTAAGCTCCAATGCTGACATACTGATGCAAGTATATAGCGCTGCTGATAATGGCGACGTTCAACAGCACCGGGGTGAAGGCCGCCACCGCGAAGCGGTTATACACATTCAATATGGCGCCACTGAGCGCGACCAGCGAAACAAAAAATAAATACGGGAAGGTCCACTTCAACAGCGCCGAAGCTAAAATAAATTTATCGCCCTCACCTGTGCCTTGGTACCAATCAACAAACCACCCAGCACCAAACAGTGCGGCGATTATGGGCGAACCTATCACGCCAACAATGGTCACCACCAACAAGATAGTGCCTAAGGTGCCTGCCGCCCGCGCTACAAATAAGCGCACGGCATCATCACCTTGCTGCTCCTTGATTTCACTGAGCACTGGCACAAAAGCTTGGGCAAAGGCCCCTTCTGCAAATAAACGGCGTAAAAAATTGGGAATGCGATTAGCAAATAAGAATACGTCGGCAGCCGCATTAGCTCCTAAAAGATTTGCCACAACGGCGTCACGCACTAAGCCCAGTACGCGCGATATCATGGTCATGGCGCTGACTATCATGCCAGAACGAAATAAACTGTTAGCCACATATCCTCACTGAGGCAAACGATAATGGCGGCATTATGCCAACAAATAGGCAGCGAATACAGCGCTGGTGGTTGCCTAATAGCTTTGCTATAATCCGCCGAGGTCAGAGGCCTAAACTGCAATAACAGACCAATCATTTATTTGGGTATATAGTGCGTTAACCCAACTTTGCACTGTATATATGTGTCTCCCGGTAGCCATTGGCGATTCGTTACTCCCGCAGTTTGCTTTGTCTTTTGTTAATTTGATTGACAAATTGGAAAAAAGAGGGCATAGTCCACGGCCTTTAAATATAAGCTTTATTTAAGATTGTTAGGAGCAAACCTTGGCTAACATCAAGTCTGCAAAGAAACGCGCTGTAACGAGCGAAAAACGCCGTCAGCACAACGCAAGCCGTCGTTCAATGATGCGTACATACTTCAAAAAAGTATCTGCTGCTATTGAAGCTGGCGACAAAGAAGCGGCACAAGCTGCTTTCGCACAAGCAACACCTATCCTAGACCGTTACGCGACTAAGGGTCTAATCCATAAAAACAAGGCTGCTCGCCATAAGAGCCGTCTTGCAGCGAAAATCAAAGCACTATAATTTAGTTTTTTGATAACGCAAAAAACCGGCATTAGCCGGTTTTTTTATGCCTATAATTCAAGAAATCAAACAAATTCCATGTTGGGATAAAACTTTTTCAGCATGGCTGCTATTTTCTTGGGCGAAAACGGCTTAACCACAAACCCCTTAGCGCCTTTATCAATTGCGTCCTTAACATTATCAATTGTTGAGTGAGCGCTGACCATAACCACATTGGCCTCGGGGAGCTGACTATTTATGTCTGCAATCATGTCTTTGCCATCGCCGTCAGGCAATTCGATGTCGAGAAAGATAATATCGTACTCTTTATTCGCGCACGCAGACATGCATTGCGCAGCGTTTGCCGCCTCATCTACATTTTCAATGCCTAAATGCATTAACGTTTGATGTAAAAAGCTACGCACCGTACCCACATCATCCACGATTAAAATCGCTATATCCTCATCCATTGGACCTTCCCTAATTTGCGCCTTAGCCACTGGGGTTTAAGTTAACTTCCAGCCCTAGCCACGCTATACTAAAAAAACGTTTATATTATAGAGTCCTATATAGTTTAGGCCAAGTAAACCTGTGTGTAGAGCGTTATGGTAAAAAAAACTAAAAAGCATTCACTCTTGAAGCAAGCAGCGACGCCAAAAAGAATTAAGCGGCCGCCCTCTTCGGCAGATAACGCCTCGCAGCACCAAGCACAGCAGGATGAGCCGTCGCGCCAAGGAGCTCCGCAGCGCACCAAACCAAAGGGTAAGTTAGGCCAAATTATTTTATTTACGTTATTAGCGCTGCTGGCAATATTTATGCTGATGCCAAAACCTCAGTTGATCACTTATCAAAAGCTGGGGTTAGTGGCCAGTAGCATTTACGTGCCCACCCTACTTGGTGGCCCAACACTCGTAGATTCAGAGCTTTACCTGCAATCCATAGACGCCAACAAGGCCATGTACTTATGCCGAGATCGCACGCAAGCAGATACTTGTCATCGCTATGAAATCATCAAACAAGAAGGTTTTTTTGCAGTCTTAGTGCATCTTTTTTCAAGTTAGAAAAACTTATCCGAAAAAGATATATTTTTTCGCTTGCTTAAGGGCCTTCACGTTCGCATAATAGCGCTCCTTTTTTAACCATCACGTTGTGGAGCGATACACCTTGGACGTCAACTTGGGAATTCAGATTTTGCTTGGAGCACTGGCTATTGGCGCATTTTTTATTAGTCATGGACGCTTACTGCGCATTGGCGCAAGTGTAGCGATTGGTCTGTTATTTTTTGTGCATGCGCAACAATTAGTAACCCCCAATGGACTGACTAACATCTCCCTGGTTTTAATTAATACGTTTTATTTATTTAAGGTGTACACACAGCGCATCAGTGGCCCATCGGTTTAGCTTGAATTGGTTTAAAAATACGCAGTCAGTACTATCGAGAGTGATCATCATAGTACTGACACCGTATATTGGGCTAGTATAAAGCTAGTAGTAACCATGTAAGCGAGGTCATCATGACAGCGTCTCATAAAAGCCCAGACTCGGATCTTTTCGCAGAGCTAATGGAGGATGTAACGCCGCTCAAGCAAAACGATAAGGTAAGCTACTTCGAACCGCACACCACGCCCACCCTCGCGCAACAACACAAACGTTTGGCGGCGCAGTTAGATGCAGAGTTAGATGACAACATCCTCAGCACCGAATACATTGATTTGATTGACCCACTCGATTTTATCGCCTACAAAAAAGATGGTGTACAAGACGGCGTGTACAAAAACCTTCGCTTAGGAAAATATGGCGTTGACGCCACACTCGACTTGCACGGTCAATCACTGCTTCAGGCACGCCAGGCACTGTATGAAACGGTGAGCGACTGCCACCAGCGTAACATTCGCGTATTGTTAGTGCGTCACGGCACTGGGGAGCGTAATCAATCCCAGAAAGGGCTGCTCAAAAGCTACGTCAATCATTGGCTCAAACAATTGTCCTGTGTGCTTGCCTGCCACAGTGCGTTGAAGCCCCATGGCGGCCTAGGCGCAACCTACGTGCTATTAAAGAAAAGTGCCGATAAGAAATTAGAAAACCGCGAACGCCACGCTAAACGCTGAAAATAAAAATGCCGAAACCCTAGGCTTCGGCATTTTGTCCGTCGAATGTCAGTTACAAATAGGAGCTTTACAGCGGCATGGCATTGGCTTGGTTGAACCAAGCTGCGAGTCCCAGCAAAGCAACCCAAAACAACACATAGCTGAGCTTAGCTCCGCCTTGATTATGTTTCATAGCGCTTCCTATAAAGGTTGCGGCTAATAAAATAGCCTAACTTGTTATTTTTTTTATACATCAAGCATGTAGCTTGTTTACTATAGCAACTGACTAAAACTTAACAAGCTGTTTACTTACACAGTGTTTAGTTCCTATTAAAACAACTTAATAAGCTCGTTCGCGGCTAATAAGATGCTTTAATGTTTGCCCAGACTGCAAGCGTTGATAGTTGTCGACCACTTGCTCAACAACCGTTTCAATGCGGCTAAGCGCACTGCAATGCGGGGTCAAAATGAGGTTTTCTTGGTGCCATAAAGGGCTCTCCTCTGGCAAAGGTTCTTGGCGAAACACATCAAGGGTGGCACCGCCTAAAGTGTGTTTTGATAGTGCGGTTTGTAATGGTCTTTCACATACATGCTCTCCTCTGCCAACATTAATTAATACCGCATGCGCAGGCAGTTTTGCCAACAGCTCAGCATCAATTATATTGCGGGTCTTAGCAGTCAAAGGCAGTATACAAACCAAAAAATCGACATGCGCAAGCATCTCGTTTAGGCCGCTATCACCGCAAAAGTGTGTCACCGTCGCTGTGTCAGGTTTTTCTGAGTTCGACCACGCTTTGATAGTAAAGCCATTAGCCGCTAAACGCTGCGCAATAGCGCTACCAAGCTGACCATAACCGAGCAGGCCGACGCGATTGTGTGCGCGCACCCGCTTCGCTCGCCATTGTTTGCTACTTTGTTGGCGCCAGTAACGAGGCATATGAGATTTATGCAGCAGCACGTGAGTTAATACGTATTCAGCCATATCTGCTGCCAGCTCATTATCAACAATACGCGTGACCGGCACATGATCTGCAATGGCATCCAGGTTAAGGCCGTCGACACCGGCACCAAAAGAAGACACCGCTTTTAGATTTGGTAAAGCACTAAACACCTCAGCTGGTACCTGCCAGCCAAGCACCATATCAATCGCTGCAGCATCCTCAATATCAGGCCATACTTGCACTTGCTGCTCACCCAGTTGCTGTTTAAGCATGCTCTGCAGCTTATCTGTATTTCTGTTCGCAATTGCCACTAATAAACTCATATTATCTCCATCACAGCGATAGTTTGCCTCAGTATCCCACAACCCGATGTCGTCTTGAAACTGTCATCTATTTTACACTTTGATGTCATGGTTAATTCTTACCCTGTGGCTAATCTCGTTACCAAAGGGTGGTAATATGATCAGTATTGATAAAGTGGTTGAAGATAACTTACCGAGTCTTGCCAACTCACCAAAAGTAAAAGGCCTGGTAAAGAAAGGGCTGGGCTATTTATTACACGAACAAGAGTTTGTTGCTTTTGCCGATACCTATCCTCACCTACAAGGATTAGAGTTTATCGAGCAAGTACTCGAAGAGCTGGACTTCAGTGCTCGCTTTAGCTCATCACAGTTGGATAATATCCCAAGCGAAGGCCGCCTAGTAATTATCGCGAATCACCCAATTGGCTCACTGGATGGCTTGGCGCTGATCAGTGTGCTAGCTCGCGTACGCCCGGATATCCGTGTTGTTGCCAACCGTTTGCTGATGAGTGTAACGCCAATGCACTCATTACTACTGCCGGTTGATAACATGTCTGGCAACAGCCGCAAGCAAGAACTCAATGCCATTCATCAGCACCTTAAAGCTGAAGGAGCCTTGTTGATTTTCCCTGCTGGCGAAGTGTCGCGGCTACGCCCAACAGGCGTTAAAGACTGCAAGTGGAACAATGGCTATCTGCGTATAGCCAAAAAGGCCAATGCGGCCATCTTACCGATTTTAGTAAAAGCTAAGAACAGTCCGCTGTTTTACGGTACGTCGATGATTTACAAGCCGCTTGCCACCTTATTATTAGTTCAAGAAATGTTTAAGCAACGGCAAAAGTCGCTGGAGTTCGAAATAGGCACTGCCATTCCGCCGAAGTCTTACCTTATTGATAACCTTAATGACAAAGAGATCAGCCGACTTATTCGTAAACAGCTATATAGATTGGGGACTAAAAAGCCTGAACTGTTAAAAACCCAAGCCCCTATTGCCCACGCCGAGTGCCGCCAAGCCTTAGTAGGGGCGCTTGGTGAATGCGAGCGTCTGGGAGAAACCCAAGATGGCATGCAAATCTACTTATATAATTACCAAGGCAGTTCACCGCTATTTCGTGAGCTCGGACGCCTTCGTGAAATCGCCTTTCGCGCTGTTGGCGAAGGCAGTGGTCGCCGCCGTGATATCGATAAATATGACATGGACTATCACCACCTCATTCTATGGGATCCTAAGCAGCTAGAGCTTGTGGGCGCTTACCGCCTTGCATGTGCCGATGATATTATTGCCAAACACGGACGCCAAGGGTTATACACGGACAGTTTGTTTAACTACCAAGACGATATGGCGCCTTACTTCGGTGCT
Organism: Pseudoalteromonas sp. CO325X; assembly: GCF_004208955.1. Taxonomy (NCBI): domain Bacteria; kingdom Pseudomonadati; phylum Pseudomonadota; class Gammaproteobacteria; order Alteromonadales; family Pseudoalteromonadaceae; genus Pseudoalteromonas; species Pseudoalteromonas sp. CO325X. The sequence continues at coordinate 227,323 of NZ_SGPG01000021.1, forward strand.
GGCATCGAACTTGGCAGAAGCTTTGTGCAACCCAAGTACTGGGGCCGCAAAAGCCTCGATTACTTATGGTTTGGTATTGGTGCGTTTATTAGTCGCTACCCGCAATATCGCTATTTATTTGGGGCCGTCAGTTTATCTAATGCTCTGCCTCAAAATGCCAAAGAGCTATTAGTTTATTATTATCAGCATTACTACGCTCAGCAACAGCCGTTGGCAACGGCTAAACATGAGTTTAAATACAGCGAATGTGTAAAAGAGCAGTGCCAACGTTTGTTTAATGGCAGTGATGCAAAAGCTGACTTTGCAGAGTTAAAACACGTGCTTGCCAATATGGGAGCACAAGTTCCCACGCTCTTCAAACAATACACTGAACTTTGCCAGCCTCAGGGCGTCTCATTTTTAAGCTTCAGTGTGGACCCCGACTTCAACAACTGTATCGATGGCCTAGTACTGGTAGATATGGCAAAGCTAAAAGAAAAAAAGGCGCGCCGTTACCTTAACAACGAAACCCTCATTAAGCGCACCTGCAATAGGGATTAACCAACCCCCAACCAAAAAATAGCCGGCGTATGCCGGCTTTTTCATGACTCACTTGAGTTATTTAGTGAAAAAATGCGCCAATGTGCGCTCATAGATTTCGGTGATCTTAGCTAAATCACTCACAGCCACACGCTCATTGTCTTGATGTATGGTGTGGTTACGTACACCGCATTCGACCACTTGGGTGTCAGCACTGGCAAAAAAGCGCCCATCAGAGGTGCCGCCACTGGTACTCAGTTGCGGGTAACTCTGAGTGCTTTGGTAAATAGCTTCTTCCAACGCTGCGAGCAGGTCGTACGCTCCCCCACCCGCCGTGTAATAAGGCTCACAGGGACGCTGCCAACTAATTGTCGTATGTTGCTGCCAAGGCGCCAAGGCGGCGGTGATTAAGCGTTTAACGCTTTCACTACGATAACCATGACTATAACGCACATTAAACTCTATAAAGCAGCTGGCTGGCACCAAATTATCTAAACTGTTAGGGACTGTGAGACCAGTTATTTGTAATGTTGTTTTCGACCCTTCAATATCTTTTTGCCAATCTATTTGTTGCAAGGCCATGCTCATCTGAGCAGCCAAATGTGCGGCATTCACACTGTGCTCGGGGTAAGCCACATGCCCGGCTTTACCAAGAACTTCAATACGTGCTGAAAGTGCACCACGGCGGCCATTTTTGATGGTATCGCCAACGCGTTTATCCGCTGTGGGCTCACCTACTAGGCAGACATCAAGATGTTTACCTTGGGCGGCGAGATAGTTAGCTATTTCCGCACTGCCATAAAGAGCCTCACCTTCCTCATCAGAGGTGATCAACCAATAAAAGTGCCCCTGTGTTGGGCTTTGCATGAGCACCCTATCGGTCGCTTCCAACATTGCTGCGACGCCGCCTTTCATATCAGCGGCTCCTCGGCCAATAATTTCACCATTGATTATCTCAGCAGCAAAGGGATCAACATGCCACCGCGATGCATCAGCAGGTACAACATCGATATGGCCACAAAAGGCAAACTTGACGCCTGGACCAAAGTAGCAATCGGCAACAAGGTTCGTGACACCATGACAGGTGAATACATGACAATTAAAACCACGCTGTTGCAGCTGTTGTTGTAACCAATTGATAGCCCTACCTTGCTCAGGGGTAATGGAGCGAAACCGAATAAGCTGTTGTAAATATGAAACGACATTATCTTGATTAACGCGTTGTTGTTGCGATGTGTTCAATTGCATAACGCCTGCCCTGTTGCAGCTGTTGGTAAGGCTATTACAACCTGCTCATATGACATCTTAATGTCAGCTTATGAACTCTCCTTTGTGTGCATGAAATGGATAAAAGTTTAATCTAAATCAAGGTTTTTAATCGCTCTGCAGCGTACCTGAGGCAAAGCTTGATCTAGAACAGTTTTTATTTTTCTTAAGTAGTGATAATGGCGCCAACAGCAAAGCTTTTCCGATGTATCGAACAGGAATATGATGATGAAAAAAACACTCAGCGCAGCTCTAATTGGCCTTTTCCTTGGCACCTCTTCATACGCTCACGCTAACCTAAGTGTTAACGTTGGCGCTATCAACGTAAACCCTGATAGTGAAGTGTCTAAAATTAACGAAGCCCCAACCTTAGGGCTTAACGCCGACGATGATACTCAGCTTGGTCTCACGTTCGATTATGCACTCAATGACAATTGGACCATTGAACTTATCGCCGCCACGCCATTTAGCCATGACGTTAATGGTCGCCTTGGCCTTGAAGGTGCGAAAATTGGTAACATTAAGCACCTTCCACCCACGCTATTAGGTCAATACCACTTTGGCCAAGCAGGTGATAAGTTCCGTGCCTTTGTGGGTGCCGGCGTAAACTACACGGTGTTTTTTGATGAGCAAGCAAGCCAAGACTTAAAAACCACGTTAGGGACTGATGATGTTGAACTCAAGCTTGACGACTCAGTTGGTTTGGCCGCTCAAGTTGGCTTTAACTATGCATTCGACAAGCACTGGGGTTTACACGGTATGGTGAGCTACATGGACATTGATAGCGATGCCAGTGTATATGCAAACGGCCAGAAAGCGCTGACCGTCGATGTCAAAATTGACCCTGTTGTGGCGATGCTAGGTGTGCGTTACACCTTCTAATACCGATTCACGGTTACCACTTGCTAATGTAAGCAACTAAAGCGGCTAATTCTTGTTAGTCGCTTTTTTTTGCTCCAACATGGCTTTCCAGTGCATGATTTCCGGCGGCAAAATGGGTGCCTCATCATTAAAATCAGCCAGCGCCAAAATCTCTTCGATATCGACGACCCCTTTTCGCGAGCGAAACACGCCCCGTACATAAGCAATGGCATGCAGGCCTCGGTGTGAGGTGAATTTTTGCTCGATGTAAAAATACTTGTGATCCCAGCCTACCAATCGGGTCGAAACCGTGAATTTTTGCCATGGTTTTACATCGCGAATATAGGTGATTGCTGTCGCATTAACCACAGGGAACCAACGGCGTTTCATCACCGCTCGCAATAGTCCTAAACGCGCAGTCATCCATGTCCGAGCGATATCCATTAACGCCAAATAACGAGAATTCGTTAAATGTAAATTAATGTCGCAATCCAGTGGCCAGGCCCGAAAGTCAATATCGACCGTATCCAACAGCGGCTGTTGTGTTTTATTACCTTTGATTTTGAAAAACAGCCATAATAAACGGAAGTATAAGTTCACCGCGCTCTCCTTGTGGTAGCGTGTTAAGAAACAGGTAAGACCACCATCATAGCATTGCTTGAGTCGTCGAGCACCTTAGTGCGTTAGTTGCGCAGCGACGCTAGGTCATTTATGGTTAAAACTTCTCGCTCACAAAGGGGTTAATATGAAACCAACTTTATTTGCTCTGGCCACATTGGCAATGAGTATGCCTTGCTTTGCTGATTTTGATTACGTCGGTAAGGGCACAACCGCAAACAGCGCCGGACAACAAACGCCTTTCACCTTCGGTTTCGCTTGGGACAGTGAGCAAGGTACGTTGCGTATCGGCAACAAAAGTTATGATATGGACACCCTCCCCGAGTCATACTCTTTGGCCTTAGTGCTTAGTAAAGACGACAGCCAAGTATGGCTGCAAGAGTTCCACTCTGGCTGGTTTGACAGCTTTTACTGGCAACTCGGCGAACATGTAATTCGCCTAGAGAAAGGACAATTTGAGCAACAGGTTAAAGGCAATTACGAGTTACATATTGATGATCGCAGTTACTTTTTCACCAGCAATAATGCCGCTATAAAAGTAAATTTCGCAGCTGAGGGCGTTGAATCAATCACCGTCAGTGGGGTCACTAAGAACATGGGCACAAAAAAATAGCGCCTAACGGCGCCATTATTAAACTTTGACCGTTTTTCGGTTTATCCCGTATTCACGCAGCTTATTTGCTACAGCGGTGTGACTCAGGCCCAAACGCTTTGCAAGCTGTCTAGAGCTTGGGTATGCAGGGTAAAGTTTACGCAATAACGTAGCTTCAAAGCGTTTTACCGCCTGATCTAGGCTGCCTTCAAAATCAGACTCCAAGTAACCAAGATCATTGGTGAAGCTCGGAAGTTGCAAGTGCTCCACCGTCAATTCGCTATCATCGAGCAAAGATACCGCGCGGTAAATGGCATTTTCTAATTGCCGCACATTGCCCGGCCATGGATACTGCTCCAAATACTCAATACACTCTTTACTTAAGCTAGGTACCGTCGCGCCGTTTTGCTGCGCATACTTTTGCACAAAGTGCTCGGCCAGGGGCCCAATATCTGCTTTTCTGTCACGCAATGGTGATATTTCCAGCGTCAGTACGTTAATACGATAATAGAGATCCTCGCGAAAGCCTCCCTCTTGCACCATGGCTGGAAGATCTTTTTGCGTCGCCGCGATAATGCGCACATTGACCTTTACTTCGTTCTCATCGCCGACCTTGCGGAAAGTACCGTCCTGTAAGAAGCGCAGCAGTTTGGTCTGCAGCTGGGTCGACATCTCGCCAACCTCATCTAAAAATACCGTGCCGCCATCGGCTTGCTCTAATACCCCGCGTTTGGGTGCGGCGTTGTCTTCATATCCGGCATAACCAAATAACTCTGATTCGGCAACATCATCAGGCAAAGAGGCGCATGACAACGCAATAAAGGGTTTAACCGAACGATTAGAGGCATAGTGGCAGGCTCTGGCCATAAGCTCTTTACCTGTGCCCGTTTCACCGGTGATCAATATCGGCGCATCAAGCTGCGCCATTTTGCGTGCCTCGCGTACAGTGCGGCGCATCGCCGTTGAATAATTATGTATGGTGGCGAAACTTTCTTGGCCATAGCGGCGAAATGCACTGACTTGTTGACCTAAACGACTTTGTGATTTGATATTGATAACCGCCCCCGCCAAGGCGTCTTGCTCTTCACCTTGAGGCACAGAGATAGGCAGAATATCGGCAATGAAATCTTCTCCGGCCACTTCCACACGGGTGGTTTGTCCTAATACCTCTGACCCCTCTAACCAGCGAGTAAAATTAAAGCCTTTAAGGAGGTTATTGATATTGGCACCGACCACGTCTTGCTCGCTCAATTGTAAGTCGCGACATGCCGCAGCATTACACAACCGCACCCAACCTTTGTTATCAATGGAGATAACGCCATCGGGGAGCGCACTGAGCAGCGTATTAAGCTCGTTATGCTCACGCTCGGAGGGCATAAATGCGGTTGTTCGAACGTCTTCAACACCGTCAATTAGGCGGATAGAAGGCATAATTTTTTGGAATTGCTCAAACTCGATGGGGGGGAAGCTGACATACATACGACAATGCTTAGCATCTACTTCGATGCCTTTTAGGTCAACTTGGTAGCTCACCAGGATATTCAGTATCTCTTGGGCGATACCGATTCGGTCTTGGCAATATATTTCAAGGCGCATGGATCCCTCAATCACGTGTTACCAATCAAATGCTGGGCGCAATCATACGCTATAAAAGGCTAAGATGGATAGCAAAACGTAAAGAAAATTGAACAAATAATCGATTCTATTTTATACCCCCACGCCAAGAAGTTATCGTCTGGATTGCACAATATAAGGCTAAAAAGCCAGCATGGTAGCGCTCTGGGTTCATTGGCGGTTAAGCGTCAGTGCTTCCCCTGATGCATGGCTCTATGTATACTGTCGCGCGCTTGTCATCAGGATAAAGCAGCGCAGCGCGTGCAATTCTATGCATAACCTCGCTTTTTTACCATGGTGATAGCGGGCCACCCGTTCACATAAAATGTGCCCCCTCAGACTCCAGTTGAGGTTATGGCACACCATTACTTGGCGTCGCCGAAGTAATACTTGAACATCATAACAATAATAATAAGGCCTAAATAAGTGACAGTACGGCAGTACTGTAAATTGCAGTAATAGTATTCAAGGCTCACAGCCTTTGATACTGATTTATTTAGGAAGTAAATTTTCATGAGTTCAGCACCTAAAACAGGTGATCTTTTCGGTCACCCTAAAGGGCTCTTTTTGCTATTTTTCACAGAAATGTGGGAGCGCATGAGCTATTACGGTATGCGCGGCATCTTCGTGCTTTACCTTTCCACTATCGCCACCGCCGCAGCCATGGGTTGGGATATGGCTTATTTTGGTATTGACCCTTTAAGTGCCAACGCCCAAGACGAATATCACAAAGCGCTACAATCAAATGCACTCAGCATTTTGGGTATCTATGCGCTGCTTGTTTATGTAACACCGGTACTCGGTGGCTGGTTTGCCGACAATGTATCTGGTCAGCGAAAAGCCATCATTTTCGGTGGCCTCACCATGGCCCTCGGCCAATTTGCTTTAGGCACGCCTCATGCCATGGTGTCAGGCTTTGAGAAAGAGATGATGTACCTAGGCTTAGCGCTACTAATTCTAGGTAACGGCTTCTTCAAACCTAATATCTCTACCATGGTGGGAGACCTATATAGCGAAGGTGATAAACGCCGCGATGGCGCCTTTACCATCTTCTATATGGGGATCAACTTAGGCTCTATTTTAGGTTACTTCGTCGTTGGTTCTATCGGTGAAAAGTTTGACTATCAATACGGCTTCCTCACTGCCGGCGTCGGTATGCTACTGGGTGTGGTGTTGCAGTTACTACTAGCCAAAAAATACTTAGGTAGCATTGGTACTGTGCCATCTGCTAAGCAGTCTGAGGACGACCAAGGCGCAAACAAAAAGCCGCTAACCAGTGAAGAGCGCGACCGCGTTAAAGTGATCCTCATTATGAGCTTTTTCACTATCATCTTCTGGGCTGGGTTTGAGCAAGCAGCAGGGTCAATGAACCTCTTTGCGAAATACAAAACCGACTTGGTGTTTTTTGGTTGGGAAATGCCGGCCAGTTGGTTGCAAGCAGTTAACCCTATTTTCATCATTATCTTAGCGCCTATTTTTGCCAGCCTATGGATCCGCATGGGTGATAAAGAACCCGATTCACCACGTAAGTTTGCCTTAGGCATGTTCTTCCTTGGCCTAGGGTTTATTTCTATGGTCGGAGCGGCTTTACAAATTGGCGATGATGCCAATATGAAAGCCCATGTAATTTGGTTAGTGATGGCGTATATCTTCCACACCATGGGTGAGCTGTGCTTATCGCCGATTGGTTTATCTATGGTCTCGAAGCTAGCACCACTTAAATTTACTTCGTTACTAATGGGTATGTGGTTCTTATTCTCGGGCTTGGGTAACTACGTAGCCGCCGAAATCGGTAAACTAGTTGGCGAAGGTGGACCACTTAGCACCTTTGGCGGCGTTGCCATTATGGCCTTTATCGCAGGTATTTGCTTGTGGCTAATGGCCGATAAGCTGGTTGACTGGATGCATGGTGCTGAGGGCCAGCATGATAAAGAGCAACTGCTAGAAGAAGAGTTAGAAATCACTGGTGAGAAGCAGTAACCGTTAATCCCCTCTTCACTAAGGCGCCTAATGGCGCCTTTTTTACGCAATTTTTTTGATGGCTGAATCTATTTAGAGAACAAATTTAACGAAAAGCTTACAGTTACCTAAAAACGTCCACTTATATTTACATTACTCCTCCTGGTTAATTCCCTGCCTAGGCTTTCTCTTTGGCACTTTTTCTCCGATGATGCCATCAAATGATCAGAGGTTGGCTGTTGCAATTTATAACCATTATTAGTGCGGACTATCGCAATCACAGCCACCTATTACCTATGCAAGTGGAGTAACAACATGAGCGAAGTAAATAACCCTCTCGGCCTGATGGGCATCGAGTTTACTGAATACGCAACCCCAGATGCGGATTATATGGACACTATCTTTAGTGAGTTTGGCTTCTCAAAGTTGAAGAAGTTTAAAGGTAAAGACATTGTTTATTACAACCAAAACGACATTCACTTCCTTTTAAACAATGAGCGCGGTGGTTTTTCTGCTGAGTTTGCCAAAAGCCATGGCCCTGCCATTTGCTCTATGGGCTGGCGCGTAAAAGATGCGAATAAAGCCTTTGAAGTGGCGGTTGAGCGTGGAGCCAAACCAGCCACGGACGCAACCAATAAAGATATGCCTTACCCTGCTATTTTCGGTATTGGCGACAGCTTAATTTACTTTATCGACAAATTTGGCGACAACGGCTCAATTTATGACACCGACTTTGAAGATTTAGCGCAACCGAATGTGGTTGAAGGCAAAGGCTTCACACGTATCGACCACCTAACCAACAATGTTTACAAAGGCACCATGGAAACATGGGCTAACTTCTATAAAGATGTGTTTGGTTTTACCGAGGTACGTTATTTCGATATTAAAGGCCAAAAAACTGCACTGCTGTCATATGCATTGAAGTCACCTTGCGGCACCTTCTCTATTCCAATCAATGAAGGTAAGGATGACAACAACAACCAAATCGATGAGTACTTAGACGAGTACAATGGTCCGGGCGTGCAGCACTTGGCTTTCTTAACTGATGACCTAGTCGGCTCTTTGGATAAGCTAGATAAGAGCAATATCGCCACCTTGGATATTGTCGAGCATTACTACGACACTATTTTTGACCGGGTGCCTTGGGTCAAAGAGGACCGCGAGAAAATCAAGCAGCATCAAATTTTGGTCGATAGCCAAAAAGAAAACTGCTACTTACTACAAATTTTCACCAAGAACTTATTTGGCCCTATCTTCATTGAAATGATCCAGCGTGTTGATGATGGTGGCTTTGGTGAAGGTAACTTCCAAGCGCTGTTCGAGTCTATCGAACGCGATCAAGAGCGCCGTGGCGTTCTATAATTCCCTTTTTATCTAGCGTTAAAAGCAGGCTCGCCATTTATGGCGGGTACTGCTTTTTCACGTTTCGAGCCCTTGTTTTTTGTGTGAACGGCTCAATAACCAATTTAGAATCAGCAAAAGGAATCTCTTATGCAACTCAATGAAACGCACGATAAGAATTTAACCAGTTGGGTCAGCTCAGCCAACGCCAATACCGATTTCCCTATCCAAAACTTGCCATTTGCCACCTTTCGTCGCAAAGGCAGCAACGAAGTCTTTCGCGGTGGTGTCGCCATTGGCGATCAAGTCCTTGACCTAGCCACAGTTGCACGCCTAGAGCTGTTTGATGAGCAGGCACAGCAGGCTGTTGAAGCCGCAGCAGGAAAAAATCTAAACGCATTTATGGCCATGGGCCAAGCGCATTGGTCAGCATTGCGTCTGGCTTTATCGCGCGCCTTACGCACTGATAGCGAGTTACAAAACCAGCTGCAAGATGCGTTAATCGCACAAAGTGACGTCGAGTATGACCTGCCTTGTCACATTGGCGACTACACTGATTTTTATACCTCGATTTATCACGCTACAGCTGTAGGCAGTTTATTCCGTCCGGATAACCCTTTGCTACCAAACTATAAATGGGTGCCCATTGGCTATCATGGTCGCGCCTCTAGCATTGGCGTAAGTGGACAAAGCTTCCCGCGCCCTAAAGGTCAAACTAAAGCACCTGATGCCGATACGCCATCGTTTGGTCCCTGTAAGCGCTTGGACTATGAATTAGAGCTTGGCATTTATCTTGGTAAAGGCAATGAGCTGGGCGACACTATTGCCTTGGATGACGCTGATGACCATGTGTTTGGTTTTTGTCTTTTCAATGACTGGTCTGCACGTGATTTGCAAGCATGGGAATATCAGCCACTTGGGCCATTCCTAGCGAAAAACTTTGCTTCTACCGTATCGCCGTGGATTGTTACCAACGAAGCGCTAGCACCTTATCGCCTTGCTTGGACACGTGACGAAAATGACCCTCAGCCGCTTGATTACCTTGAATCCAGTAAAAACCGCGAACTCGGTGCGCTTGATATTCAAATGGATGTCGCTGTTGAAACCGAAAAAATGCGCAGCGAGGGCAAAGCGCCGTACCGCTTATCACAGTCAAGTTTTAAACACTCGTACTGGACAGTGGCACAAATGGTCGCCCACCACACCGTTAACGGCTGTAACTTCCAGCCAGGCGATATGCTAGGTTCAGGTACTCAATCTGGTCCTGAGCACGAAGAGGCGGGCTCACTGTTAGAGCTATCACGCGGCGGCAAAGAGGCCATTGATTTAGGCAATGGCGAACAACGGAAATTCCTCGAAGATGGCGACACCGTGATCATGCGTGGCTGGTGCGAAAAAGAGGGCTATGCTCGTATCGGTTTTGGCGAATGCCGTGGCACCGTGCTCCCTGCTAAATAACATTCTTTGATATGGCAATACGCCATAAAAAAGTGCGATTTATCCCCTGTTCAGGGTGCGATAAGTCGCACTTTTTTCCGTTCAGTTACAATTTTTTGCTGGCTTTTTAATCTCACCTTGATATCTTAGCTGCGTTTTTGTCAGTAATTTGTCGCTATGAAGTTAACACCATCATACTTAGTTACTAAGTTATTCCCAGCTAAGCAGCTCTTGATCCGTCAACACGGCGAAGTCAAAGTTGTTGAAATGAGCACGACCAAACAGTGCATGTTTGCCCTTGGGGTGTTGACATGCATTGGTGCCTTGGCGAGCTTTGGTGCCTATAACTTCTGGCAACAAACGCAATTACAACACACCAGCGGCGATGTACTGGCCGAAAATGAACAGCTAAAACACGAATTGCAACAAGCACGGTTGGCGCAAGATGAGTTAATCGTCAAGTTGGGGCATTTAGAGCAGCGCCAACAGCTAACACAAAGCGTGCTGGCAACCCTACCGGCTTCATTAATGCCAGAGCAAGGTTTACCCTTTGAGGCCATAGATGTCAGTGACAGCAATATAGATACTCGTGTGGCTCGCCTAACACAAGGCCACGACAACACCTTTACGCTGCTAGACCAAGTGATTGCCAAGCGCGAACAGGCACTGTCAGAAGCTATTGCTCGAGCCGGGTTACCACAAACGGTGATGGACGAGCTCCTCGAAAAGAGTGAACAAGCCATTGCTCAAGGTGGACCACTGGAGCTGATCCTTGATGATCAGCAAACCGACACGTCAATGGATGTAGTCGACCGCCTGCTCACACTTAACCAATTAGAAACCATGCTCGCGCAAGTTCCACATGTACTTCCCGCTGCCGACTATTATATCTCCAGCAGTTTTGGCTTGCGTAAAGATCCCATGAATGGCCGCCGTGCTATGCACAAAGGCGTGGATTTAGCAGCCTGGCGCAATACCGAGATTTTTGCACCTGCTGAGGGCACTGTCGTTCGTGCAGGGCGCAATGGCGGGTATGGTCGATTCATCGAAATAGAGCATGCAAATGGCTTTAGCACCCGCTTTGGCCACCTCAATGAAATTAAAGTAAAACGTGGTGACACCGTAACTAAAGGACAAGTCATCGCGCTTATGGGAAGTACCGGTCGTAGCACAGCGACTCACTTACATTATGAAGTGCTGCATAACAACAAACATATTAATCCGGTAAAAATCACCAAGGCATTAACCGATGTTTTCAAAGAACAAAGATACACAGAATAGTAGGCCCGCTTTGAGTAAAAATACAGCTACCCCATCATTGATAGCGGCAGATGTTCGCTTAACAGGTACCCTCTCCAGCCAAGGCGAAGTTCAGCTCGATGGCCGTATTGACGGCGACATTAAAGCCGATACCTTAATTATTGGCAGCCAAGGTCAAGTTGAAGGCAGTGTTGAAGCCACTGATGTGACTATAAAAGGTCGAGTAAGTGGTTCAATTAGTGCCAGTAAAGTGGCGATTGAAAGCTCCGCGCAAGTACAGGGCGATGTCTTTCACGACACCCTAAGCATTGCCGCCGGTGCGACCATGGAAGGACAAATAAAGCAGTTAAACAAAAAAGACAGCTTTAGCGTGGTCAGCAACAATGATGTTGCTGACAGCCAAGTCAACGAGTAGTTTTACCCTTTTCGAGCGGTGATATACATGGTTATCGTCGCGCGGAATACAATTTCCCCTCGCGTATTAGTCACCTCGACAGGAACCAGCAAGTCCTCCTTATCTTGCCATTGATGTGGCAGTGGGATGTGCGCCGTTGCTGTCATATCGGTGTCCACCTTGTTCAGATATTCCACCGTCATCCCTTTGGGGATCCAGCGGTGGGTTTTATGTGGCACCGTGGCATCGGTCATCACCCCCGCGACAAGCTCAGCAGCATTACATTGCGCGATCGCATGAATGGTGCGGATATGGTTATGCACAGCACGGCGGTTTTTTACTTGGGCGACGCACTTGCCTGGCTCTAACAGAGTGATAAAAGGCTTTATTGAGCCAAAGTAAGGCGCTTTAAAGCATACGGCTTTGGAGAATAACCAGTGCCCAAATGGCCAGTTGGTCAGTTTTTTATAGGTTTTAAGTAAAGGGGGCGTGGACATGATAAGGTTCTCTTTCTAACTCATCCTACCAGTAAACCTAGAATCGCCGCGAAAATCAATTCATAACAAACAAATAACACGAAAATGCTGGTATCTAATAGTGTTACTCTTACAATGTTGGCTCGTATTATTAGAGTATTACTGAGTCTGTGCGTCATTCATCTTCCAAGCAAAGTAAAACCCTACTGCTCGTATTGATGCTGCTAGTGGTATTTTGTCCACTCGCTATTGATATTTATTTACCCGCTTTTGTGGTTATGGCCGAGCAAATGGCTGTGTCTCAAGCACAATTACAACAAAGCGTTGCCGTGTTTATGCTCACCGTTGGCTTAGGTCAGCTAGCTGCCGGCCCGCTTGCCGACAAGATAGGCCGACGCCCTGTCGCCATCGGAGGAGCCGTGTTATATGGGGTATCGGCACTGGCCGGGGCCTGGGCACCGAGCTTCGAATGGCTGCTAGTCGCAAGAGCATTTCAAGGCTTGGGGGCATGCGCGACATTTGTGGCTGCCTTTGCCATTGTCCGCGATGTTTTTGGACCTGCCCGTAGTGGACAAATGCTGACCTATTTAAATGGTATTGTGTGTTTTATCCCAGCACTGGCCCCCATTTTAGGGGCTTGGCTAACCGTACAGTTTTCTTGGCAAAGCAATTTTGTATTTATGGCGCTATGGGCTGTGATTGGTATCATCGCCACCCTTATGCTGTATCGCGAGACACGCCCTGCGGATAGTCACTATCAAGGTCACCTCCTCGACTTACGACGCTTTGTGCCCATTGTCCGCTCGCCCATTTTTACTTTCAATGCGGCCATAGCGATGATCACTATGAGTTCCATCTTGATGTTCGTGACCGCAGCCCCAGGGTGGATCATGCAGCACCTAGGCCATGATATTGGCACCTTCACCTTTTGGTTCACCGTTAACGGTGCCTTGAGTGTCCTCGCCTGCTTTATCGCTCCTCAATTTATAAAACGATCTAGCCGTAAAGCCTTGCTGTGGGGACTATCTTTACTATTAGTCAGTGCCGGAAGCTTAGTGTTGTTGCGACACTCTAGCGCTATCGCTGCGTTAATGTTCCCCATGTTTGTATGTGCAATGGGGTATGCACTGATTTTGGGCAGTGCAGCTGGCGCAGCACTGGCGCCTTTTGCCAAACAAGCCGGTACTGCTTCGGCGCTTGTTGGCGTTATGCAAATGAGTGGCGCTGGCGTACTCGTGCTTTTAAGTCAGCAATTACAATTAGCAGCCCCCGTTGCTATTGCGTTGCACATCGCCGCGTTATTGCCATTTTGGTTAGTGCTATTAAGTAAGCAGGGACGTTTGTTGCACAAATAAGAACCAACCTTTATCAGGTACTCTAGTGAGAACAGTTACTGTTCTCACTAGATTTTTATATTTTTTAGACTCTTAGACTCCTGTATATACACAAAGCTTCTGTTCTCCACCTTTTATTATTCCAAAAAAGTTATTAATAACGAGTCCAAAACCTTGCTGTTTTCCCTAAAGTGCGTACTATTGTTAAAGAATGTTAATCTATAGTTAACAACCTCCAACCGCTACATATAGAGGAAACTATGAAAAAAACAATGATTCGCAGCGCAATTGCGCTTGCTATTTTGGGCGGCGCCACGCAGGTATCTGCGGCTGACGACCGTTACATCATCCAAGTTGACAACGATAAAAAAGGCGTCGTTAAAGCGCTCGCTAAAAAGCTTGGTGGTGATGTTAAGGTTGATGGCAATGGCTTTTTTGCTGCTACCTTTACCGGAATGGACTTATCGACAGTTAAAGGTTTGTTGAACAATCCCCACATCAAGTTGATTGAGACTGATAGTCGCCGCTACCCCATGTCTGCTTACAGTGACGATATTGGCGATCCAATGACTCAGCAACTTACCCCGTATGCGGTGTATCAGTCGCAAGCGGATCAAGTCACTTTTAACGCTAACAGTGGCATGAAGGTCTGTGTTATCGATTCGGGTTTAGATAGCTCAAATACCGACTTCAACTGGGGCGCGATTACGGGCGACAATGACTCAGGCACAGGTAACTGGTTTGAGCATGGCGGCCCTCACGGTACGCATGTTGCTGGTACCATTGGTGCTGCTGATAATAACCAAGGTGTTGTAGGCATGGCACCGGGCGTGGATATGCACATCATTAAAGTATTTAATGAAAGCGGCTGGGGTTATTCGTCTGATCTGGCGCATGCTGCCAACTTATGTGCGCAAGCGGGTGCCAATATCATTAACATGAGTTTAGGCGGTGGTGGCAGCAATAGCACTGAAGAAAATGCCTTTGCTAATTTCGCTGCCAATGGTGGCTTATCCGTTGCGGCCGCAGGTAACGATGGTAATAATGTGCGCTCATACCCTGCAGGATATACCTCAGTCATGATGATTGGCGCCAATGATGCGGATAATAACATTGCCGATTTCTCCCAGTATCCGAGCTGTACCTCAGGACGTGGTAAGAAAGCCACTGACGACGAGCGTATCTGTGTTGAAGTTACCGCAGGCGGTGTTGATACGCTCTCTACTTACCCTGCAGGGATGGCTGCATTTGCTTCAGCGACCGCTGATGGCGCCGCGTTTGAAATATCGGCAATGGAAAACACCGGTGCAACCAGTGGCGATTTATACTTCATGGGCACCGCTGAAGCAGTTGACAGCAACGCATCCGGTAAAGTGTGCTTAATCGATAGAGGCAATATCTCGTTCCACGATAAAGTCGCTAACTGTGAAAACTCCGGCGGCCTTGGTGCTATTATTGTCAATAACGAATCAGGCATGCTATACGGCACGCTTGGGGATACTAACAGCACCACGATTCCGGCAGTAGGCGCAGCGTTAGAACAGCGCACCACGCTGATGGCAGCAACGAACGCAAGCATTAACATTAGCGCCAGTGACTACGGTTACATGAGCGGTACATCCATGGCCACACCTGCTGTGGCAGGCCTTGCTGCCTTAGTTTGGTCAAATCATGCCAGCTGTAGTGGTGAAGAAATTCGTAACGCCTTTAAAGCGACGGCACAAGACCAAGGCGCTGCCGGTAAAGATGTATACTTCGGTTACGGCATCGTCAAAGCGGCCGCCGCTGATCAGTACCTATTAGCGAATGGTTGTGGCGGCAGTGGCAGCGGCGGCGGAGATACCGGCGGTGAGCCTGAGGCCGACATTAGCCTTAGCGCCTCTGGTTATAAATCTCGCGGTGCAGCCTTTGTTGATTTGAGCTACAGCGGTGCGGCTACCTCAAATGTTGACATCTATCGTGATGGTAACTTGATCACGACCACCGCAAACACCAACAGCTACACCGATAGCCTAGGTAAAGTGCGGGGTAGCTTCGGTTATCAAGTCTGTGAGCAAGGTTCAGCAGTGTGCTCAGCAACCATCACTGTTAATTTCTAAATTACTGCCTTTGACAAGCATTCAAAGCGGGCTTCGTGCCCGCTTTATTCTTCATAGCTAAGCTGATAGATTTACCGCTTTAGCTTTAAGCACACCATCATGCTCAACCCTGAACTATTACTTTCATTTCTTGGTGCCAGTTTTCTTATTGCCGTGGGTCCAGGCCCCTCGAATGCATTTCTAATGGCGCAAACCTTTGCCAACGGTCGCCAGGCAGGGATTCAATGTGCTATTGGCTTCGCACTCGGTGGTGTTATTCATACCCTTTTTGCAGTTGTTGGCTTATCTGCATTACTGAAAGCATCAGCGACAGCCTATACAGCCGTGCAGTATTTAGGGGCATGTTATTTAGCCTATTTAGGGATCATGACGCTGTGGCAAAGCAGGCAAGCAACGGCCATAGAGCAAGAGGATAAACCGCATGTCAGTGTCAAAAAGCAAAGCCCACTTTTTCAAGCAATGATGACGGAAGTGCTAAACCCCAAAGTGGCTCTGTTTTTCATTGCCTTTATTCCGCAGTTTGTTGACCCCTCATTGACTACCTCGACCACTGCTCAGCTGGCTATCTTTGGACTACTTTATCCCGTATTGGCGCTGCCTATTGACTGCACCTATATTTATTTCGGTGATAAAATTGCCCAGTACTTTAAGACTCACCCGAGTGCACAGTGCTGGATAGACCGCCTGACTGGCTTTATTTTCATTGCATTAGCTATCAACCTGCTGTTATAAAATGATAAATACGATTTATTGAGGCCCAGCAGTGAAACAAAAACAACAGCCCCTTCCGCCAATTAAAACCATTGCTTTAGTGGCTCACGATGGCAAAAAGCAAGCATTGGTAGATTGGTGTCAGCGTCATAAAAGCGTACTCGAAGTGCATAATCTGTACGGCACAGGAACCACGGGGCTGCGCATAGAAAAAGAAACGGGGTTAGGTGTTACTAAATTGCTAAGTGGGCCTATGGGTGGCGATCAGCAGCTCGGAGCAAAAATCGCTGAGCATCACATCCATATGCTCATATTTTTTTGGGATCCGCTTTCATCTCAGCCCCATGATCCTGATGTTAAAGCGCTACTGCGCTTAGCTGCGGTTTGGAATATCCCCGTGGCTTGTAATGAAGCCACAGCCGATATGTTGCTAGCAAGCACTTACATGCAAAGCATTATGCCGCGTAGCTTACCAGATTATGACAATTACCTCGCTGACAGAAGCCTCGACAACGAGTAAATCACTGCCCACGACGCTGATAGAGCGCATTAATTAAGCGGTTTTCTTTGTCTCAAATAGCTGGCAAAACGTGGCACGCCATTTTTTGTATAGCCATGGTATTTAAACGTTATAGTACTGCCGATAGCGGGAGGATTTGCCCGCTCGGCGTCGCTAAACCCAGTGCCAATTTTGAACTGCTTACCGCGCTCATCAACGACTATCAAGGCACCGAGCATACCTTGATATTTACCCCGTCCCTGCTGATAACCAATGACTCTAGCTTCGCTATCCATGTAAGGTTTCAGTTTTAAAACATTATCACTGCGCCCGGGATTAAAACGCGCATCACTGCGGTGCAATATCACCCCTTCCGCGCCTTGGCTAACTAACTCATTAAACCACTGCGATAATTGTGCACGGGTGCTAAAGCGGTGTTGTTTAATCGCCTCTAAGTTATCGCAGTCGCACTGAGCTATCGCATGTGTGTAGTCACTGTAGCGCTTGAAAAAAGGTTTATCGCTCGGTGCATCAAACACCATAAAGCGAATGTCCTGCCAATGCTCGGCATTGGGTTGATTGTCTAATACGGTGTTACTGACATGATTGAAGCGCCCTCGTCCCGCCCATAGCTCACCATCAAGGCGCATCGACGGCCAGTTTGCGGTAAAATTAGCGGGTGTATTGATAAGTAAACCACCACGACTGCGCAACTCGCCGTTAATCCAAGTCGCACGGATCCCGTCGTACTTTTCCGACGCAAGGTAGCGCTCTACTTGGTGTTTGTCAGTGAGCTGTTTCGCCAACTCCAACGGCGGTGTCGTCGCCCACAGTACGGGGCTGGCTAAAAGGATGAAAGTGAAGAGTAAGCGCATGACCATATCCTTATGCTGTTCGCTTACTCTTTAGTGTAGTAGCTATTTACGGATTTGTAGCAACTGTTGATATAAATCCGCCAGGTTAGCAAAGCGCCCATCCGCGTGGCTAAAATCTTGGGTAAGAGTGTGTGTATTGGGCACCACAGCAACGCGCAGACCAGCACTTTTGGCCGACATAGAGCCGGTATGGGTGTCTTCAATGGCGAGGCTTTGCTGCGCATTCGCGCCTAATAAAGACAGGCCTAAAAGGTAGGGCTGCGGCGCGGGTTTTGGCTCACTAACATCGTCCTTGGTGACCACACAGGCAAAGTACTCTGCCAATTCGTAACCGTGCAATATTGGCATCACCTCGTCACGCGTACTGCCGGTCACAAGCCCTACCTTGAAGCCATCCTCACGACAATGTTGCAAAATTTCCAGCGCATAGGGCATTAGCCGTGGTAAAGAAGTGGCGGCCACTTTGGCAAACTGGTCATTTTTTTGCTGCGCCAATGTCTCTGCACTAATCGCCAAATTATGCTGTGTGACCACCTCTTTCGCGGAGGCCAAGGTTGGACGACCGCTGTAACGCTGGCAGAACTCCACCTCATCATAGGCAATACCATAAGGTGCTAAGATGTTATTCCAACACTGAAAGTGCAGCGATTCGGAATCAACCAAAGTGCCGTCGAAATCAAATAATACGGTGGTGATCATGTCGGTACTCTCTCATGTTCATGTTACCGCCCCGACCGCTATGAAATGTATCGGCAAGGGCGAGTAAAATGGGCCGCTAGATGCTTATTGCTGTACTCCTGCAGGCGGCTCTGCTGAAGCCGGCTCGCCACTTTCTATTTCTACCAATTCATAGCCTCTGGCTTGACGAACGACTTTCAAAGCCGGTTTCGCAAAGGCACTTTTTAAGCGCTCAGCATCCGCTTTTAGCTCTTCTATGTCGTGTCCGAAGGGCGCAGCGCCGGTCTCTGACCAATTGGTCACTTTACCATTGCTGGTATATTCCACTTCATGAATCTGATAAAGCGGCTCTTTTCCGGCTTCCTCAGCCAAAATAACGCGGTAGTTCCAAAATCCAGACATAGTTACTCTCTCTATAAACACTCCCCTTAGGGCTTAGCGCAAACTTTACCAGCTCAAGCTCCCAATATAAACGAAAAAACCCGCCAATTGGCGGGTTTCAATAAAGCTAAAAGTGATTCTCGCTTAGAAGAAACTCACTTTAAATTCAGCACCGATGTAGCGCTCTTCATTCACCATTGCGGTGTTGTTGTTGAAGTCGATAGCACCGATAGCTTGCTGCTCATCAAATATGTTGCGTACAAAAGCTGATACTTCATACTCGTTATCACCCTGGTACCAAGTATAACCAGCACGTAGGCCTACTTCCGTTAGCGGTTTGCCTTCAAACTCAACAGACTCGTATAGGAAGTAATTGATTTCACTACGGTAAGAAACATCGGCGTAAGTGAAGAAATCACCCTCGCCCATAGGTCTCATATAGCTAAGCGTTAGGTTTGAGATCCACTCAGGCGCATGCGGTAGGCTGTTACCGTCAAGAATTGCCTGGCCACTGTTGTTAACAGGGTTGGTAACGATACATTGTGCACAGACATCAACTGCTAGGGTGTCATCTTTCAGTTCAGTGTTGTTGTAACTGAGGTTAAAGGTCGCATTAAGGTTGTCGGTTAACACCCACTGGGTATCAACTTCGAAGCCATAACCTGTGGTTTCATCAGCATTCACTAAACGGTTAAAGTTAGCACCACCACCAACCGCAGTAAGCTGCTGGTCGTCCATGGTGTAATAGAATACCGCCGCATTGACGCGACCACGGCCATCAAGAATATCCGACTTAATACCGGTTTCGAAAGAGGTTACGGTTTCAGACTCTGCAATCGTCACTTCGTTACCAAATAAGATACGACCTTGGATACTTGGAGCGCGGAAGCTATTTGCTACCCGAGCGTACCAATTGATGTCATCGCTCACTTTGTAATTGGTTGAGATATCCCAGCTCACGTGGTCATCACTTGGGTTCTCAGTAAGGAACAATACACCGCCGCCGACAGGGCTTTCGGTGCGATTTGCTGAGAATTCTTTTTCATCGTCTGAGTAACGCAGACCCACAGTGACTTTCAAATCATCAGTCAGGGTGTAATCCGCTGAGCCGAATACCGCCCATGCTTCGGTATCCTGCTGTTGAATCACTTTACCATTTAATTTACCAGGCGGCGTACCATAGGTGTCATAGCTGAAGTTTTCAATGGTTAATGCTTCATCAAAGTAGAAAACACCCACTTGGTAATTGAAGTCACCGGCAAAGTTACTCGATAGACGAAGCTCTTGCGTGTATTGGTCTTGATCTGGGATGCCATCGGCACTTTCAGATGGGAATGGAATAACACCCGGGCCCATGTCCGGTAAGAACGCAGCACCGTAACCACCGTCAATGTCGGCACGCGAATAAATTTCTGCGCTTTCCCATGCAGAAATAGAAGTCAGGGTGTAAAAATCATTAACGTCCCACTCAAGCTTTAGGCTTGCACCTTGCGACTCAACCTGTTGCGTCGCACGCGATGCAGCATCGTGGTAAACCACGTCATGCTCAAAGTTGTCGACTAAATCGTTGCTACCGCGTTTAATAGCATTGGCGCGAAAGGCGATAGGCGTACCATCAAGGTCGCGTACGTGGTAGTTGAATAAGCCGGTGAAGTCGTCGCCTTCGTACAAGAATTGTACACGCGCCGCTTTTTCACTGTAGCCGCCAAGCACATCTTCTTGCTCAAAACCTGGCGCGCGGTTATCAATGTAGTCGTCTTTTTCTTGCCATAGCAAAGAGACACGCGTTGATAGGCGGTCGGTTAACCCACCACCGACAGCGCCTTCAAAGTCTACGGCACCACGGCTACCGTATGAGACTGAGCCATAGCCTTCAAATTCTTGACTCGGTTTAACCGTATCGAACTTCACCAAGCCAGCTGGGGTGTTACGGCCAAACAATGTACCTTGTGGACCACGAAGCACTTCAACGCGGGCAACGTCAAATACCGGGAAGCCTTTTAAAATAGCGTTTTCTTGTACAACTTCATCAACAACAAGCGAAACCGGTTGTGAAGCATTCAAATCGAAGTCTGTGTTACCTAGACCACGAACATAAAAGCGTGGAAATGAACGACCAAACGAAGATTCAATAGATAGGCTTGGGATTTTCGCATTCATAAAACGAATGTCCATGCCCGCAGAGCTATAGGCTTCTAAGCCATCACCTTGCAGTGCAGATACCGCAACAGGCACTTCCTGAGCGTTTTCTACACGCTTACGTGCGGTAATTTGAATAACTTCGAGAGAATTGTCTTTTGCTGCAGGACCTTGTTGTTCAGCAGCGATTGAAGAGAATGAAGAGCCGGCAGCGGCTGAGAACAACGCTGCGTTAATTAATGTTGCAAGCGTGGTACGTTTCATTGCTTTCATGTTGGTTTTAGCCTTTTGTACACTCTTTTGTTCAACGGTAGATATGTAGCGCCGTTTCACCTGGCACAATGTTCAATTTTGCGCGCATCCTCGAGCGCGGACCTTAAATTTGAGAGTGTAAGAGCAAAAATAAGGCTGAACATTACGGGCGAGAATTATAGCACTGAAATTTGAAATTAGTTCAGTAAAAATTCATTAATTTGCAACATTTATCTACTTTTAGATACAGGTTTGATTTTTTTAACCGATTTTAGATGCAAATAAGGACATTTGTCCTTTTAAGTGCAAAATCACTCTTGCGTACCTAGACACATTTGCTATATCTCGCTCTGCCTGCATTATAGTTTTGCAAAACTCAATGGTTCAGGCGCAGCTAATGCGATTCCTAGCTGGTTCAAGCACTCGATAATTTGTAGGTTTAACGATTCAACTATGTGCAGATAATAGTCAAAGTCTGTGGTTTGTGTATAACTTAACACATCTATTTTTATGCCTCTGGGCACAAAGCCGCTGAGTCGTACTCGACACGGTTGGTCGGCAATATCTTGGTGCTGCTCAAGTATCTCGCGGATCTGCTCTAATAACTGCGCTAACACCTGGTGTTGAGTTGAGCGCTCAAGCACAATATCGGGTCTATAGGCTATGCACTCACGCTCAGATATATTCTCAATTTCCATATCGACAAACTTGGCATTTGCTATATGTATAACGCTGCGTTCCAAAGTGCGAACTCTCGTCGCACGCAGGCCTATCTCCTCAACAACACCAAAATAGCGACCAACACGACATACCTGACCAACTTTGACCGGCGCAGAAGCATACAAGGTAATCGCACCGATAATGTTTTCTACCGACTTTTGTGCTGCTAAGGCCAGTGCCAAGCCCCCAATTCCAAGCCCGGCAATCAGTGTTGTGGCACTAAAACCTAAATTCTCAAACCAGACCAATAAGGCAATAAGAGTCAGCAGAATCTTCACGACATTCCCTGCGGGGCGCAGTAAAAATTCGGCCTGAGTATTGTTGTTGCGTTGCAAGCGTAACGTTAGACGCAAACGAATAACATCAACGACTCTGAGCAAAAACCACGTCCACGCCAGAATTAACAAAGTTGCGCCTTCGAATATAGCCCGGGTGGCCAAGGTGGAATTAGCCTCAGAGGAGAAAGTGCGGGCCAACACAATCCCCAGTAAAAAACATAATGGCCCGGTTACTAACGCTTTTGCTGGCTGGCTCACGTCTGCTTTAGCACGCAACAGCAAAGACAGAAAAATGCGCGTACTTAGATAAGCAATCAGTAAAAATGCGAGCAGGTTCAGGCTGTAATAAACCCATTGCCACAACTCAACCCCTAAAAATGCCCCATGAGGTAGGTGGCGGTACAGCCACTCACCCGCTTGAGAATAACCAAACTCTTGGCGTAAAAATGGCACTTGGTTTACGGTCGCATTGGACACTTTCCATAGGTAGTTACCCGGGGTTTCACCGGGCACACGCTGCAATAAAATTTGCACCGCTCCTCGTGAGGTGTCTATCTCTCCCACTAGGTCACGATAACTAGGCACAGGCTCATTACGATTGCCTGTAGGGTGATTACTCAGCGCCTGCGTATCCACCCATAAAGTGCGATTAAGCACCAAATAGAGGGTATGCGCGAGCTCAGCATGATTCATCGCCTGAGCTTGCGGCGATAAATTGCGAAAGTCCAAATAATGCGCCGCACGCTCAAAGTCACGTTGGTGGGCCGCATGCAAATATCCCTGCATAGCACTGCGCGGCGTTTGTCGATTAAACTCATCGATTATTAGGTGCTCGTTAGTAGCAACCTCATCGTCTGGTAACGTAGACTGCTCGGCCTGCTCACTGTTATCCTTTGCCTGTTGTTGCTCATTGTTTAAAATTTCTTTCACCGTAACTTTGGCTTCAAGCGAGTAAGGTAAAACAAGGGCAAGGGCCAAGAGCCCACATTTGAAACTACGCCAAGGGTTCATCACATCATCCATCTGTTCTCGCACTCTATAAAGCATAGCTATAAGCGCCAAGCTTGCGCACGTGGGTCGATATAAATTGCCTTCAAAGCAGGCACTTGCTAGATTGACTAAGCAATTGGCACTATCAATTTAACCACTTAGCCTGTTTGCAGGCTGCATCGATAAGTAGCACAGACGCAATCTCTTGGACTGTGTTGTTATCGCGAGGAGGGATGATGAGTATCGCAAAGTCACTACCCGGACAATGGCCCATTTTCATACTGCAAGGCTTAGTCGCAATCATATTTGCGGCCATCGCTTGGTTATCACCGCAATTAACTATCAACGTGTTAATTTTTATTTTTGCGGCTTTCTTTTTACTCGATGGCGGTTCAAGAGTCTGGCTGGCGTTAAAACAAAAAGGCCAGAACGGCTATTGGTTTGTCACCTTAATAGCCGGCCTTTTGGGGATTGTTGCGGCTATTATCACCTTGATCATGCCACAATTAACGGCCTACGTGATGCTCTACCTCATCGCCTTTTGGGCAGTCGCTATCGGTGTTACAGAAATCGTTGCGGCAGTGAAATTAGCTAAACATTTACAGGGCACCACGCTTATATTAATCAGTGGTATATTGTCGGTGTTATTTGGTGGCTACCTTATTTTCAACCCCGGACAAGGTATTATTGCCATGCTTTGGCTAGTCGCTCTGTATGCCTTTGTGTTTGGCCTTATTTTATGTTGGCTAGGGGTTAAGTTACGTACCCTCGAGAAGCAATTCGACTAGCTCACGCTAGTCGAATTTAAGTTATTAGTGCAAGGCTGCACGAAATGGTAAAGAGGCGCAAATTTGTGCCTCGCGCTCAATCACTTGGGCTAACCGCGCATCGACTTCAGCCTTGTCGAAATACTCATAAGCAAGCTCAACAAATAAGTTTTTATGTTTTTCTTCTGATTTTGCAATCGCGACATAAAATTCTTTGTCTTTACCAGGTGGCAAGGCGTCAGCTATTAGCGCGAAGCGCTCATGGCCTCGAGCTTCAATCACAGCCGCGACCAGCAGCCGGTCCATCATAAACACGTCTTTTCCATGGCGAAACATGCCTCGCAACTGATTCACATAAGGGTCTTTTTTATCATCCCCTAGGTTCACATCGCGCTCGCTTAGCAACTTAACCACTTGTTTAAAGTGAATCATCTCTTCGAGCGCTAAATCAGTCATCGCTTTAACGAGCTTGCGTTTATCTGGGTAGTGAGACAGCATCGACAACGCCATGCCCGAGGCTTTTTTTTCAGCGCCAGCATGGTCTTGTAAAAATGCGTCAAAATCGGCCAGTACAGCGTCAGTCCATTGTGCTGGCGTGTGGTATTTGAGTTCGAACATGATCAATATGATGGGTATACAAACAATGGCCGGCATTCTATACCAAATTTGCACACACTCATACCGCTTCCCCCCTAAGCCACGCCTCAAGGTTGTCGACCTTGCCGTTGCGCGTGGAGGGTACTTTCAGCGGGTGCTTTAAGTCGCGCCAAGCCATCACCTTATTATGCTGGTTAAGGTGCGCAAATTGCTTGCTCGTGCTATTGGCTCCAACAAACTGGCAAAATTGCTGAAAACTATGGGGCTCACTGATATCAATTGTCAGTAAACGGTGCGCTTGCTGAGCAAAATACGTCGATACCTGTTGCTGATGCCGCTTATAGCAATATTCAAGGTGCTTACCATCAATTAGACTTTGTTCATTCAAAGGCGAAAATACACGATGGTAACTTGCTTTAAGAAGCGGACTAAACCCCCCTGTATCGCTCAATAAATTGGCTTTCATTCTCAGCAATAAACGTTGGACAGACTCCAGCCAACACTCTGGTTGACGCTGCAAGAGCACAAATTTTGCTTCAGGGAAGCGCTCAGCCAGCTCCGGGTAGTGGCTAAAGCAAGGTGTGTCGGCGACGAGCTCCGCACGCTCAAAACACGCTTTAGTATAAGCTGTGTGGGCGGTGCGAAGACCTAAATCAAGTGCAGCAGCACACACGCTGGTAGTGCCGCTGCGCGGTAAACCTATCACAAATATTTTCGACATGGCCATAGTACGGGTTGTTAAACATTGCTATGACCGTTATTGTACTCACTGCGTTGCGTGGCTGCGAGTATTCGCTGGTTTACATGCACTGAGTTGGTCGATACACATCTGAATATCGGCAGTAATACTCGCTAAAGCGCCTTTGAGTGCTGGGTCGCGAGCTTCACTGACTGCTTTTTTTATTTTCGCCAATAACTTCTTCTCGAACTCAATGAGATCGATTATCATTGACTGCTCAGGCCTGTTAGAAAAATGACTCTTAGCTTGCGCGTACCAAGCGATCGCTGTACCCAGCCAAGTATTTTCTATACTGCTGTGATCGGGATTTTCATCCACATCGTAGACAGATAACTGGGCTTGTTCCCGTATTTTTGCCATATTGATAAAGACATGCCTGACATTGTAGTCACCGACCTGTTCGGCTGCCTGCTTATAAAACGTCGCTGCATCTCGGTTCAGCTTAAGAATATCTTTGGCAATTTTTTTATCACGTTTTGCTTGTGTTTGGTCAAGGTTAACCATATCTAAACTCCTATGGTCGCTGATGTACCAAGTTCACCTGCAATTCATATACCATTATTTATTTTATTATAAATCAGAAGGTTAGAAGGACCTCCTCGCTGAACTCGAGTAACATCTACCTGCTGACTTGTTATTTTTACAACTCTTTCAAGGAGAGCAATGTATGCACCAGGTTAAAATGTTTGTACAACTCAGCGACCCCGAGCTGGTCTCGAAGCTGGCTAAATTAGAAGTATTAAAGAAATTTCAGCTGATTTACGCAAACGAGTTTGAGCCGTGGGAAGCGCAAGTTGCCCAGTCGGGTTGTGATATTGCATTGGTGGAACTCGAAGAATTCAATGAACAAGGATACAACACCCTAAATGACACCAACGCGTTATCTCACGTTGAGTTTTTATTTTTAAGTAAAGGTAAGCCAAATCCATATCTTGATAAGTTGATGCGCGATGGTGCCGGGTTCCACTGCCGTGCCCCGTATGATTTGGAACTGATTAGCGAAACTCTGCAAGACAGCTACGAACTGTTTGGTGAAGCCAGCCAATCAAGTAAAGCTGTTGAGTCCAGCGACCTTGACCAATTTGGTTTATTAGTTGGCTCTTCTAAGTCTATGCACAAGTTGTATCGCACTATTCGTAAGGTCGCACGCACTGATGCCAACGTGATGATTATTGGCGAAAGTGGTGTAGGTAAAGAACTCGTTGCCAATACCGTTCATATTGCCGGCGATAAGCCACAAGCACCTTTTGTTGCTATAAACTGTGGCGCACTTTCCCCAGAGCTCATTGATAGCGAGTTATTTGGTCATGTGAAAGGCGCATTTACAGGTGCACACCGCGACCACCAAGGGGTCTTCGACCAAGCTAAAGGCGGTACGCTGTTTTTGGACGAAGTGACAGAGATGCCATTAGAGCAACAAGTTAAGTTACTGCGCGTGCTCGAAAGCGGAGAATACCGCGCCGTAGGCAGTCAACAAGTGAAACATGCTGATGTGCGTATTGTTTGTGCAACCAACCGTAACCCACAACAAGCCATTGATGATGGCATTTTCCGTGAGGATTTATACTTCCGCTTAGCGCACTTCCCTATTCGGGTGCCACCACTGCGCGATCGAGGCAATGACATCACCGGCCTCGCTGAGCATTTTCTTGCCTACCGTAATGCCCAAGAATTGAGCCACAAACGTATCGCTACCGATGCACTTAGCCGCATTGCTGCTTATAATTGGCCAGGTAACGTACGGGAGCTAAAACACACCATTGAACGGGCGATGATCTTGGCCGATGACGTAATCAAAGCCGAGCACCTTTCATTGGGTGAATCAGTAAGCAAAAGTGACAGCAACAGCGTCGATATTCCTACTGGCGTTTCCTTGGAAGAGTTGGAAAAAGCGGCAATTTTGAAAAACTTGGAAGAGAACGCCGGCAACAAAACGGATACCGCTGAACAATTAGGTGTTAGTGTGAAAACACTTTACAACAAACTAGAAAAGTACTCTCAGGACTAATCAGTTTACGGGGCTTGCTATGAACAAGCCCCGACATTTTAGCCATCATATCGGTTGCGGCTTTTGCCTGGCTCTCGGCCATCAAATAAATCACGTAAGTCAAAGGCAAAGGCCTTTAATTTCTCTTTCATCGTTCGCTTAATACTGACTTCCACACTCCCGAGAATAATACGACCATGAATAATAATGCGCGGTCGCTGTTTATCTTCGTATCGCGGCCCAAGTGAGACCCGTTTATTTACCAGTGATCCCATGATGTTGGTGGTCTGAGTTTGCACATCTACATTTTCTGGCACCACAATTTCATCACTGCCCAAAATACAATTAACGTAAACGTGTACCTCAGGGTGAGAAAAGATAGCGTTGGTAAAGTCTAATTCAATGCTTCCCAAATAATTGTTTAGGTGAATCTCTTTAGGGACAACCCATTCACCGCTGCGTTGGTCCGAGCTTAATATGGCGGTAATTTTCTCACCATTAACCTGTTCGCTACTTTGCGTGAAAGGAGTGCGCATACGTGCCGCCTTCTCGCTGTTGTAGCGCGGGTCGCTGTGCAGTGGCAGATCAGCAACCAATGTTGCTAGTTGCTCTTGGCAGCTGCAGTCATACGCTTGATCAAGGCGACGTTCAAACGCCTGCGCTGAAATTTCACCATGACTGTAATTTAAAATTAGCTGATCGATGATCTCTTCTTTTACTTGCGCTAACGGCCTATCCTTTAAAGGAACACTCATGTTCACACTCCTGTTGTCGTTTTGCTTACCTAAGCAAAATCAGCGCCAAATATTAATTCCTTTAGTTTCAGTTAGATGGAGATAAAGCCAGTTTGCCGCATTCGCCAAAACCACCACATTTACGCTTAATTAACGATATTTTAATCATCTGTACTGAATAACTTCCCATGGCGCGGGTTGCGACGCCAAGCAGGTGAACTAAACTTCAGCTGTCACCCCAAGATCCCGAGTGCCATGTTACATCTACCAACATTGATAGTGGTATCGACCTTACTAAACGCCTTTATTGGCGTCTTTTTGTTGCTGGTGTTTTACCAACGTGCACAAAGAAGCTTTTTGTACTGGGGGTTATCTTGTCTGGTATTTAGTTTAGCTGAAATAAGCGCGACTCTGCGTGTGTTTATCGATTTGCCGGTACTGACCCATTACAGCGCCCAACTATTGATGATAACAGCGCCATTGCTGGTGCTAAGAGGTATACTCTGGTACTGCTCTTCAAAACACCATAACCCGTTGTTTATCTATTTTATTCTGGGTTTCAGTGCGTTGTTACTGGCGTTGTTGCACCAGCAACCACTGTGGGGGCAGGTTTACACTTCTATGGCTATCGCCACATTATTCTTTGCCGCTGCAGCGGCTGTTAGAACAACAACCAAAGGCAATATATATGCCGCTACTTTGCTTGTTCTCGTCACCTTGCATGCGCTGGTAATGTTGGTTCAAACGGGCCTGTTGACTACCAATTTGTTGCACTGGGAGCAATCATTACCACCTTGGACAAAACCGTTAGTTCTTGCTGTTCACTTACTACTGACGACGTGCACGGCACTGGTGTTTCCGATGCTTTTTTTCATACGTTCAGAAGCTAAACTCACTAACTTAGCTAATTTCGACCCACTCACAAACTTGTACAATCGTCGTGCGTTTTTCTATGAAGGCGAAAAACGACTAGCGCGGTGTATTGCTAAGCAGCAGCCGCTTGCAGTCATGATGATAGATTTGGATTACTTTAAGAAGGTCAACGATCAGTTTGGTCACGATGGCGGAGACGCTGCATTGCAATGGGTGAGTCAGCGCATTCGCGAGCAACTCAGGGAAGATGATTTAGCTGCACGTATTGGCGGAGAGGAATTCGCAGTGATTTTAGCCAATACCCATCAACGCACGGCGCTCAAAGTGGGCGATCGCTTACGTAAGGCGATTGCCGAAGGCTCATTTTATTGGCATCATCAACGCCTGCCGCTGAGCATTAGCATCGGCGTCACTTGCCGAGAAAGTGGCCATTTTGATATTAAAAAGATGCTGATTGAGGCGGATAAAGGCCTTTATGAGGCAAAAAGCCGTGGCCGTAACTGCTTGGTTGAAACCCATCATAGCGACACCACCACGGCTTCTACTGGCTAACATAAACCGACATATAAGGGTTTGAGTAATAATAACTTTTAAGAGACAATACTGCTTTTACACGGAGATCAGTAAATGCGTCACACCCTTGTCATTGCCTTGGTGGCCTTACTCACCCTAAGTGCCTGCAAAACCACAGTGCCAGTGCGAGACTTTCCTTATAACGCCATTCCTATGGCCCAGAGCCAAAACCTCAGTGATAAGGATATTGAAAAAGCCATTATTAAAGCATGCCTGCAGCTCGGCTGGCAGTGTGCAGCTAAAAGCGAAGGGGTCGTTGCTGCGGTGCTCAATATTCGCACTCATCAGTTGACGGTTGATATTAATTATACCCCGAGCCAGTTTTCGGTGGAGTATGTTGACTCTGTCAATTTAAGATACGATGGCAAGAAAATTCATCGCCAGTATGTCAATTGGGTCAATAATTTAATACGCCATATTCAGGCTGAATTAGTAGTCTAAAGCAACGGGGTATTGCCTCACTTTGACTGTGAGCGATACTCCACCTTGCCGTCTTCATGTATATTAAATAACCACACCTGTTCGCCATGATAATAGACAAATTCGTAGCCTGGGTATGGGCTTTGCTGTAGCCGGCCAGCAAAGGTATTAATATCCGCTGGCGCGATCTTAAAGCGTCCCGTCGCCTGTTTTCTATCGGCATCGGTGTTAACTTGAAATGCCTTGGCCGATAGCGGCAATACCTCAGGTAGCTCCCCCTGCTCAAATAGTTGTGCTCTGTGTGCATCTGCATAACTTGCGTAATAGCGGGTTTGTGGTTCGCTACACGCCGCAAGTGATAACGTCAGTAACAACCCTGTTAGTAATCGCACTGTTTGCCCCTTTGCTCTATTCGAGCTTATAACCTAGCGACTGATCACTGACCCTAGGCTTAACTTTCGTACTGTAACTAAGGAGGGAGCTAAAATTGCAGCTGAGCGATGTTAGCGCCGCAATAAAAGCAATGACGGCGACGAGGGCTCACTTTGTGACCACAGTCTTTGCAGTGACTCGACGATGCGACTTTACCATCGAGTTTGCCATCACGTAGGTCGATTTCCTCTATCTTTCGTAAAATATCGCTGCGGCTGACTCCCACGTCTTGCAACAACTCCAACGCCGCTAAATTCATTAAATATAGGGAGTCAATTTTCTCTTCCAGTGCTTGCAAATGCGCACTATTACCTTGCGAACGGAGTTTGTTTTGGTCGTTAGTGACGTCATTTTTACGGATACGAAGGTCTTGAAAGGCTTGGTGTAAATATTGGCTCATAGCTATCGTCCATGGGTTATGAAAGAAGCCATAGTAACGCAAATGGCACCAATGTTGGCAAGCACTTCACTCAACCTATTGCAGTTGACCGCAGATAACGAAGGCCGCTAATCTAAAGGCACATAATAACAATAAGGATACGCTCGTGAACCACACCCGGCTTACGATATCAGCACTGCTCTTGAGTATGGCCTTCAGCGCCAATGCGCAAAAGACCAAAACATTGTCGCACCTTCAGCAACAGCTCCATAGTGAACAGAGTTCTGCCACTAAGCTTACCCAACACTATTTAACACGTATTGACGCGCTAAATGATAACTATCATGCGGTGATGGCGATTAATAATAACGCCCTACACGATGCGCAGCGCCTTGATAACTTGGCTCGTGAAGGTCAATGGCAAGGACCACTTCATGGTATGGCGGTACTGGTGAAAGACAATATAGCCGTTGCTGACATGGCCACCACAGCTGGGGCCTTAGCCTTGGAGCAGAATATCAGCAGCGCCGATGCCCCGGTCATTTCTCAGTTACGCAGCGCCGGAGCCATTATCCTCGGTAAAGCCAATCTTAGCGAGTGGGCGAACTTTCGCTCCAACAGCTCTTCATCTGGTTGGAGTACCCTAGGTGGGCAAACGGCTAATGCCGTTGATGCAACCCGTAGCCCATGCGGCTCCAGTTCTGGCTCAGCCGTGGCGGTAAAGCTGGGCTTCGCGCCCCTCGCGTTAGCCACTGAAACCGACGGCTCGATTGTCTGCCCTGCTGCGGCAAATGGTGTTTATGCGCTCAAACCTAGCTATGGTCAAGTCTCCCGCGTGGGTGTGGTGCCGCTAGCTGAAAGTCAGGATACCGTTGGAGTAATGGCTAATTCGCTAGCGGATGTGTTATTAGCGACTCAGGTCATCGCCGCACCCGACGCCCAAGACCCAAATCACCACGCCTTTCGCACCATCAATTACACAGAGGTAAAGCCCAGTAGGGCAAAGGAATTAACACTTGGCTATGTTGATTACAGCCACTTTACCGCCGAGACCCAGGCTGTGTTTAAAAAGCAGCTCAAGCAATTAGAGCGCCATGGCATTAAACTTATCGAACTGCCTCAAGCTGATCTGGGTAGTATGTACCGCCAAGAGTTCCAAGTGTTATTGTATGAATTCAAACGCGATGTGAACGCCTATCTGGCCGCCACGCCAGCGCAGGTAAAGGTGAAAACGCTAAGCCAGCTGATCGCCTTTAATGAACAGCACCAAGATCGCACCATGCCCTACTTCGGTCAAGAGCTGTTACATCAAGCAAATGCCATCGATTTACAAGCTCAACGTGAAGATTACTTAAAGGCATCACAGCAGTATCGCCTCACTGCGCGTAATGCACTACAACATTGGTTCACAGCAAATCAGCTTGATGCCATCATTAGCCCCACGAACTCTCCGGCATGGAAGATTGATAAAATTAATGGCGATCATTATCTCGGTGGCGCCAGCACGCTCGCTGCCGTGGCAGGTACGCTCCACATTACTCTGCCTTTAGCTGATGTTCAGGGTCTGCCTGTAGGGTTTTCTGTTATGGCGAATGTCGGCGGCGATGAACAAGCCATTGCAGCGGCCAAAACCATTGATTCACTGCTTGAGCACACTAGCCTTTAAGCGCGTTGGCTGCCCACCACAATAAAAGCACCGCAATAGAGAGGCCAGCAATGGCCTTTGTTTTGTGTTTTCTGATCACTCGCTCGGCATGATTACCAGCAAAATAGACCACCGCCGCCAAGCCAAAATAGCGAATTGAGCGCGCTATCGCACTGGCTAAAACAAACATTAATAGGGAGTACTTGGTCGCTCCCGCAGCCAGCATCGCTATTTGAAAAGGAATAGGTGCAATACCTAACGTGAGCACAAACCAGAACCCTTGTGCTTGCATCTGTTGTTTGACTTGTTCAAATTGCTTAGGGCTAGAGAACGTATCAATAACCCACTGACCGACCAGGTCAAACAAAAAATAACCGATGGCATAACCAAACAAGGCACCGACTATACAGCCCAAAGTAGCCATCAACGCGATTAACCATAGTTTATCTCGTCGTGCTTGCATCAATGGCACCATCACCGCTTCTAAAGGAATAGGCACAATGGTCGACTCTAAAAAAGAAGCGAAAGTGATGCCTTTAAGCATATGCTTCGAGTCTACGAGTTTTTGGGTCTTATGCTTTAACGTTTTTGAAATTGCCATCCAAAGTGCCTTGTATAAAATTCAAAAGTTTAGTGTGTACTAATGACTCTGTTATTGTTTAGTCAGCAAAGAAGCTTTATAAGCTTATATTTACTACACTTAATGCAGTCTTATAGGCTTTTAGTCACGTATAAGACTGTTAAATGTCATAATAAAAACAGTGTATCAGCAGTCACTTTAACCGTTTCTGTATGGGAACCAGCGCCTATGAAGTTAAGTAACTTAATGAGCACGCCAGTGGTTACTTGTTCACCCGATGACACCCTGCGCGTTGTCAACGATATTTTCAAACGCACGCAATTTCACCATGTGTTGGTGGTAGAGCAATCGTTATTAGTTGGGGTCGTCTCTGATCGCGATATTTTTAAGGCATTAAGCCCGAATGTTGGTAAGGCCTCGGCATCCAAAGCCGACTTAGCCACTCTCAATAAACGCGTTAGCCAAATTATGACTCATTCCCCTGTTTGCTTACCAGTACATGCGCAACTTATTGATGTGGTGAAGTTATTTAACGAGCATATTATTACCTGTGTGCCTATCGTTAATGAACAGCGCCAACCGGTGGGGATTGTGACTTGGCGCGATATTATGCGCCTATTACTCGAGCGTTATCAGAGCAAGGCCGGTAAATAAGCGGGCACTAAAGTAACGACAAAATCTGTTCACGCTCTTTCTTGGGCATGTTACTCACCACCAACGTGTAGGAATTATCTATCATTCTTTGGATTTCACCCGCTGGAATGGAGCCATCCAGTATCACTGTATTCCATAGCTTTTTATTCATATGATAACCAGGGATGACCGCAGTGAAAATATCGCGCAGAGCCTGGGCTTCATCAGGGTCACACTTTAAATTTACGCGCCAGTGGCGATTGTCTTCATCCTCTTTCCCCATTTTTCCAAGCGCTAGGGTGGCAAACATTTTATCTTTTACCTTGTAGACGTCGACCCCAGGGCCAAAGGGCTGCGCCACTGAGCTCAATGGCTTAGTGAGCAAATAATCATGTACGCCTTGACTGTCCATATAAACTCCTTTTAAGGCTAAGCAAACTAGGACGAGCTCTCGCCCAAGTAGGGCCTAATCTAACCATTTAATCTAATACCCCACAAGTATATTGAAAAAGTACCTCATATCCGCAACTTACTCATACTCGCCGTTAATCGCATTGCAGTTGCCAGCATTAACCCGCCCACCTAGGATGATATTTTCTGGTTAAAAAAAGTACTTACTTATGAATGCGCTAACCCCTTTGATACTTACAGCTGCGCTGCTTGGCGGCGCATCGTTGCCCGCCCAAGCCGACAACAAGACCTTCAGCTCTGAGGATATTTTTGCCCTCGAGTATGCCAGCGACCCGCAAATTAGCCCCGATGGCGAGCACATTGTGTATGTCCGTCGTGGCTACGACATTATGAAGGATAACAATAAGCAAAGCCTGTGGCTCTATAGCCTAAGCACTGATGAGCATACTCCGCTGTTTGCAGATCAATATAGCTACGCTCAGCCACGCTGGTCTCCCGATGGCACACGCATCGCCTTTACCAGTAACCGCAGTGGCTCGTTGCAAGTGCATATGCACTGGCTGGCGCAAGATAAAACGGCGTTATTATCACAATTGCCAAAACCAGTGCGCGACCTCACGTGGTCTCCTGACGGCACACAGCTGGCCTTTACCATGACGGTGCCACAAGGCCCTTCCGATTTTGTAAAATCAGTGAAGTTACCGAAAAAACCCAAAGGCGCCGACTGGTCTGAACCAGTTACAGTTATTGACAAAGCGCGCTACCAAGCCGATGGCCAAGGCTTTTTAACGCCCAGCTTTCGTCATGTGTTTGTGCTTCCAGCCGAGGGCGGCGCACCACGGCAATTAACACAAGGCGATTATCAACATTATGGGCCATTGGCTTGGAGCCCAGATGCGACACAAGTTGTGTATGCCTCGGATCAGCACCCTGATTGGGAGTATCGCACCACTGAGCTTGACCTGTATGGCGTGGATATTGGCACCTATAGCACGACACAGCTCACCGATTTGCCCGGCCGTGAGACCCACCCCCAATTCAGTCATGATGCTCAGCAGCTAGCCTTTCTATCCCGAGGTAACGCCGCTGTTCCTTACGTTAATACCGAGCTGAACTTGTTAAACCTCAAGTCCGGGGCCGTCAAGTCACTGACATCAGCACTGGATCGCGCTGTCGGCTATTATCAATGGGCGGGCAAAGGGGATTTTGTCATTCAGTACGACGATCGCGGTCAACGTAAGCTTGCCACCCTAACCCGCGCAGGAAACATCACTGAACGCGTCAGCTCAGTCGCAGGCACATCCATAGGTCGCCCTTATGTCAGTGGTGAATTTTCCATGGCAAGCAATGGCGCCCTCGCTTTTACTCAGGGCAGTGCTGAGCGCCCCGCTGATTTAGGGTATTTTCACCGCAACAAGCAGCGCACACTAACGGCGCTCAATGAGGACCTGCTCGGCCATAAAACCTTAGGGCAAGTGCATGAGTTAACGGTTGAATCGCAGCTTGATGGTGAACCTATTCATGGCTGGTATATCACCCCTCCTGATTTTGATACGACCAAGCAATATCCACTGTTGGTGGAAATTCATGGCGGCCCACACCTAGCCTATGGCCCCAGCTTTAGCGCCGAATTACAGCGCTATGCGGCCGCTGGCTATGTGGTGGTCTATATGAATTATCGCGGCTCCACCAGCTACGGCAAAGACTTTGCTTTGTTACTTGATGGTAAGTATTCCTCAAAGGAAGATTTTGCCGATCATAATTCCGCCGTTGACGCATTAATCGCTAAAGGCTTTATCGATAAAAACAACCTCTTCATTGCTGGCGGCTCTGCCGGCGGCATTGCTGCTGCCTACGCCATTGGTTTGAGCGACCGTTTTAATGCTGCGGCAATCACCAAGCCGGTGATCAATTGGGTCAGTAAAGTGCTTACCGCCGACAGTTATTTAGGGCAAATTCGTAACCAATTTCCGGGCATGCCGTGGGACAATCTCAGCCACTACTGGCAACGCTCGCCGCTGTCGTTAGTGGGCAACGTCACCACACCGGCAATGATCATGACAGGGGAGCAGGACCGCCGTACGCCCATATCGGAGTCCGAGCAGTTCTATCAAGCGTTAAAACTGCAAAAAGTAGATACCGTACTGATCCGTGTACCTGGCTCCGCCCACGGTATTGCTGGGCGCCCCTCGCGGATGATTGCCAAAATAGAGCATACATTAGCCTGGTTCGAGCGCTACAGGAAATAACCTCAATATCAGCGGGGCATACTGCCCCGCATAGGTTTATGGCTGCTCTTTCGACGCTTTGGTGTGCGCCAAAACAAAGAGACTATCCCAGTATTGCTGCCACTGCGCTAAAGCAATGCCGTAACGATATTGATGGCCAAACAATACGCTAGTAGAGGGCGCATTTTGCACAAAGCGCTGCATTGCCGCGCTATCAATAAAGAGTGCTTGATGTGTTTGCAATTCATGCTGTTGCGCAACTAAACGTTCAAATTGCTGTGGCTGGGCCAGAATCTGTTTAGTCGCCATCGTCACATAGTCGCGATATTCGCCACTGGCGGCGCTAATATGCACTGAGTGCACGCTATCGCCAAAGTGTTGCTTCAGCACAGTGCCTAAGTTTGCATAGTGATGTTCAATAAAACCGCCATAGTTTAAGTGGATATAGTGACCCCAGATAATCACTTTTTTATCTGCCAATTCACTGCTCAGTAACCACTTCACGTTGTCGGCCATAGCCAAGTCGTGCTCGTCATGACGTCGCTGCCCTGCCATCGACTGCGCCACGAGCACTAAACCATGGAGTAACCGGGCAACATACTTTGGCCCTTGGTATCCTTGCTGGTCGCTGACAGCCGTGTTTAGAGCGTGCTGGAGGCGATATGAGGTAGCAACATAGGCTTGTTGCTGCTTTGCATTAATATGCTGTGGTTGGCGCTTAAGCACCGCTGCGTTGGTGCGCTTAAACGCTTCCCAGTCGACCTCTTTGGCAACACTTGGGATGAAACGCTGACTTTGCTGGATGATAAATTCGCTGACCTGCGCCTTAGAATATTCACCACTGAGACGGCCGTCAAAGCCAGCCAGCTGCAAAGGCCGTTCACTGTCTCGCTGTGCGTCAATATACCGCATGAGCGCTTGCACTGACGCACTTGCGGCGTACATATAAAAAATATTGCCCGGTGCTTGAGCAGTGATAGCTTGACCGCTCTGTTGCCAGATTTGCGCAACATCAAATAGACCGCTTTCCAGTATCAGCGCATCAAAGCCTTGGTGTTGGTGTAAATAACGCACCAAACAGGTCTTGAGTGCAAAGTTCTGTTGCTCGCCATGGGTCAGTTCATCCAGCATAACAATACGTGCATCGCCAATCGCCTCGCCAAAGCGCGCAAAATTGGCCTGTTCACAGTGGTTATCAAGGTTTATTTTCTCTATTGTTGTAGCGCTTAACGCGGCTGCATACACGCTCAACAATAAGGTTACTAGCCACTTCATAGTCGCGCTCCTTTTTCGCCGACTAACATCCGTATTAATGTCCCATCTCGGTCAATAAAGTGGTGCTTCAACGCTGCCAATGCGTGGATAGCCAGTGTAAAGCACAGCGCCCAAGCACAGTATATGTGCACCGCCAATCCCCAGTCGCTAAGCGCGGCTGAGTGAGCAACAACTTGCTGCTGAGCATCTATGTTTTGCGCCAACAACGGCCAATCGAATAAAGCAATGCCATAACCACCAAAGCCGCTGTAAGCAGCGCCCGACACCACCATTATTACCAGCAGCACCAACAACAACCAATGAAAGCCATGCACCGCTTTCGCGCCCTTACCTTTAACCGTGCTCTGCCAGGGCCTGAACCAGCGCAGCATCAGTCTGGGTAGCAGCAATAATGCCACCACCACGGCAACGGATTTGTGTAAGTGATATAGGCCATAGTCGGCGACATAAGTCATGTAATATCCCAGGGTCAGCAACCCCAAAATAAGCCCCGCCATCAGCCAATGTAGTAGTCGGTTTACACCTGCATAAGTCATTAAGTACCTCCTCTTTTTTCTTCAAAGGTACTTATTAACGCATTGATTTAAATAACTTTGTGATGAAACAACTGAGTTTGTGACGAAATGCCTGGCTGTGTGCTTTGAGTTAATACTTGCTTCAGCGCTGGTTTAAAAGTTTTGCTCACTGGTACCCAATGATCCTCACCCACTAACACCTGCGCTTTGCCATTTTCCAATGGCTTAAGCTCACGTACGTGGTGTAGGTTAATCAGGTAACTGCGATGGACGCGTATCATTGGCGCCGCGCCTAGCTGCTCACTCAGTTGTTTAATGGTGGTGCGCACCAAGTAACGGCTATCAGCATCGACAACCTCAACATAATTGCCTGCAGCGCGCACATACTGAATATCACTGATAGCGAGCGCTTTTTCCATGCCCCGATGCTGCACTGTGAGACATGCAGGAGCGATATCGGCCCCGTTAACTGAGTCGCGCGCTTTCACCTTGGTTACCAAGCTCAGGTAAATGGCTCCCATCACCAAAAGCACTGCAAAGGTGTACTTAGGTAGTAAATTAATGACCGCGCCAGCCCAATTAGGACCGTAAAAATCGAAATCGAGCGACACTCGGATATAACTTAGCAACAACACACTCACCACAGCACAGCTCAACAGCAGCGGTTTATACACTCGCTGAAAACGTGTTAGCGCGTATATTGTTGCCATAGATAGCCCCCATAAAGCCCCCACTCTTTCACCCAAAATAACTGTGAGTCGATAAAGTCCCAGCGTGCACCACCCACGTAGTGGCGCCAAAACAAGCAATAGAAATTAAATATAAAAAGCGAGGCTACCCATAAGACGCCCAGTTTCAGCGTTGGGTGGCTAAGCTGTTGCCAGCGCTGCAGCCAAGTCATGGTGTCAATCCATTGTCCTAATAGATTGGCAAAAATAACAAATCTAACGCGATAAACAAAGCCATGCAGCACAGACCAAGGTCGCATACAGCTTGCCCGAAAAAGAGCCTACATTTTGTAGGGTCTCTCACATGTAATACGAGGAAAGTAATTATGGCGGGCGAATATCAGCGCATTTACCAGCAGTTTCAAAGCGACCCAGTGAAATTTTGGATGCACCAGAGCCAGCGCATCGATTGGCATACGCCACCCACTGAGGCTTACCATCAAGACTCACAAGGGCTTTATCATTGGTTTGCCGATGCCAAACTCAATACCAGTTACTTGGCATTAGATAGTCACGTTAACCAAGGTTATGGTGAGCGCCCAGCGCTGATTTATGACTCACCCGTCACCGCCACGCAACAAACATACAGCTACCGCGAACTGCGCGATGAAGTGGCTCACTTTGCTGGAGTCATGCGTGAATTAGGCGTCGGCAAAGGTGACCGAGTGGTGATTTACATGCCGATGATCCCGCAAGCAGTGATAGCGATGCTCGCCTGTGCACGCTTGGGCGCCATTCACTCGGTGGTATTCGGCGGCTTTGCGGCGCATGAATTAGCGGTGCGCATTGATGATGCCACACCCAAGCTGGTGCTCGGCGCCTCTTGCGGCATTGAAGTAGAGCGTGTCATCGCTTACAAACCACTCATTGACGAAGCCCTAGCCAAGGCACATCATAAGGTGCAGCACTGTATTATTTACCAGCGCCCACAATGCCCTGCTGAATTGAGCCCCATGCGTGATGTTGACTGGCATCAAGCAATGCAAACAGCCACCGCCGTTGACGCTGTTCCCGTAGCCGGAGATCACCCCTTATATATTCTCTACACCTCGGGGACAACCGGCACCCCAAAAGGGGTCGTGCGCGAGCATGGCGGCCATGCCCTGGCAATGCATTACAGTATGGAAGTGGTTTACGCCATGAAACCGGCGGAGGTGTTTTGGGCTGCATCGGACATCGGCTGGGTGGTCGGCCATTCCTATATTGTATACGCGCCGCTGATCTACGGCTGTACTACGGTTTTATATGAGGGCAAGCCAGTGCGAACCCCTGATGCCAGTGCCTTTTGGCGTGTGGTTGAAGAACATCAAGTAAATGCGTTGTTTAGCGCGCCAACCGCTTTTCGCGCGATAAAAAAGGAAGACCCTAATGGCGCAGGGTTTAAGCGCCATAACACGCAAAGTTTACAGCGGCTCTTTTTAGCTGGAGAGCGCCTCGATCCGCCCACTTATGAGTGGCTAACCGAAACCACACAGTTACCCGTATTAGATCACTGGTGGCAAACTGAAACCGGCTGGGCCATTGCCTGTAACCCCATAGGCATTGAACCTTTACCAATCAAAGCGGGCAGTGCCAGTGTGCCCACTCCCGGTTTCGATGTGCATATACTTGATGTTGATGGCACCCCCTGCGCTGCAGGTGAAAGTGGTGCGGTTGCCATTAAGTTACCACTGCCTCCGGGGTGTTTACCGACCATTTGGCAAAACAATGAACGCTTCAAAGCCGGTTACTTAAGTACCTACCCTGGCTATTATCTCTGTGGTGATGGCGGCTACATCGATGAGCAAGGCTACGTGTTTATCATGGGCCGTATCGACGATGTGATTAATGTCGCCGGGCATCGATTATCCACCGGCGAAATGGAGGAAATCGTTGCTGCCCACCCCGCTGTTGCCGAATGTGCGGTGTTTGGTATAAGTGATACCTTGAAAGGCCAACTGCCGATGGCAATGGTGGTGCTGAAAGATAGTTATTCAGGGACTTGGGCTGATATTCGCGCCGAGCTTATCAGCAGCGTACGCACACAAATCGGCGCCATTGCTTGTTTAAAAGAAGTGCTGTGTGTTGAGCGTTTACCGAAAACTCGCTCGGGCAAAATACTGCGTAAAAACCTCCGTCAACTGGTTGATGGCGAAGCGCTGCAAATTCCTTCTACCATTGATGACGCCAGTATTTTCACCCAAATAGCGCAACAATTACGCAGTGCCTAAAGACCCGGTGCCCACGGTAGTGGGCCCTCACTAAGCATCCTGTTGCTCGCTCATAAAGTCAGCCATACGCTGTTGCAGTTGCTCTGGACTGAGATCCTCTTGATGGGTAGCAATGGTCCAAATATGGCCAAAGGGATCTGCTAAGGTCCCTGCTCTGTCGCCATAAAATTGATCGTGCACAGGGCGCAGCTCTTTTGCACCTGCGTCAATAGCACGAGCGAACGTGGTATCAACATCGTCCACATACAGCATCATACTCACGGGAGTACCACCGAGTTGGTGAGGACTAATAAAATGTTCATCGGGGCAGGCATCAGCCACCATCAAGTATGAATCACCTATTTTAAGCTCACCGTGAGCAATGCCGCCATCAGGTAACGGCATTTGCATTACGATTTCTGCGGCAAATACGTGTTGATAAAACGCCATCGCTTTGGCCGCACCATCAATAATCAAATAGGCAGTAAGCGAGTGAAACCCTTTGGGTTTGGCAGACACACTCATATGACCTCCGGTTATTTTAATCGCTCAGCTTTAGCTTAGTTGATGAGCCTATACAAACACAGACTACAACCAAGTTAAAACAATTTAAGGTACAAATGTTATGCGCTGTAATTGTTATTTAAATGTTAACTAACTACATTAAATTTAGATGTTGAACCCATTATGGGGAGACCATCTATCGTGTTCTTTTACACCCACTGTTCTTTTATGGCCAACACCATTATTGGGTGCCTAAGGTAAAACAGGCCTGCTTTAAAAGGATTCTTTGTAGCAAGGAGATTATTGATGAAAACACCTGCCGCACTTGCGCTGCTAAGTAGCTCGCTGCTGACATTTAGCAGTCCCAACTCTGTTGCCGCCAGTTCCGACGACTTTAATGACCAACACTGCCAAGCGCCACAGAGTTGGCAAAGCTTTAAAAATATCACTATGCCTGATGGCAATGACTTTAACTCGTCTTCAAACTGCGAGTTCCACGCCTGGTCATGGCAGATGTTTATGTGGCTAATGCAAGAAGATCCACATAATTCTGGACAACCACGCTTCCTAGGGTTTGAGACTCCTTATGATTTACTGGGTGTAGAAAACCGTGAAAGTTTACTGCCAAGAATGGCAAAGTCGAGCGATGCCAAAGCACTTGATGAGTATCTGCAAGCAGGCACTGAGGGATTACTCGTCGACAGACAAGGCAAACCTGTTTACTACTCTCAATACTTAAACCCTGAATTTGTCG
This sequence comes from Pseudoalteromonas sp. CO325X, assembly GCF_004208955.1. Taxonomy (NCBI): domain Bacteria; kingdom Pseudomonadati; phylum Pseudomonadota; class Gammaproteobacteria; order Alteromonadales; family Pseudoalteromonadaceae; genus Pseudoalteromonas; species Pseudoalteromonas sp. CO325X. The sequence continues at coordinate 269,579 of NZ_SGPG01000021.1, forward strand.
ATTTTGTCAGCGAGCATGATCTGACTAACTATAAAAGTGTACAGAAGATTGACCCATCTCTGAGCTTCGATATTAATGTTGCTGAGTTTAAAGCTTCTTGGAAAATCGTTGATGCGACCACCGCCAACAGTGGCCAGTATTTTGTTACCCGCCAACCGGTTTATAAGTTGGTAAATAAGGGTGGTCAAATAGTGGTGGATATAACGCAACAAAGCAACGAGTACTTGGCCCTGGTAGGGTTTCATATTGCAGGCGTGGTCAAAGGGCACCCGGAGATGATCTGGGCCACTTTCGAGCATAAAGACAACGCTCCCAATGTGTGCTCTAAGCCACAGAACAGTTATGACGATCCCTGCCCAGTAGTACAAAACATCGACCCCAACCAGATTGTCTCAGAGCGGGACTGGACGTTTTACAGTGCCAATACTAAGTACAAAGAGTGTAATTTAAACTACAGTGTTTCGGGCCGGCTCACACTTGACGAAAAAAGCCAAACACTTAGCCCTAGTACCCAAGTTTGTCGCCGTTATGCCTGGGGTAATGACGCCACCCAAGCCACCTTCAAAGCGCCAACTAATATTCGAGTAGTACAACAACTGAACCACAGTGTCGATGATTTACTGGCTTCCAAGGACTTTGCCCTGCCGCAAGATCGCCAATGGTTAAAAAATTATTTTGAGGTCTCGGCTATTTGGTTTGCTCAAGCAAATGCTCTTAAACCCGGACAAACACTGGCTACTAACGTCGATGACAAGGGACAGCAATTACTTATTGGCGGTTTACATTTATCAAACGCAACCATAGAGACCTTTACGCAAACACAAAGCACTATGGATAATTGTTTCCGCTGTCATAATAGTTCACAACGCTTTCCCCCGAATGGTTCACATAAACTGTCGCCATTAAAGCCCACCAACCTCAATATCAGCCATGCCTTTATGAATATGTATTTCTGGGATCAGGAAATGAAGCAGTACGTGAAGGAAAACCTAGCCAAAAAGGGAGAAAAATAACATGAGTACTAATACTATTTTTCGCGTTCACCCAGCCATCAACTTTGCTCGCGTTGGCAACAGTGAAGAGTTTTATATCGCTCCGGAGACAGCCGCCGGTGAGCTATTGGACAAATCATCGGGACTATTTGGTGGTTTACCTATTAAATGGGGAAGCGAAGCGACCCCTATCACTGCCGATGACTTTCGCGACCAGCAACAACGGGTAAAACGTCAAGCCGCACGCTTTCGTATCTACGCGTACGATGAACCACAAAGTAGCTACCCAAGTAATGACAAAGGTCGGGAAATAACCCTTGGCGATACCATCAATGGCAAAACCGTCAGCGATATTATTTGGCAAGTGCATGTAGCCAATAAAAAGAACAATAACTTTACAATTGCCGATAGTGAAGGCAATGAAGAGGGCATAAATAGCTACACTCATGGACAAACTCCGCCGTTGCGTAACCCCACTTATGGTCTTGACCCAAACATGCCAGAGCGCCTATTACAATTAGTCATAGACCCTGGCCCTCGTTGCATTCGTGCCAGTGATAGCAATACGGTGGTGCATTTTGATGCTCACACTACTGCCTCTTATATTGATCAACAGGGGCAAATTCAGCAACAGCCAAACTACCCCACTAGTTTCCCGAGCGATCATTTTGACAATCTCAATCCCAGTTCCGGTGACATTACCACCCTAGGTGAGCTGCGAGTCGAGTCTAATACTGGGCGTTTAGTCGTTACTGGGGGGTACGGTAATGCTTTTGCTTTTAAAAAAGGTAACTATGGCGCAGGTGCGCATATGAGTGAAGAGCAAAAGCGGAAGGTTGAGCTCAATGGCGCTATTGATAATGATGGGTGGTTCGATGACGTTGCCGATGGCCCAGTGCATGCAACGATTGTGTTCGATGATGGCTCAACAGCTCAAGTTGTCGCCGGTTGGTTTGTATCGACCGATCCCGCCTATGCTCCGCAAACGCGAAACATTGTCTCAACGTGGGATGATATTTTTAATACCTGGGTGGAGCATCTCAACCTTATTCCTGACCTCTATAGCGAGGGCCAGTATAACAGCAACTACAAAGCCTCTTTTAATGGCGATGTTTTACCTATATTGCATGGTGCGTATTTACAACGCTGGAATACCAATCTACCGAATAAGGGAATACAAGGGCACAACTTTATCGCTAAAATTAAACCTTCCGACAACCCTAAAGAGTTCATCAAAGACTTCGATGGCTTGATACGCAACCCTAACTTGCCTGCTGATGATAGCGAACGCACGAAAATGCCATTGTCGCTGGGCGATGCAACGAAGAGCTTTTTATCGTTATCTACCACCCAGTACTTCCTTATGAAACAGTGGTACGAAGGTCACAGTGAAGAACAAGCACCCAACCTAGGTGAGGGCGAAAAGCTTGATAAAGTAGTTCTAGAAAACTGCTTGGGAGGACGCTATTCGCCAGGCATTGAGCTGACCTTCATTGTGCGTGATACACACCTTTATAAAGTAGACAATAGCAATGGTGTAGCCACGATTCCCGCCACACAAGGACCATTTAGGATAAACGAGCAGCCATTGGATTATAGCCATGCGAGTAAAGCACAGCCGTTCCTAAGTTTTGGCTATATACCCAATAACAGTGCCAAAGTAACCCCCGGAGATTTAAGTAAGTTTATGGCACAGCCTTGGCATACCGATTACAACAGTTGTGCCGTGCATGAACCTGATCCCGTGCCCCCTGCAAGTAACACCTTGTATTGGTCTTGGCCTGCCCAACGCCCGGTTCAAGTACACCCTGCCAATTTGTGTACATTTAACGAACAACAAGGCACTTGGAACCTTGGCGGACAACTCTTTAGTATTCGCGGTGATGCTGATGGTGAGGATAACTTAACCTACTCAGATTACCCGCAAAATGTAGGCCGGTACCGTCAATACCTCGATTACTTGGCTAATTGGCATAAGACCGGATTTATTATTCAAGGTCACCAAGTAAGTGCTCCAAAAGGTGATAACTATGGTAGCGACAAGTTCGTTGAAGTAGAGAGCTTGTATCAGTCTAATGGGCAGTTGGTACAGCCTTGGCCAACTTCAGTGATCCCAGAGCCAACTGGTAAATAACGCTTGATAGCCGGTTCTTTTGGGACCGGCTAAGGATTAACTATGACTGACGATGTCTTGATCATTGGTGCTGGGCCTGCTGGGATTGCCACTGCAATCGCAATTAAAAAGCAAGCACCACATTTGACTGTTACACTCGTTGATGCCGCAACCAGTGCCAAAGCAAAGCTTGGTGAAACTATTCCTCCAGCTGCTAACGAGGTGCTTAGGCGAATACTTGGCGAGCATTCAGAGGAGCTTTTATCTAAGCACCTCATTTGTCCAGGGTCGATTTCGCGATGGCATAATGAACAAGTTGGCTTTAATGACTTTTTCTTTGCCCTGACAGGCCAAGGATATCATTTAGATCGACAGCTTTTTGAACATGACCTAAGTACTTATGCCTGCCAACTGGGTGTGACATTATTACGTGGTGCAAAAGTTAACGCTGTCGCTGCAAGTACCACTGGCTTTCGCTTGTCTGTACACTTAGGGAGTGACAAGAAAATATACCATGCCCGCTTTGTGGTGGATGCGAGCGCTCAGCAGCGCCGCCTGACCCGAACTTTAGAAGTTGCAGAAAACACCTTCGATGAAGTACTCTATCTCAGTGCGCTTGTCTCAGTTAAGCAATCGCCTTCATGCAGTGAGCGTACTGTGGTTGAGGCACAGCCTTATGGATGGTGGTATGGCGCAGCCTTACCTGGTAAGCAGTTGATGCTAATGTTATGTACCGACCGCGATAATGTTGCTCAATATGGTCTTGATAACAGTTACGAATTTTTATGTCGGGCCTGCGAAAACGGATTATTTCAGTATGGGTTTAACCACTTACGTAATTACAGCGCTAATGAGATACATATAACAAAGCGGCGCGTAAGCTCAGGTATTCTTAGTAAGGTTATTGGCAACAACTGGCTGGCAGTAGGCGATAGCGCAAGTAACTACGATCCCATCTCCTCTGCCGGTATTACCAAAGCGCTCATACATGGTGAACTCGCAGGTAAAGCCATTGCTGAGTGTTTCCAATATGGCAGTGAAGAGGCTTTACTGGCTTATGAGCAGCGTGTTTTTGCCGATTTTAATCAATATATAGCGCTTCATGCACAGCATTACGGTTGCAATCAACGCTTTGCTGACGCCTCATTTTGGCAAGCACGACGGGCCGTAACACAGGCTTAGTAACGCATGGGTTATATAAACTTACCCATTATTAAGTGGGTTTGCTGGGCTCTGGCCTGTTAGCGCTATGAAGAGTGCAGCTAAGTAGAGCGATGAGCGCGGCAATACCGGCAAGCACCGCATATCCACAAAATAAAGTAAATACACCCACATAGTAAGCAGCGATACTCGCAACTAAAGCAGGCATGCGATAGCGTAAAATGAGGCGTTTGAACGACTTGAGCGCGCCGATGTGCATTACCGCTTTGTCATTGATATGCAAAAATCCACTTTTTAAAGTTCGGTGGGTCAAGTGGCAGCACTTGACCCTCATTATTATCGTCACGAACGTGTTATAATGGCGTTTTGTACTCAATAAGATGAACCTTGCCGTGACTGCATTGCCCTTTTCCTCCACTCCACTGTCCCCTGCGTTGTTAGATAACCTCGCATCATTGGGGTATCACTCGATGACCGATATTCAAGCGCAAACCTTGCCGCTTATTTTGGCCGGCAAAGATGTCATTGGTCAGGGCAAAACCGGTTCAGGTAAAACCGCAGCATTCGCTTTGGGGTTACTGCATAACCTCAATGTACAGCGCTTTCGAGTACAGTCTCTGGTTGTCTGCCCCACTCGTGAGCTGGCCGACCAAGTGGCGGTCGAAATCCGCAAGTTAGCACGCGCAATCCATAATATTAAGGTGTTAACCTTATGTGGTGGTGCACCGATGGGCCCACAAATTGGGTCGCTGGAGCATGGTGCGCATATTGTTGTCGGTACCCCAGGGCGCATTGAAGAGCACTTGCGTAAGGGCCGCCTCAGTTTAGATGAGGTAAATACCTTTGTGCTTGATGAGGCCGATCGCATGCTGGAAATGGGCTTCGAACAGCCGCTGCAATACATTGTTGACCACTGCCCTGCGGTGCGACAGAACCTACTATTTAGCGCCACTTACCCGGCAAAAATAGAACAGCTCGCTCAGCATGTTATGCACAATCCGGAAAAAATCACCGTTGAGTCCACCCATGATCATGCCACTATCGAGCAGTATTTCTACGAGGTGGACGACAATGCCATGCGTATGCAAGCAACGCAAAAGCTGTTATTGCACTTTGCTCCCAGTGCAGCGGTTATTTTCTGCAATACTAAGGCACAATGCCAAGAGCTCTGCGATAGCCTGCGCCAGTGTGGCTTTGATTGTGGTGCACTGCATGGCGATTTGGAACAAAAAGACCGTGACCGTACGTTAGTGCGCTTTGCTAACCAAAGCATGAGCGTGCTAGTTGCCACCGATGTCGCCGCTCGTGGCATTGATGTTGACCATGTTGATATGGTCATTAACTACCATATTGCGCACGACCCTGAGGTGCACGTGCATCGTATTGGCCGCACCGGTCGGGCTGGCAATAAAGGGGTTGCATGTTCATTGATGAGCTATAAAGAATCCCACAAGGTCAACGCTTTAGAAGATTATCTAAATACCACAGTGGAGCCAACAGACTTACCTAACGACAACGTGTTTGGTAATCCGGTTAAACGTGCGCCTATGGTCACAATTCAAATCGATGGTGGTAAAAAGTCTAAGCTGCGCCCCGGTGATATTCTTGGTGCCTTGACGGCAAAGGATGCGGTGAAAGGCGCACAAATAGGTAAAATCAAAGTCACGGCGATCAGCGCTTATGTCGCAGTGGAGCGAAAAGCAGCTAATACCGCCTTGAAGGTGATCAGCGAAGGCAAAATGAAAGGCCGACAATTTCGCGCTCGTAAACTCACTAAGTAACATCCCATTGGCCGCACATTGCTGCGGCCTGCTACCCACTTTGTCATTCAGTATCAATACACCTTGCTTTAGTTAGCGTTGCCTGTTCAGGAACTCTTTTTCACCTGCAATGGAGGCCTTCGGTGACATCTGACTACTTTGAGTTTTTAAGCATTATTGGCGTCGCATTTTTTGCCATTTCTGGTACTTTGCTAGGCCATGATAAAAACATCGGCGGTTTTGGTGTCGTCGTTGTTGCTTCAGTCACCGCGCTTGGCGGCGGCAGCCTGCGCGATGTGTTGCTAAATCAACCAGTATTCTGGATAGACAACCCCAACTACCTCTATGCCACCTACAGCGCTATTTTTATCACGGTGTTGTTTATCCGCCACCTTCCTAATGTATCAAGTTACTACATGCTGTTACTTGACGCCATTGGCATGGCTATTTTCAATATTGTCGGCATTGAGAAGTCGCTACTGCAAGGCACTGATATGATCGTGGCCATCACCATGGGGATGACCACAGGCATATTTGGCGGCTTACTGCGGGATGTGATTTGCGCCGAAGTCCCTCTCGTTATGCGCCAAGAGCTTTACTCTACAGCCTGTCTGTTAGGAGGGCTGACTTATGCCGTGCTATTTCATTTAGATATTGCTTACCTGTGGTGCATTACCGGGTCTGTGTTGGTCACTGTGCTGCTGCGCCTTGGCGCAATTCATTGGGGTTGGCAGCCGAGTATATTCAAGAAAGGCCGAATGCAGTAATGCCAACCATTTTATAATTTGGGGTTTAAATCATATGCTCCGCCCCAAGGTTTTAACTGTACACCTTTTTAAGCCGTGGGTGATGACCTCACCGGCACGGGAAAATAGCAGAACTTTAAGGAGCGCGATATGAAAACCCTGATCATCGGAGCCAGTGGTCAAATCGGCAAAATGACGACCGCGAAACTGTTAGCCCAAGGGCACGAAGTCGTGGCCTTAGTACGCGATAAAAGCAAGCTAAGTGACTTGCCCCAACAAGGGCTAACTATTATTGAGCAAGATTTGGAAAATGATTTTAGCCCTGCCTTTGAAAATTGCACACAAGTGATCTTTGCTGCAGGCTCTGGGGCCAGCACCGGGGCTGATAAAACCTTACTCATTGATTTATGGGCTGCAAAGCGGGCCGTGGATTTTGCTAAAGATCATAAGCTTGTACACTTTATTATGGTGAGCTCAATTGGTGCCGACGCACCTGATAATATTGAAAGCAGCATAAAGCCCTATTTGGTAGCCAAACACATGGCCGATGAGCAACTGATAAACAGTGGCCTTGATTACACCATCGTGCGCCCGGGTACTTTGCTCAATGAACCAGCGACCAAAAAATACCGTATCAAGCGCCCAGAGTCGCGCCAAGACGCGGTGATCTCTCGCGAGAACGTGGCAGAGGCGCTGGTGTATATCGCCGGCAAAGACAGTAAAACGAGCCAAGTGTTTGAGCTGTTTGATGGTCCCGAACCAATCACTTCGCTCATAGATTAAAGCCAATGCGCCTAGCCCCAAGCTGGGCGCTCATTTTTTTACGCCAATTAAAACAACCAGCTTACCGAGAGTCTCAACGTCCGTGGTTCAATGGGATGAAAGTGAATATCCGCAACACCCTCATCTGCCTCACCCGGCAAGCGAGAACTGTAGTAGTAGTCAATATCATGATCCTGACTGTTAAACATGTTGAGTAGCTCGACATCCACTTTCCAGTGGGTTTGACGATAACTGAGCAACCCATTGACCACACTCAGAGGCTGCGAACGTCGCTCGCCATCGGCACTGAGTATGCGCTTGCCAATATGACGAAAACGTAACGAGCTCAACCACAACTCATTGATATGCCAATTGACACCAGCACTTGCCACTACGGGTACTGCGCCCTCGACGCGATCATCCTGAGTGCCATTACGTAAGCGCGAACGCGTGAACGACGCTTCCATATCGACACTAAAGCGCTCATTGAGCCAATAATAAGCACTCAGCTCCAAACCATAGCGCCGCGAAGCATCACTGGCCTCAGTATTACCGGCATCGCCAACAAATAGTAGCTCCGAGTCTAACTCTAACCACCATAGAGCGGTTGAAAAATTAAACTGCTGCTCATCGAAATAGCGCACGCCTATTTCACCTCCTTCGCTGCGTACAAGTAGGTCGACCCGCTCTGTCGCCTCCAGGGTGATAGGGTCTAGATTTATCGTTGCTCCGCGAGCATCATTGGAATGAAACCCTTGAGCAAAATTAAAATAGCCGGCCCATTGCGGCGTAAAGAGGTAGTTTATGTTCGCCTTCACGCTGAATAAGTCATCGCTGGCATCGCCGGAGTTACTTGGGTTATCACTTTGCACATTGGCTTCTAGATAGTCATAACGCAGACCTAGATTAGCTTCGAGCTGTGAGCTAATGGTTATCTGCGAATGCCAATAAGCACTGTAACTACGCTCATCAATACTGTCTTCACGCACAGTACTTAAACGCTGACGCGCACGTGTATTATACAGCCCCACTTCACCGACATTATCGTTACGCAGGGTGATCCCTACGCGGTGCTCGATGGGCCAGGGCGTCTGTTGTGAAAAGGTATACCCTAGCGCTGCACCGCTGATCACCCGCTCATCATATTGCTGAAATTGATCGCCATTGATGGGGTCGTTGAGAAAGTAAGTAAAATTCGAAAACAAATCCAATTTATAGTCAATAAGATAGGCACTTGCGCTAACGCGTTGCCCTTGCCAATTGGCCGATACACTGTAGCGACTGGAGTGTCCCCCTAAGGTTTTATCTAAAGAACCTAACTCTGTTATTATTCCTTGGCGTACCACGCGACGTGGTATTTGGTCGGCGGCATTCCAGCGATTGTCGTAGGCCATTGCCGTTATAGACATATCGCCGTCCCAAGCGCGGCCTACATAACGTAGCAACGCATTTTTCTTGCTGATATCTTCATTGATATCTTGCCAAGGGCCGTCATAACCTTGCCATTGGGCAGCGCCAATAACCTTGCCTTGCCCCGCTGCAACACTCGCCATCGCAACCGCTCGAGTATAGTTATCTTCACCAATAGTCAACGTTAACTGCTGATGTGTGGGGTTATCAGCAAGGTGAAAGTAGGCACTGCCGGCGCTGGAGAAATCTCCTTGCTCTGCGTGATAACTGCCCTTTTGATAGGTGATGGTGGCAATCGTTTCAGGAATAATAAAATTGAGATCGGTATAGCCTTGACCGTGCCCATGACTGCGCATATTAATGGGCATGCCATCGATATAGGTCGCAAAATCGGTGCCGTGATCTAAGTTAAAACCACGAATAAAATACTGATTCGCTTTACCCGAGCCGCTGTGTTGTGTCACGGCCATACCCGGAATAAGCTCTAGCATTTCTGCGCTACGCAATATGGCTCGGCTATCAATTTCACCCTGACCTATCACGCCACTTGATGCGCTAATCGACTCACCAATAAGGCCACTGCGGTGCCCATACACGGTGATCGTTTCTACATTAGCCGACAACGGATGAGCCGTAATCGCCCCGAGAGAAAGTAGTAATGTGTTAAACCTCATGGCTTGTTCCTTGTTACCAGTTAATATCAAAGGTGATAACGGACAAGCACTGATTTTGGATGCAAAAAAGGAAAGTTAGTTAGAAACGATAGCTCACTGTCAGTGTCACTGATAATGCAGGGGTATGCGAAAATGATAACTGCCAGGCGTGTGGCTAACGATAGCCGCCTGCAAACTGCGCTAGAGCAAGGGGGTGTGTAAAGTTCAGGCAAGCTCACAACGGCCTGCCCAACTGATTAACGGTAGAACACCTCAACCGTTCCTTTACTTTTAATCAACAGAGGCTGACCGCGACGGTCGCGGGCTTTCGGATGGGCTACTTTAATCCAGCCTTCACTGATGCAGTACTCTTCTACATCATTACGCTCTTTATCATTGAAACGCACGCCAATATCGTGCTTTAGCACTTCTTCATTGTAATGCGGGCTGCGCGGGTTAATCGAAAGCATATTGGGAATATCAGGTTTGCTGTTGTCGGTCATGATGACGTATCTCTACAAATAAACGTGGGCGCTATTGTAGGTAATCCCATCCTTAGGCTCAATTATTAAAGTTGCTGATAGGAAAATAATCTCGCTTATATTGCTTTCGTTGGCAATGTACTTTAAACAAGTGTGCTTAGCCTCATCGCCAATAGAGCTGAATTATTTGCGCTCAGCTCTCAGACGTAGGATAGTGATATGCGGTTTTAATGCTGTAACTACATAGGATAATCATGTTCAAACTATTGCTAGCTTCGAGTTTAGTCTTTTCTTGTGCCACCGCTTTGGCCGCCAACCTTACGGTGGAAGAGCAGCGTCTACCCGCAGCTGCTGAAGCAATGCCCAACGTAACCAGCGCCTTTGCCAGTGATGTAAGCGCGTTTGCACAACAGTGGCAAAAACTAAAGAGCTTCGAGCGTGCTCAGGATGTGGTTTATGATTACGCCAACCAGTTGTGGCGCAACGCCAAACAGCGTATCACTACGAAAAAAGATTACGATGACCGCGCATTGTATTGGGCACGGTTACAGTCGAGTAAGATTATTCGTGCCACTAACCCACACTTTGCGCTCAGCGATGCGCAGCGTCAAAGCTTACTCAACACCCTAGAGCGAGGCAGCCGAGGACAATACGACTTAGCGTACAGCCAGGGCACTGAGAAAAAGATTCTGATCACCGGCTTTGACCCTTTTTTGCTTGATGAACACATTGACCAAAGTAATCCTTCAGGGGTCGCTGCATTGTTATTAGATGGGCAGGTAATCAGCCACAAGGGTATACGCACAGAAATTAACACCGTGATGATCCCGGTGCGCTATAAAGACTTTGATGAGGGCCTGATTGAAGCATTGCTAGCGCCCTACTACGCGCTCAACAACGTTGATATGGTCGTCACTATCAGTATGGGCCGAGAGCACTTTGATTTAGAGCGCTTTCCAGGTAAGCGCCGCAGCGTGACCGCTCCCGATAACGCCAATATAGTTTATGGTGGCACGCAAACCGCACCGAAAATATCCAGCCTTAATGGCCGCCCTCTTCCCGGTGCAGAGTTTGTTGAATTCAGTTTGCCAGTCGCGCACATGCAAAAAGCGCAAGGCCCCTATGAAATCAATGATAATCATGAAGTAACCACTCTAGAGAAGACATTTAAGCCTAGTTCGTTGGCCGAGCTGGAAGGTGCAATCGCGGTCAATGGCGGTGGCGGTGGCTACTTATCGAATGAAATCTCTTACCGCAGTATTCGCTTGCGCAACGAGCTTAATTCAGATGTACCTACAGGACATATTCACACCCCTCGCATTGCGCAGTTTGAGCCACAAACGGAAGCGAAAATCGTAGCGCAAATTAAAGCCATGCTAAAGCAAAGCTTAACAGCGCTATAACTGTTAAGTGAGGCTGCCTAGCTAGGCAGCCTCTGACCTCAGCGCGCCTTTAATGACGCTGCTGCGGTGTATTACGCACTAAATCTTTACCATTATCGTACACCTCTTGAGTCACCCAGCGCCCAAGTAGTAGCTGGTGATTGTCATCGAGTACCGCAATAAAAGGTCGGCCATCGGCATTGTTAGTCGCCAGTGCAATGCCAGCCGCATTGTCTAAGCCTAATTTGCCGCTTTCCACCGAGCGCAGAAACGCCTCTAATTCCTCTAGCGTATCAATAATGTCATTATCGTTTATCATTTTAGGTTCTCAATTACCGCTTAAAGCGCAAAGGGTAACAACTCTTGCCCGACAGATAAACATGGCTGTGTAAGCTACAAGCCCGCCCAACTCGTTAACAATGCTACTCGCATCGCCATTGCGTTAATTGGCGTTTAATAAAGGCGTCTATTTGTGGATAAGCTGCGAGATTTATAAAATCTACATCGTAAGTGAAAGACAAACCGTTTTGAGTCAGCTGCCGCATGCAACTATAGCCTTGTTTTGAGTCTCCGCTACCGTCTAACATACAGCTTCCCCAGTATTCGTAACCGTTATCACCTCGCGTATAGGCATACCAGTCGTACTTACTTTGTTTATCAAAATATAGACTAGGAACTTCTTCGCTTTGCGTTAGGCTGTGCTCTTCGGATAGCTGCTTTTCGATTGCTTGGGTCGAAGAAATAATTTGTAAATGATTATACACTCTGCCAAATAAGGGATCGGCAGTGGTGCCCTTAAAGCTATCTACATGTTTAGCGATATACTCACCTTCAAAAAATATCGTCGGCCCGTAGTTGCTTGCGGAGTCGAAGTTACTGTCGTCGCTCTGGATATCGGGCGTCAAATAGGCTCGAGGGAAGCAGTATCCTTGCCACTGTTGTGGCGCTCCTCCACAGGCATTCAGTAAATAAATTACACCTAAAATTATCGTTAATCTCATCTGCTACTTCCCTAAAGATTCAATTTAAGTACAACTTTATAAAAATGAGTAATCACGAATAAAACGCAACTGGAATTCGGTGTTATCAAAGTCTGTGCACATGACATCGAACCCATAATGCAACACGGTATCAATATCAGCGCCAATAGCGCCTTCTTGCGTCAGCGAAGCCATCGCTGTGAGTAGCTCTTTGGCTCGAGTTTCATGGCCCCCACACCCGTAGTCAACCACTGAGTAAAATTTTGCGTAGTTATCGCCCAAGCTTACAGCCTGTTGGAGATACTCACCTCGTTTGGCTCCCTCACTCGTGCGAGCCAAGATAAACGCAGCGCGAGGCTGCTGACGATAGCGGAGCAAATAACGCAGGATCGTTTGCGCTTTAAACGGTGAGTGGGGATAGGCACCGCGCATTTGCCCTTGAGGGCGCATATCACGACCAGTGTAATAACTGTAAGCGTAATAAAAAGCCTGCTCGGTAGATAAACCCTGCAATGCCTGTGGTGTCACATCTATGCTTTTTTCACGATGCTGCGTTAATTGTTGCTGATAGTCCTGCGCCCACTGCTGCTGAAGCCTCGCCCCATGAACAACATGAATCGCTAGCGCAGTTGCGGCACAACAAAAGGAAGCGCCAAGCAGTAGCACTGGAAACGCAACATAACTACGATTCTTTAGCTGTTGGCGACTAGCGTGTGGCTGCTGTTCACTGAGCAAGTAAAAAGCACGATGGTCTGTCAACGGCACACTTCTGCGAGCAAAAAAAGCAGCAGCCCACGCACCACTGACATACAATGCCAGCAAAATAATTCCCCAAATTGTGCCTGAAAGGACAATACCGATATTGATGGCAACGCCCACGACTATTATGTGCGCCAACAAAGCGAGCACGGCAAAACGCCGCATAAAGCCCTTGCCATGATAACGCACAGCAACGCCTAACAGAGCACCGCTGACAAATAACATCAAAGGAGATGCCTTAGGCAACACAGCAAACGTTCCATACCACAGCAGCAAAATAGGTACACACCACATGCTTGTGTACAAAGCGGCTTTTACTGCATGTTGGTTATTGAGTTGCGTGTGCACTCGCTTTGCCATGCTCGGCTCTAGATTCATGATAATGTGTCCGGCTTGAGAATATAAATAATGGCTGCCTGTACCAAAGAACTATACCCAGCGCCGTATCATTTTCATACCGTGTAAAATCTATGTTAATAATAGGTTTTGTACTCATGAAACATATTTTTGTCGCTATCGCCTTATTGGTCGGTTTAAGTCCATTCGCTTGGGCACAGTGTCGCGATAATGTCGTCTTGGTCCATGGCAACACATCATCCCCCTCTAGTTGGAACAACACCCGTGAGCAACTACATGCTCAAGGTTATACCGATACACAAATCTTTGCTCCGAATTGGGGCTCTAAAACATGCGCCAGCTGCAACGATCACAACGGTAGTGAAGAGCTTCCCGTGCGCGAAGCAATTCTTGATGCCATCAACCAATCGTGCAGTGGGAAAATAGACATTATTGGCCATTCGATGGGCGTCACCCTAGCCGCGCAGCAAGTTTACAAACTGGGGGTAAGTGCCGATGTCGATGCATTTGTCGGTATTGCCGGGGCGTTGCGCGGTTTATTAAGTTGCGGTGTTTATCCCTACAATGTGTGGAACAGTACCTGTGGCTATCACGGCCTATCAGTAAGTAGCCCGTTTCTTGACGGTCTATATGGGCAGCAATTCGCAAACCGAGTGTATTCCATTAAAAGCTATGCCGATCAGGTCGTCTGCGCAACGGGGAGTTGCTATGTATACGGCATTCACAGCAGTCGAATTTGGCATGAAACCGCTACTTTTACTTACGCTCTTGGCCATTTTGGCCTACAAACCGAGACCGCTGTTAAGCAGGTTAGTCTAATTCAATAACGACCTTGTCGTATATGGCACCCAATACTCTGCTTTATAACTAAATATACGCATTTATAGCCGGTACCATCATACCGGCTCGTAACTATTTCGTTGAACTTGTGGCTTCGTTCGCTACTACCACGGCCTCAGCGGCGGTGTTAACCTGCGCACTGGTTTTTGCCAGACCGACCGCCTGAGCCCCTCCGATCAGCCAGGTTTGTGCGCCTAAGGAAATCGCCCCTAAACCATGACGAGCCAAAGGCCACTGTCCTTGCACATGCCATTGCTGAGTACGAGTGTTGTAGCGCAGCACATCGGTATAGACCCCCTCGGCGTGTTCACCGCCAAAAACAGATACATAGTGATCATTGACTGTTGCAGCGTGCCCTGCCCTTGGCTGTGGCATAGAAGGCAAGTGCCGCCATATACCTTGTTCGCTCTGATACTCCAACACATCCGTCATTGGCGGCATACCGACTTGGCGCCCGCCAAGGATGAGCCATCGTCCATCAATCTGCACGGTTGCGGCGCTGTTACGAGCACTGGGTAGCGGCGCTGCTTCAGTGACGCTAAATGTGTCAGGGTCGAACACAAAATGGCGTGCGGTATCATGGCTATGCTGCCACTGACCATTTTTATCGCTATGTAGTGTGCGCCCACCGGCGAGGTGTATCTTGTCATCGATAACCGCTGCAACCGTCTCACTTAATGGGATAGGTAAAGTGGCTACATGCTGCCACTGCGCCGCTGATTGAGACAACATTAAAATGTCACCAGTATTAAACCACTGGCCGCTTTCGGAGTTGATAAAGCCACCCAATGCAAACAGCTTATCGCCAACCGCTTGTAGATAGGTATGATGACGCCCTTGGGGTAAATCTGGTGCGCTCTGCCAGTGCGAATCTCCAGGAGACCAGTAATGCACTTTCGCTGTCATTTGCCCTTGAGACACTGGCAGCTGGCTAGAAATTCCACCCGCTACCCATATCTCATCGCCTATCAATGTCGGGTATATCTCCTGTATAGGCTCCACAAGAGATGCACCCGAATGTTGTGGCTCAGCGTGTAAACCAGCGGCCCACAAAGCACTCAATACCAGCATCAGAAGGTATTTTAACTGTCGCATAATAATTCTTGGATGACTCCGAAGGGTGAATAAACAACCGTTAGCATAGACAGAACAGTGCTTTAAAAACAACTAACTAAAGGTCTTACAAATCCCCTATCAACACCCATGAGTGACAAAAAAGCGCCCGCAGGCGCTTAGTTAGAACTGATAATGAACACTGAGTTCGAGGTTCCTTTCCTCTCCGGGCAAGCCGCCTAGGAAAAGTGCCTTTTCGTAGTAACGCTCATTAAATAGGTTATCTAGGTTTAATTGGACTTTGTAGTTATCCGCCTCGTAGGCAAAAGCGGCATCCCAACGCACGTAGCTCGGGACCACGGATTTAGGCAAGCCAAATGCGGTGGAATTAATGGTGCGCTCATCAACATAAGTCACCCCGAGATTCACAGCCACAGGATGTGCAAGCTCAAAGGCGCTCATATCATAGCGTAACCAAGTGCTGGCAAAGCGCCTTGGCACCCCTTTTATTTGCCCAGAGCGCTCGCCTGCACGCACGGTCACTGCATCCTGGTACGTACCATTAACATTGACAGACATTACCTCGCTGAGTGCCATATTCAGATCAAACTCCACCCCTTTGGTGGAGTCCTCATCGTCATAAAAATATTGTGGCACACTGATGTTGAACTCGGGGTCATTGGGATTGTCGTTAAACGCCTCATTGGCATAGCGTAAATTAGTGCGTCGGGTGTCAAATAGCACTAAAGAACCGAGTAAGTCTTCCTCTAAGGCAGTAAAGCGCACGCCAATATCCAATGATTCGGATTCCGAATCAGGGCGATTATCCGCTTGGTTTTCACTTACTGACCCTAAAATACTATAGGCCGTGCGCCCTTTCGACACATTCACAAAGGTCGAAAATTGCGATGACAGCTGATAGTTGAGGCCTAGGTTATAGGTCATACCGGCATCATCACTGTCGTTTTCTAGGCTGACTTCGGGTAGTCGCGCAGTGCCTCGATGCTGATAACTTTGCTTAATGCGCGTATAGGCTACGCCCACACGCGCTGTAAGTGCATCACTTAAATAAAGAACTTCTTGGCCGCTTATCCCCACTGCTTCAACACTTTTATCATAGTGACTGCGCAGCACTGGGCTGTAGTCTTCAAAATGCCCTGTTGGCCAGTTGGGGTTACGGATATCAAGAATATAATCAACAGCGTTGGCATCCGCAGCGGCGCCATCGGCATCGTAAATTGACCAGCTTTTAAGGCTAATATCGCGTTTTTCTGCATTCACACTCAGTAAGTGCTCACCAACTACCGAGCCCCAATCCCACGTATGCTGCAGATCGGCAAAGTACTGAAACATTTGTTCTTGCGCATGCTGCTTGCGATATTCTTGGCGTCGCGCTGCATAGGGGTAAAGTTCACCATCGACCATTAGCGGTGCACGTGGCGCTAGATTAATGGTGCCTCGACGCTGCCAATACACATAGTTGTAAGCTCCGGTTTGGCGCACGAAGTCGGACTCATAATCGCGAAATTGCAGTTGTTGCGTGAGCTCTGTATTGGCACCGAGATACCAATCCCACCGCAGCTTCACACGTTGCTCAGTACCAGCATTAGGGCGACTTAACGGCGAAATTACATTGCCATCACCGAGATCAAAGGGCTCAAGCCCATCGTTTTGTTTAATGCTCAGCGCCAGTTGTTGACGTTGCTCGGCACTTAGCTGGAGCGCTTCGCTTGCAGCATCATTGGGGAGATCAGCGCCACTCAAAGGGTAGTCACCGTCAATGCTATCCCAGTTTACAATACGTACTGGAAAGCCTACGGAGTCTACCTGCACTTCATCGTCAATATAAGCCGTTGATAATAACAAACGATGGTTATCGCTTGCCTGATAACGCAATGACCCATAAAACTCACTGCGCTCACTACCTAAATCGCGGTAACCATCACTCGATTGGTGATTGACGACTGCGCGGTAAGCCCAGTTCTCACTGAGTGCGCCAGTTGCATCAAACATCACCCCGTAGCTTTGCCATTGCCCAACATTAACCGCCACCTCATACTGGGCTTGGTCTTGTGGCTTCTTTTCAATTAGATTAATAACGCCACCAGCGGCACCAATACCATATAACCCCGTAGCCGGGCCTTTAAGCACCTCAACACTGTCTACATTGGTCATCGACCGCGTAGGGTTAAAGGCGTTGCCTAAATCAGCGCCACCATACATGCCATCATAGGTGTAGTTAACGCCTAGGCCACGAATAATAAGATTATCACCGACACCATAGTTATTGCCCGCTTGTGCTAATCCGGAGACATTACGCACCGCTTCTTGCAAAGTGTCAGCCGATTGCTGATCCAGCAAGGCTTTATCAACCACAACAATGGGTGCGGGGGTTTGCATCAAGGCCATATTCGACTTGGTTGCCGTGCCACTGTTGAGCACGAGTTCGTTATGGCGACCATAGACGCTAATGCGCTCAACCTTGTCTAGCTCTTGCGACGACGAGGTGTTGGCAGATGCATCAGACGACAGCAACGCTGCGCCTACGGCAGCACTTACGAGTGAAAACTGAAATACGTTCATTATCTCTTCCCTATATGAGATACAGCAAAAAACGCGCGCATTCTAGCACCACACACAAATGATAACAATTGTCATTTTTATTTGTGAAATTTATGTAAGCACTGCCATAGCTGAATAGCAAAAGTTGAAATCAGCTAGCAGTTTTCCCTCGTTCTGTAGCAGCCCAAACACGACCCCATATAAGCAACAAACTGATTTTAAATATAATAATTAACTGTTACCGAGTGTAATAGTTAATATTCACACAGCGACTAATTTTATAGCGTGGATATAAAAACCACAAAAAACAGTCGAATTTAAAGTCATTAAAAGGAGATTACTATGTCAACATTTAAAGTAAACATTCCCGCAGGTCCAATTTGGGACCAAAAAGATGCTGAGGATAAAGCGCCCCTAGTAGCGGCAGCACACCAGGGAAAATGGACGGGACAATGGAACACTGTCGTTCAAGGAGAGATGAGTGTTGTGGAAGTTGAATTGCAAGTGAAAAACACTGGCTCAGACTGCTTCAAAACAAACGTTCTTGCTGGGCCGCTATGGAGCAACGATGAAGCGCAAAAAGTGGGGGAAACCTTAGCAGCCTCTTACGGCGGCACCTTTACCGGTGAGTGGCACACCATTGTTGAAGGCAAAATGAGTGTGATTGAAGTTGAGTTCAAGTTCTAAGTTATTCTACATTACCTTTATTTTTATAATAACGGCTAGCAACCCTAAAAAGCCAGCCGTTATTATATATAAAACAACACTCTCATTTTACGGGCTTTAATTGAGCGTAAAGCCTGTACCAGACCAAAATATAGAGTCGTAATCACTACACTGCATACACTTGTACCATCTCACAGCCTCACTATCATAAAAAAGGCTGCTGTATCCGGCATCTCCTTGGTGAGTAAAAACTTTTACTACGCTAGAGTCACGTAAAATCGCCAGAAACCGCCCTTGCTGAGCGGATTTCGTTTTATAAACACCCACGATAACACGCTCTTCACTAGGCTCGTCATCTAAGTTTGCTCGAATGGAGAACTTTAATGGGGAACTCTGAATATCCAGATATTGATACTCAGGCAACGTCTCTTCGAAATAGCTCTTATCGAAGACCGTAATATACTCCCAATCTGGATTTAGTTCCGATACCGGAATCTCCATGAAATTAGACGTTTCAGCACAAAACTCTTTCGCAGTCCACCATGCTTTATTAGCTTCTAGAGTTGAAGTTTCACCAGCTATTGAAGGGGAGTAAAAAAAAGCCCCCGCAACAAGGGAAAGAATCGATACCTTACCAATCAACATGTCAATGCCTCCCACCTGCCATTATAGGCTCTGCAATTAATGACGTGCCTTATGAACCTCTCTTGTATTAAATTTTGAAGGGCTCCTATTTGCCAGCTAATTGGAAGTAATAACTAGCGAAAAAAACCATTCAATTATAATAACATGATAACCTATAGCCGATTAGCTACTCAGTTATTTTTATATAATTCAAACCACGGATGTAAAACATTGGTTTTAAAGTAAAAAGTTTTGGCGATATGTATCCAACTCGAAGAAATAGTGAAGCTGATTTGCTGGAAAAAATAAAATGAAAAAGATAACACTTGTGTGCGCGCTTATCTCTTCATGTGCGAGTGCACAGTATAACTACCTAGACCAAAGCACTCTGGACAACCTCAATGACAGTGCATTTTTAGGCGCGCCTCGTCATCCCGTTTACTTCGATTCTGGCGACGTTGCTCGCAACTGTGAAGACTACTTATCACTTATAAAAGCACATCACTTAAAAGAAACCAGCGACAATTACCTCGCTAAAACTGAGTATTTATCTTGTGAAGTACATGGGTTAATCCAAAAAAGCAATAAACTGGTTAGTAATAAACTTGCCTTGCCAGATTTAACTCCCTTAGCAACTAAACTAGACTTACGCTCAATACCCTCCTCGTTTGGACCTCAGCTCAATGAGATTAACTATACGCTATCAACTCTTGCTCAACAGGCAGTGCAATATAAAAACAATCAGCTGTTCATAAATACACCACAGCAATACTTTGAATTCAGACTGAAAGCCGTTTTAGACTTAAACAGTAGCACAATACCCGATTGGGTTATTTGGATGGTGGATGAGTCCAAGCAAGGCACCTACAAAGCTTATGCAACCCTTATCGTTATGGATGCACAGCCAGACGCACCAACGTGGCAAGCGCAAAAGTTTAGGCAAGTGTATCAAGGGCAAAGTTCTGATTAGTGAGCTTGTTTACTGATGAACTGTACAAGTCGGCAATGCCATACCTAGTTGTACAAAAGTAGCCTTTGGCGAACGGGCGCCATCAGCTACCTTATACTTTCAAGCTTAGTTTAAGCCAGTTAGGTGGCACTTAACTCTTTACGTACAATCTCGGCTCCGGCACTGAGCGCACTGAGTTTGGCTCTCGCTACCGAGCGAGGCAACGGCGCCATGCCACAGTTAGTGCAAGGATAGAGCTTGTCGGCATCCACATATTTCAGTGCCGCGCGCAACGTGCTGGCCACCTCTTCAGGGGTTTCAATGCTATGGGTGGCCACATCAATGGCCCCCACCATCACTTTTTTGCCTCGGATCAGCGCCAGTAGCTCGATAGGCACATGGGAGTTGTGGCATTCCAAGGAAATTATGTCGATATTTGATGTTTGTAACTTCGGAAACACCTCTTCATATTGCCGCCACTGCGTGCCCAGAGTCTTCTTCCAATCGGTATTAGCTTTAATGCCATAGCCATAGCAGATATGCACAGCGGTTTCGCATTTCAGCCCTTCAATCGCTTTTTCTAAGCATGCGATGCCCCAATCGTTAACCTCGTCAAAGAACACATTAAATGCCGGCTCATCAAACTGAATAATATCAACGCCAGCGGCCTCAAGCTCTTTAGCCTCTTGGTTAAGTATTTTGGCAAACTCCCAGGCTAGCTTTTCGCGGCTTTGATAATGCTCGTCATACAAGGTGTCGACCATAGTCATCGGCCCCGGCAGCGCCCATTTAATCGGTTGTGTGGTTTGCTGGCGAAGAAACTCGGCATCAGCGACAAAGACCGGCTTGCTACGAGAAACGGGGCCAACCACGCAAGGCACACTGGCATCGTAACGGTCGCGAATTTTCACAGTTTTGCGGTTATTGAAGTCAACACCATTAAGATGCTCAATAAAGGTGGTCACAAAGTGTTGTCGTGTTTGCTCGCCATCGCTGACAATATCGGTACCAGCAACTTGCTGCTCATGCAGTGCTACCCGCAGGGCATCTTGCTTACCATCAATCAACGCGTCACCGTGCAATTTCCACGGTGACCACAGTGTTTCCGGCTCAGCCAACCATACCGGTTTAGGTAGGCTGCCAGCGCTTGAGGTGGGTAATAACTTGTTCATTATCAGCACTCTTCTAGGTTGTTGTTATTTATAAAGCGGTGTTGGCAGACCACTGCTCAAGTACCGACTGATAGGGTTTAATAAAGTGCTGCTCGGCGAATTTACCTTGGGCAATCGCCAATCGGCTGCGCTCTTCGCGGTCATAGACAATTTGCGTGAGCGAATGGTCCGCATTTCTCAGGTTAGGCTGATAACAGCTGCCCGCTACAGCGTTGGCATTGTAGATCTCTGGGCGATAAATTTTCTGGAAGGTTTCCATGGTGCTAATGGTGCTGATCAACTCCAAATTGGTGTAATCGTTTAACAAGTCACCAAAGAAGTAAAAGGCTAGCGGCGCTACACTGTTTGGCGGCATAAAGTAACGCACCTGAAGCCCCATCTTTTTAAAATACTGCTCGGTTAATGATGACTCGTTGGGATGATACTCAACACCTAAGACTGGATGTTGATTCTCGCTGCGGCGATAAACTTTATTGTCTGACACGCTAAGGCATATAACAGGTGGCTTGGCAAAATGCTGTTTGTAAGTGTTGGACTCAACAAAATGCTTAAACAGCTTACCATGCAGTTCACCAAAATCACCGGGGACACTAAAGCCCTCTTTATCTTTGTTGTGCTCTAGCAGTAACACACTAAAGTCATAGTCGCGCACATATGAGGAGAAGTTATTGCCAACAATGCCCTCGATACGCTCATTGGTGCGATGATCGATAATGTTGGTTTTCAGCACTTCAATCGATGGAAAGGCTTGTTCATCGCCGTCGATATGCATATCTACCGACACAATTTCTAGCTCTACGCCGTAACGGTTCCCTTCGGGGTTATCCCAATTGGCCAACGCATTAAAACGATTATCAATCATTCTTAAGGCGTTGCGTAAATTTTGTTGGCGGCTCTCGCCGCGAGCCAGGTTAGCAAAGTTGGTGGTAATACGCGTAGTGTCTGACGGCGTATAGTGCTCATCAAGACAAATGCTCTTAATGGTAAATGTGAAATCTTTTTTCATGACTCGTTGGTATCCAAATTCCTAAGGTGAAAGCAAACGTCTTCGTGCTGAGTATGCTGATGCAGCCAGGGTGATGACCGCCGTGGCTGTGTGAGCCAACTTACTCAGCAACATGGCTTAAGTTATACGTACATACTTGAATGAAGAAAAACGGTTTAATTTCAGGTAAAACATGAGCATG
The DNA here is from genome assembly GCF_004208955.1 of Pseudoalteromonas sp. CO325X. NCBI lineage: Bacteria > Pseudomonadati > Pseudomonadota > Gammaproteobacteria > Alteromonadales > Pseudoalteromonadaceae > Pseudoalteromonas > Pseudoalteromonas sp. CO325X. The sequence goes on from NZ_SGPG01000021.1 coordinate 292,189, forward strand.
ATTCATTTGCTGGCAAAGCCGTTGCTATTCCCTCAAAAAGCCCTGGCAAACCGTGAGCACACCGCCCCAAAAACACCCAGACTTCTAGCCATCTATATATAAAGATGTATTTTCCTCAAGTAAAAGCTGAGGAATATTCATGACTTAGCAGCACTAATTGCCGCAATGATGTTGATATACTCACGCCTCAGGTGGCAATCAAGTGACACAATAGGTGGATTGCTAGATAACGCGATACACCCCCTTGCAGGGGTCATTAGCCGTTTCAAGCAAATAACAATGAGAATAATGAAATGAGTGAGTTAGTCGTACTGTTTGTTTTCTGCGCAATACTGGGCAGTGCTGTGGGCTTTTTAGCGGGTTTACTTGGCATTGGTGGCGGGCTCGTCATTGTGCCTATTCTGAGCATGATTTTGCTGCACTTTGACGTGTTGCCCCCTGAGCAGGTTGTAGTTACCGCCATTGCCACCTCATTGGCATCGATTTTGTTTACATCTACGTCGTCAGCCATCGCTCATCATAAACATAGCAACGTTCCTTGGCAGTTAGCGCCTTGGGTGATGCTAGGTGTTGGTTTAGGCGCCCTGATCAGCGGCTTTATGGCAGCACTATTACCTGAGCACGTGGTGCGCTGGGTATTTGCTGTTAGTGTGTTTGCCATCGCTATAAAAATGCTGATGGGCAATAAAAGTACCAGCACCAATGCACGCTCCTTGCCTAATAAAGCAGTACTAACAACGCTAACAACTCTTACCGGTGGCTTATCGGCCATGATCGGTATCGGCGGCGGCGCAGTTTTAGTGCCGCTGTTGAACTTTTTCTCTGTGGATATGAAAAAAGCCATTGGCTGTGCATCTGCATGCGGCATTGTTATTGCCTTATTCGGCTCAATTGGTTACATCAGTGCAGGGGCGCAACATCTCGCCCTTACAGATGGTTTTGCTGGCTTTGTTTACCTGCCAGCGTTAGCGGGAATAGTTTGTACTTCATGGTTTAGCGCGCCTCTAGGGGCCAAGGCCACGCAAACCCTGCCTGTGACCACCATTAAGAAAATATTTGCACTGTTGTTGGTTATTATGGCGGTTAATATGCTCTTAAAGTAGCGAGCAAATCGGCCATAAAGTATGGGCTAAACACCTACCTTGCTCTTGTTTTCTGGGCGTTTTTATTCCGGCGCTATTGTTCTTCGTCCGCGCTGGCGTCGAGGACCAGTTCCTGCATTTGTTGTGGCGTGAATACAAAGAAATAGAGATTTTCAATTGTCGCCACTGCTCTGCCCTGCAACATGGGGTAATCCGAGGCATCAGTATCGAGCCAGTAGCCAGCTAACACTCCTTCCTTTATGGGGAAATAAACACTTTCACTGGTGGTGATGGCGTCGGGAGAATCAAACACATAATCGCCATAGTGCTGGTGCACAATGTTAACCAGTTCGCTTTGCTGCTGCTTACGCTGGCCCACTTGTGACATTAATTCAGACTCTTGCATACAGCCTCTTCGTTATTTAATTGCAGGTTATTTATAAGCTGGCTTAATCACTCTTCTCGCACTTGAGTAAAACAAAGCCACACAGTTAAGAATAAATATAACACGCCATATCTACAAGGCGACAACCTACAGCGGAGCCCTTTAATTACGAACTTTATCCGCTCTGATAAAAATCCAAGCTCATATAGGTTGCCACGAAAGCCTGATAACCATTCTCTATTAGCTATTTCATAAGACAAAATTACAGTTTATTATTAATCAGTTAAGGACTTTTGTAGTGCCGCCAGCACTATCACTTCAATCATTTAGGGAAATGAAAAACGATGAACAAACTCCATTGGCTGATCGCCTGCTTTTTTCTTCTTTTGCAATCACTACCCACCCGCGCCCAGTTAAGATTCCAATTAGAAATGATACCTAACCCTTATCAAGCACCTAAAGGGACAAGAGCCATACTAGTCAATGGTGACGGCTCGCACGTGGTTGTGTACGGCAAAAAAGTGGATGAGCATGATGATAAAATCCCTATGGCATTTCATTGGAGTGAGCGCGACGGCCATACCCACCTTGGCCTGTTAAATAACCGCAACGTACTGCTCCCCATGGATATCTCTGATGATGGCAAGGTCATCGTCGGCCATAATGGAGGGGCCAGTTTTGTGTGGACCAAGCAGCAAAAAATGCGTACCGTGCCCAAACTAAAAAACCATTACATCAACACCGCGATATCCATTTCGGCAGACGGTAAAACCGTGGTCGGCTATACCGGCTGGCAATCGGATATACGAGCCTTCCGTTGGGAAATAGGTAAATCATTACACGAGATTGGTACAGGCAAAGATAAAGTAAAGTGGCGTAACGCAACATACAGCTCAGAAGACGCCAGCGTGATTGTTGGCAGCACACCTGGGCAAGTTTATGTGTGGAAAAGTGATAACACTATAACCCCTATCATCGCGCCAGAGGACTGCCACTTTATTGCCGAGGACGTCTCTCATGACGGACACACTATTGGTGGACGCTGTAGCATCGATACGCCCATGGTATGGAATGAGTTTAATGGTTTTAGCACCTTGCCAATACCAGCTGAGGCGGCCACAGCCATGATCACAGCTATGTCAGGGGATGGCACAAAATTCCTCGGCTCAGCAAAGTATAAAGGTGAAAATTACATTGATACTTATCGCCCTATCTTATGGCATCAAAAGCACATTTACTTTCTTGATGACATTGTAAAACAGCTCAACCCAAATAAAGCGATGAAAAGAGTCACTATCAGTAACATCTCATCCAACGGCAAGGTGATTGTTGGTGGCTATAAAGACAGCATCGACCGCTACTATCCGTTTAAGCTGATAATTAAAGAGTGATGAAACCCTATGAGCGCTGAGGATGAAAACCGGACGAGCTTGTATTTTCAGCGCTTAACCATGTATAAAGCTATTTTTTGCATTAAAACCCACTTGGGCATGCCAAAGCACTGGAAAAATGCGCATAACTGCGGCAAGCTAGCCTTTTAAGATGTAAATAAAGTGTAACTTATGCGCACATGCATTGCTCTTTTGGCGTGGTTATTAATGCTGGCTTTGCCCACCTTAGCGTGGTCATCAGCACCGCTAAGGTTTGTAGCTGAAGATTTATACCCACTACACTTTGCAGACTCTGAAAAACAACCACAAGGCTTCTTAGTCGATGTGGTCAATATTGTTTTAGCACAGTGTCGTTGCCAAGGACAGGTGGAAATTATGCCTCAAGCAAGAGCATTTAAAGAGCTGCGAACAACACCGAACACACTGATGATTTCGTTACTAAAAACTCCACAGCGAGAGACTGAATTCATCTTTTTGGGCTCTGTTTTTAATGCTCACGCCTATCTGGTTGGCCTTAAAGAGCGGCAATTTAAGTTAACCGACTTGCAAAGTGCTCGCGGGCTACGAGTAAGCACGGTGCGCGGTTATTATAGCCACCAATACTTACAAAAAGCTGGCTTTTCGTTGCAACATGACTTAGTGCTGGCGCCCGAGCCTGCCAGCTTAATGAAAATGCTCTACAAACAGCGCACCGACTTGGTACTTACCAACACCTTGTCGTTAGATAAAGAACTTCGCAGTATTGGCCTTGACCCCAATCGGCTTGAAAAGAAACTGCACCTCCCCGAGCTCCCCAGCGAGCTGCATATTACTGCCAATAAGAAGCTTCCAGCAGACCTTGCCATCCGACTTCGCCAGTCACTTAAAGCCATCAAAGCATCAGGGCAATATCAAGCCCTGCTAAACAAGTGGCAATTGACTCTCTCAGCTTATTAAGGTGCGTTACCGAGAAGATTCATATGCCCTAGCTGAGCCTCATAGCTAACTTTGATGAGTGACACTCAGGGCAATACAGCTCTGGGCTAGGTAGTAAGTTGCAAGTAACATCGGCTGAGTCCATTGATAATTTTTAACAAAGCGACCGTAAGCCAGGATGGAGTCCGATACCATAAACAGGAGTGCGCCAATAAAAGCGTACACGCTGAGCGAATAACCTGAGCTCTGCCAAAAGGTATAACTTGCCACAACCATGAAAGTAAGCACAGCAGCATAGGCGTAAACAGGCCCACGCAACGCACCTAGGTGCTTATCTAGTTGCCGTATAAGAGCTCCTGCGTATGCCACTAGCGCCACCAGCAGTAAAGGGCTTAGAACGAACTCGGTGTTGTAAATGAAAGCGATGATATAAGCTAAATGAGCGATAAAAAACGCGACCAATCCTTGTAAAAAGTAGTCTTTTTTCAACATTAAAAAGATGTCGCCTAAAAGGGAGAAGACTAACCCTACAAATACCCAGTACTCTATCAGTGTAAACGCGCTTGTTTGGGTATATGCCAACATGGCAATTAGCACGGTCGTTAAGGGCTTAAACACATAGCACAGCGCGCTGCTATGGCGACTATCAGCAATAATATGAGTGCATGCAGAGACAAAAATTAACAGCAATAAAGTGTGAAATAACATAGTAATAGTTGTAGTTACCTTAGGCTCTAACTGCCGTGTGAAGTGGATAAAGTACGATAGCATTTAAGCCTTTGAGTGCCTCTTATGGCAGCGATTCCCATAACCATGTATTCAAAATACCTCTAGCTTAGCGTTATCACTTTGCTCTTAAATAGATTAGCAAGCCTATTAGCGTAGTCAGAGGCTGCACTTAAGCTATTGGTTTCCAAAATATTGATGCGTTCGCCGCTGTGCGCTACAACGTTGAGCTGATAGTCAATGAGTAGTGGCTGGTTGCGCCTAGCATAGCGGATGATCTGCAAGCTATCGATGTCGCTGGTATCCATAATACGGCTGTCCTTTGACAAACTCGCCGCGTTCGATAAGTACACTCCCTGCTCGTCAAAATAGAACGTGTTTTTAGGGGAAAAGGTTTTATAGGCGGCAAAAAGTAACAACAATAAAAAGATGCCCCCTTCCAAGGTGGGTGAGCGAGTCAGTTCATACCCTGGAATAACTCCCTCCTCTGGCACGATAATAGCTGCGACGATTGCAACGAAAAACATAACCAAGCCAAGGATATTTAACGATACGACTTTATCTTTAAACGACAATGCTGACCTGTAGCCTTCCGCACAGGGCGCTAGCATGGTAAAAGAGCTCACCGGCTCTACTTTGTGCCAATCATAGCCACGTAGATGTTGGTTCTCTTTTTTAGCCACTAGCTCTTGTAGCGCATCAAGGCGTGTTGAATCAGTAAAAGCCCGTATTAGTTCTTGCCAGTTTTCCTTAAAGTTAGCCTTACTCAAAAAGTAAATATTAGACAGGCTTAAGAGCACACCGATAAGGCATAAACCTGCGAATAGCTTGATATCCTCAACCAAACCAAAGGCAAAAATACAAAGAAAGAAATAAGCCGGTAACGACATGATCATAGGAAAGATAACACCCACGCTGACACCTCCATATACAGCAGATTGATGATATTCTCACTTTTTCAATCATTAGCAAAGCAAATCCCATAATAATATGGCACCCACAAAGCCGCTGAGGGCCAACCTTCCAGGCGTGTGGGTCAGCCTTTAAGACGTGTAGGTCAGGCTTTAGCATGACAGGCATAATGAATCGTTGTAGGTTAGGCTTTAGCCTAACAATCATAGTGAAACCCTGGTAGGCCGAGCTTTAGCCTAACAAGCACAGTGCAACCCTTTTAGGTCAGGCTTCAGCCTGACGAACATATTACAACCCTTGCAGATCAATTTTTATCGGTAATAAGGTAGTACAGGAGCAATTGACGATAGCACTAACAACACCAGTTTATTCAGTCAGATGTAGAGTTAGCTAACCCATCCGTGAAAGCATGGTATCCGGTGTAACTGAACTTACCTCGCTGGCCCCAACAATACCGAGAGGCAGGTGCGAAAGCGCGAGTTAACGCGTCGCAACTGAGTAAAACCGCTTATATAGCTCTAATTGCCCATACATTACTGTAAGCTTTGTATTGAGCAAAGCCCAACCCCATGCTGAACTTGCCTCAATTTAGCTGATAGAGCTAGTGCCAGCGAATGCTGCCAAAAAGAAGATTACCCCATGTAACTTCAGTGCCACAGTACGGCCCAATTAATATTGTACAGGTCGCCCCGTCTACTTTCGTTGTTACATACTCTGAATAAACTGTTTTTCCGTCAACAACCCATGACGTTGTGCCTGTTTGACCATAGGGAATGGTTAAAGGGATCGGAAGGGGAACAACGGGGCCAACAACAATACCTGCCCATTTGTAGTTGCCGTCGTGATGAAACACTTGCTCTGCATCTTCGGTGATTTTTGATTTATCCCCTATGGCATGGGTTTCGGTGTATACAATATCTGCGGAGACACATGCTTGTAGAGCTAACATGGTGAAAATGATTAACGATACGTCCTTGCATATTTTCATTATTAGTTGAATTTCTTATTATAAATATTAGGGACGCATTTAATCGCCAGCGTTGAACTTTGTCAACAAATAGACAAAGAACACGATAATTAGCCCCAACGCTCCCCACCTCGCATTGTTGACAGGTTTTACAGTGAGCCGTTGTAGGTCGGGCTAGTGGTTAGGTGTAGGTTAGGCTTCAGCCTAACAATCATAGTGAAACCCTTTTAGGCCGGGCTAGTGAATCGTTGTAGGTTAGGCTTTAGCCTAACAATCATAGTGAAACCCTTGTAGGCCGAGCTTTAGCTGCCCACTTCCCTAAAACCGAGTGAAAATATTTGCACTACACCTTATCTAACTAAAATAGTGCCTTGTTAATTAAGAGCCGCTGTGAGGTAAAAAAGCAAGACCTACCCAACACTCCCTCACTAATGCATTCCACATTCCATAGCGCCCTCTACCCGGTTATAATTATGCTCTATTATCGTCAACCCTTATCTCGAACTTCCATGAAAAAGCTCTCCAAAGTCCAGCTAAAACAACAGGCACTGGTACTCAACGTTGCCGATGCACTCGAAGAACAAGCGCGTGCAGAAATACCCGGCATGTTGCAATGCTGGTTTGATGTGGAGTACCACCTGTTCCCCGGCTCCCTGCTCCTGTGTTTTCAGTTCGAAAACGACCAAGCACTCAAGGCCGCCGAACCTCAACTACTCAAATGGCAAAAACGCTTAAGCGCCGCCATGCTGAAAAAAGGTGTGATCCTAAAAGATATGCGTAAGCACTTAACCTTTACCCTGAAAGGGCCAGAGGATTGAGATAGAAGAAACATGAGGCAGGTGAATGTGATGGACTGCACAACGCAAGAGCTGCCCTTATTGGCTTACGTAGCTTTCAACACGGGCAAGGATGATACCTGTAGGTCAGGCTTTAGCCTGGCAACTATGCTCATGTAGGTCATTGCTTTGTGCCGACAAGAAAGTAATTTGAAAAGCCTGAGTTTAGATTTATCAGGAATATCAAGTTGTCAGACTGAAGTCTGACCTACAGGCAGACACGTTTTACATTCTTAAAGCCGCATCAAAACTTTCCAACATGCACCCAACTGACAGCACCTTATCCCCCGTTTAAATTCGCGCTGTAGAAATCAGCTTTTGTTGCGGAGCGTGTTGCTGGCAGCGAGGCACGACGCCGAGGTAGATTTATCAGCGCAGGGAAGTGCTGTTAAATCGTGTCAGCAGCTAAGCGCAGCGTTTAACAAAAGATATGAGTTCGTAAGCATTGGCGAATTACGGGCGCCCTAGGAGTTGTTAGAGGAAATGGGCGCGCATTTCCTCTGACCCGAAGTCGGCGGCCCGACAAGATCTAACCACATTCATAAGGTTATCAGGCTGAAGTCTGGCCCACAAAACCAGTAAAGTTGATCGGTATGAAAACATCTCTTGTTAGACTGAAGTCTGACCTACAAGTTTATCATTGGTGGTTCGATATGAACTGGTAGCATGACCCTAAGTTGTCAGGCTAAAGCCTGACCTACAAGAAAAGCAAAGCTGACCTACAGGCGCTCATGCGCCGAATAACACCCACAAAAAAGCGCCCCTTGTTAGGGGCGCTTTTCAAACTAGTTAATTAACCCTCGCTGTGCAGCGAGAATAACACCCATTACTCGTCGCGATAGGTCTCTACCGCTGGGCAAGAGCACAGTAGGTTACGGTCGCCGTATACGTCATCAATACGGGTCACCGTTGGCCAGAACTTGTCTTTTGCCACACTCGGTACTGGGAATGCCGCATAGAAACGGTCGTACGCGCGGTCCCAATCGCTGCTTAGTACGTCAGCTTGGGTATGCGGCGCGTTAACAAGTGGGTTATCTTCGATAGACCATTCACCCGAAGCGATCTTCTCGATCTCGCCTTTAATCGCCACCATCGCTTCAATAAAGCGATCAATCTCAACTTTTGATTCCGACTCTGTCGGCTCAACCATTAAGGTGCCGGCAACCGGGAACGACATAGTTGGTGAGTGGAAACCATAGTCCTGTAGGCGTTTGGCTACGTCCATTTCACTGATGCCAGTGGCGTCTTTTAAAGGACGCAGGTCAATAATACACTCGTGCGCAACACGGTCATTACGGCCACGGTATAAAATTGGGAAGTGCTCGCTGAGTGTCTGTGCAAGGTAGTTAGCATTAACAATGGCGGTTTCGGTCGCTTGGCGCAAGCCTTCGCTGCCCATCATAGCAATGTATGCCCATGAGATAGGTAAAATCGCCGCTGAGCCATAAGGCGCCGCTGATACCGCGCCATTATCAACACTCGTGCCAGGCACGTTGATCACGCTGTGATTCGGCATAAATGGCGCAAGGTGCGATTTAACACCGATCGGACCCACACCTGGGCCACCGCCACCGTGTGGAATACAGAAGGTTTTATGCAGGTTTAGGTGCGATACATCAGAGCCAATTGAGCCCGGGCTTGTGACCCCCACCTGTGCATTCATGTTGGCGCCGTCCATATAGACTTGGCCGCCGTGCTGATGCACGATATCACAAATATCACGAATGGTTTCTTCGTATACACCGTGCGTCGATGGGTATGTGATCATGATGCAAGATAGATTTTCCGATACCTCAGCCGCTTTGGCCTTCAGGTCGTCCATATCGACGTTACCTTGCTTATCGCAATCAACAACAACAATTTTCATGCTCGCCATTTGCGCTGAAGCAGGGTTAGTACCGTGGGCAGAGCTTGGGATCAAGCATACGTTACGGTGACCTTCGCCGCGTGACTCGTGGTATTTACGAATGGCGATAAGGCCTGCATACTCACCCTGAGCACCGGAGTTTGGCTGCATTGATACGGCATCGTAGCCAGTAATATCAACCAACCAGTCGTGCAGCTCACCAATCATGATCTGATAGCCTTCGGCTTGATCCAGCGGGCAGAATGGGTGCAAGTTTGCAAACTCCGGCCACGTGATCGGGATCATCTCGGCGGTTGCGTTTAGCTTCATGGTGCATGAACCTAATGAGATCATTGAGTGGTTAAGCGCTAAGTCTTTATTCTCTAGGCGCTTAATATAGCGCAGCATTTCTGTTTCACTGTGGTACGAGTTGAAGTTCGGGTGCGTTAGCACTTCGTCATCACGTACTAGGCTAGCTGGGATAGACTGCGAACCATTGGCGCTGATTTGTGCGTCAAGGGCAGCCACATCAAGGCCATGACCTTCACCCAGAATGATATCGAATAGTTCAACAATGTCTTCACGAGTGGTGGTCTCAGACACCGATACCGAGTACTCGCCCGCGTGGTTAGTGGCAAAGTTCACTTGTGCCGCAAGCGCGCGAGCAACCACCTCTTCTTTATTCTGTGCCACAACCGTGATGGTGTCGAACCAAGTGTCGTGCTTAAGCGTGACGCCTTTCTCCTTAAGACCTGCAGCTAGAATATCAGCAAAGCGGTGGATACGCTCGGCGATGGTTTTAAGGCCTTCTGGGCCGTGGTAAACGGCGTAGAACGCTGCCATGTTCGCCAGTAACACCTGTGCAGTACAAATGTTTGAGTTGGCTTTTTCACGGCGGATATGCTGTTCACGAGTTTGCATCGCCATGCGCAGTGCATCATTACCGAGGCGGTCTTTTGATACACCGATGATACGACCTGGCAATGAACGCTTGTACTTGTCACGCGTGGTGAAGAAAGCGGCGTGAGGGCCACCATAACCCATTGGCACACCAAAGCGCTGCGCTGAACCAAGTACTACGTCGGCACCTAGTTTACCCGGCGCTTTAAGTAGCATCAGGGCCATGATGTCTGCTGCAACACAGGCCAATGCTTTTTTGTCTTGTACCGCCGCGATAAGATCAGTTAAGTCAACGACTTCACCACTGGTTGTTGGATACTGGAATAAGGCACCAAAGATGTCGTGGTTGGCCGCTTCCTGAGCAGGGCCAATAATAATGTCAAAGCCAAATTGCTCGGCACGGGTTTTAACCACATCAATGGTTTGTACGTGCACATCGTCGGCGATAAAGAAGCTGTTCGCTTTTTTCGCTTTGGCAACACGCTTAGCAAGCGCCATGGCCTCAGCTGCCGCCGTTGCTTCATCGAGCAAAGAAGCGCTCGCTAAATCTAGGCCAGTCAAATCCATCGACATAGTTTGGAAGTTTAATAGTGACTCCAAACGCCCTTGCGCAATCTCTGGCTGGTAAGGTGTGTAGGCTGTGTACCATCCTGGGTTTTCCAAAACGTTACGCAGGATCACATGAGGTACATGGGTGGGGTGATAGCCCTGACCAATGTAAGATTTAAATACTTTGTTTTTGCTCGCTACTGACTTTAAGTAGCTCAGCGCTTCAACCTCAGTGCGGCTTTCACCAATTTGCAGGCCGTTCTCAAGACGAATGCTGGCAGGAACGGTTTGTTCCATCAGCTGTTCAACACTCGATACTCCAAGAGCGCTTAGCATGTCGCTCATTTGCGCCGGGCTTGGGCCAATATGACGACGAATAAAATCTTGCTTTTGCTCTAACTGCTCAAGAGATTTGGCATTTGACATGTGTCCAGATTCCTATGATCCAAGAAATTAACGCGGCCTAGTGAGGGGTTATGGCCTACATGCAGGCACGTCACTAAACCTGTAAAGGTGCCGATATGGCGGCACAACTTAAAAAGCCCCGAAACGGGGCTTTTTGGGGCCGGGGCCCTACCGACGCTTATTCGTCGTCGATGCTATTTTGATACGCTTCGGCATCAAGCAGGTTGCTCAGCTCTGATTCGTCAGAGGCTTTAATGCGGAACAACCAGCCGTCACCGTAAGAGTCATTGTTGACCGTTTCTGGTGCGTCTTCTAACTCTTCGTTAATGGCAACAATTTCACCACCAATTGGCGCGTAAATGTCTGAAGCTGCTTTAACAGACTCAGCAACGGCACAGTCTTCGCCAGCGTCAACTTCATCGCCCACTTCAGGCAGCTCTACGAATACCATATCACCCAAAAGCTCTTGCGCGTGCTCGGTGATACCTACAGTGAAAGTGCCGTCGCCTTCAGGACGAACCCATTCGTGTGACGGGGCGTACTTTAACTCGCTTGGAATGTTGCTCATTATCTGTTCCTTTGGTGTTAAGTTTAAATTCTTATACTACGGCTTTACCTTGACGCACAAAGCAAGGTTTAACCACTTTAACATTGACTAATTTTTTACGCATTTCTACCTGCGCGGTCTCGCCGATGTCACGCGGTACGCGAGCAAGGGCAATACTGTGACCAAGCGTTGGTGAGAACGAACCCGAGGTGATCACCCCTTCGCCGGCATCGCTCACTACTTTTAAGCCACTACGTAACACGCCTTTTTCTTCCAGCACTAAGCCAACCAGCTTATGAGTGCTCTTTTCGGCGCGCTGCTGTTCAACGACTTCACGGCCTACGAATTGACGCTCAGCAGGTTCCCAAGCGATGGTCCAAGCCATGTTCGCAGCCAATGGCGAAACGCTCTCATCCATATCTTGACCGTATAGGTTCATACCAGCTTCTAGGCGCAAGGTATCACGAGCACCCAAGCCTGCTGGGGCAACACCGGCATCAAGCAGTTGCTGCCATAGCTCGGCTGCTTGCTCGTTAGGTACGACAATTTCGTAACCATCTTCGCCAGTATAGCCTGTTGTAGCGATAAATAAATCACCCGCTTGAACACCAAAAAACGGCTTCATATCAGCAACGGCTTGCTGCTGCTCGGCGCTTAAGATAGTGGCCGTTTTGGCTTTAGCATTAGGGCCCTGTACGGCAATCATGGCGTATTCTGGACGCTCGGTCACGGTCACACTGAAGCCGTCCTCTACTTTAGCCATGTGCGCCAAATCTTTATCGCGAGTCGCTGAATTAACAACAAGGCGATATTCATTCTCGCTGAAGTAGTAAATGATTAGGTCATCCACTACACCGCCCTGCTCGTCAAGCATTCCGGTGTACAAAGCTTTGCCAGCTACTGTCAGTTTAGCAACATCATTGGCAACCAGCTTTTGCAAAAATGCCTTGGCGTCATCGCCTTGCACGTCAACAATAGTCATATGTGATACGTCGAACATACCGGCATCAGTGCGCACCGCTTTGTGTTCTTCGATTTGCGAACCGTAGTTAATCGGCATATCCCAGCCGTGGAAATCGACCATTTTAGCACCGGCTTCAAGGTGCTTGGCGTGTAGAGGTGTTTTAGAAGACATAATATTCCTTCACGTTTTACAAACCCAGTATGGTGGGCGTGGCCTCGTTGTTCGAGGGGGAATAACATGGGCCGCGATTATACATAAGTTATGCGCCGCTGGCACCCAAATTAACATTTACTTTTCACACATTAAAACAGTAATGCGTACACTATGTTGTACTCACACTAAGCTGCATCAGCCTTGGGGTTAAAGTGTGCATCAACAAGTTGCTGCTTGAGTGTATCAAGCGCTGAACTGCGCGCAAATACGCGGTAAAACTGCTGCTCGGCGGCACTGGCAACGACAAAATAATCATCCCGTTGCACACCGTAATGTTGCTCAACACGACCAAGGGCCATGCCGCTAAACAAACTAAACTGGTGTTGCAGAAAGTCGCAGGCTGCCGGGCCCTGAAAATGGAGGCTTTGTAACTCTGGGCGCGGTAACACATCAACATCAAAACGCTCGCTGGCACTATTGAGTATGGGCATCAATTTATCTGCTTCTGTGGTCACTAGACGCAATGCGCTGTCGCTAAAGAAAAAGGCATCAAAGCTCACTGTATCAAGCTGGTAACGAACTGCCATGCCTGGCTGCTTGGCCCAGTTAAGGGTACAGTCACGTAAACTTTTTAAGAATAACAGCACTTCACTGCCGCCTAAATCGATGACTTGTTCGTGAGCACTGACAAAGGTATTGCTCGAGGCACTGTTAACGCCTTGATGGCGAGCAAAGAATACCGACTGAATAGCCATAGCTGTTTCTACTTTCTAGCACTAAACTGAGGCCAGTATAGAGCTGGGCTAAATTAACAACAAATTGTAATTTTTTATCGATTGATAAATAATTGCAATGTATAAAACCTTTTAAATTGGCTTTATTAATATGAAAAATATCCCTACCGACAGTTTGCGCACGCTAGTGACCGTAGTTGAAGTTGGCGGTTTCGCCAAGGCGGGTGAGCTGCTCGGGCTGTCGCAACCCGCCGTGAGTTTGCAAATAAAGCGCTTAGAGGAGCTGCTCGGGCGTAAGCTATTCAAAAAGCAAGGCCAACGGCAGATTCTTAACCATCAAGGCGAGCAACTGTTGCCGCTGGCAAAACAAATGCTCAAAGACAATGACGCCATTTTGCAGTTGTTTAGCAACGAAACCATCACCGGTAAGGTGCGTTTGGGGATCCCCAGTGAATTTGCCGCCAGTATTTTACCGGCCATCATCGGTGACTTTGTGTCGTTGTACCCCGATGTTTCACTGGAAGTAAAATCTGAGCTCAGCAAACAGTTGATGCATGTGAGTAATCGTGACGAATTTGATTTAGTGCTCACCCTAGTGGAGCAACTGGACAACCCGCATTACCCGAGCTTTTTACAAGATGATTTGGTGTGGGTCGGTAATACCCCCGCTAAGCTTACCGAGCCGGTCACCTTGGTTGTGGCGCCACAGGGATGTATTTATCGCCGCCGCGCGATTGAAGCGCTGGAGCAAGCCGGTGTATCTTGGCGTATTGTTTACACCAATGCCGATTTAACCGGCCTCACAGCAGCCATAAAAGAGCAGCTTGGGGTTACCGTACTCGCTCGTAAAACCGTGCCCGAAGAGCTGCCCTACACCGCTAACTCCGATGTATTGCCGGCACTGGGCCAGGTTGGGATCAGCCTTATCAAGCGCGGCCAGGAATCTTTGCAAGCCATTGATAAACTCGCCGAGTTTATCACTTTACGATTGAGCTAACGGCGTTGCCCTAGGGCTTGCTCAGCAAAAGCTTGCTTTAATGGCGCTATCTCGTTAACCGCGCTTAAGCCCAGGCCGCGCACTATTTTTTTCACTGGATTATCACCTGCGAACAGCCCTTTGAGTGCGCCCATGGTGGCAATGTGCTTTTGCGCATCGAGCTTACGCTCACGCTCATAGGTACGCAATGCCCGCGCTGTGGCGGTCATCGAATCAGTCAGTGCGTCACTAATAAGCGCACTCAGTCGTGCCGCATCTTGCAGGCCTAGGTTCATGCCGAGTCCTGCCAAAGGGTGAATGGTATGGGCGGCATCGCCAACCAACACAATACGTTCTTTCACCCATTGCCGGGCATAGCGCATAGTCAGCGGGAACACCGCTCGCGCTGATTGCACGGTGCATAATCCGCATTGACCATCAAACGCAGCAAACAAGGCTTTATTGAACTCTTGCTCACTCATGTTTTGGTAAGTGGCGGCCTGCTGTGGTGAGCAGGACCAAACAATAGAATGGTAATGGGGATCGGCCAGTGGTAAAAAGGCAAGCGGGCCGTCGCTTAAAAATACCTGTCGCGCACAGTTATCATGGGGCTGCGCCGTTTTTACTGTGGCTACCAGGGCATGATGACCATAATCTTTAAAGGTAATAGGCAGGTTGAAACGCTGGCGCACTCCCGAATTGGCCCCGTCGGCGGCAATTAACAGCTCACTCATCACCGGCGTGCCATCGGTTAAGGTAATAAGCACATTATTATCACCTTGATGGATGTCTTTGTAGGCGGTGTTAAAAAGCAGGGTAACGTTATCTTGGCGCTCTAGCTTTTCCACCAATGCCCGGTGGATCACATCATTTTCGATGATATGACCCAGATGGCTCACATCATATTCTTCGCTGGCAAAGTGAATATGCGCAAAGCTATCTTTATCGCGCACGTCCATTTGCGTATAAGGGGTCATGCGTTGCGCGGCTATACCCTGCCATACACCCAATTCTCGAAATAGCGCTTCACTGGCGTGATTAATGGCACTCACGCGCAACCCAAACTCCTCACTCAGCGGCTCACTACTACCTTTGGCGTCGATAACGGCCACAGAGATGCCTTTTAAGCTCAGTGCCAGCGCCGTGCTTAAGCCTACACAACCACCGCCAACAATGGCTACTTTTGCTTGGTGCATATTAATTAAATCCCATCAATTGTTTTGCTAGAGGTTGGCGCAGCGAACTACATAATTGCATCGCACTGAGGCCAACACTACGCCCTAAAGCAAGGGTACGCGAGCCATTAGAGAACAGCCGCACTAATGAGTCGGTAAGCTGCATCACTCGGCGAACATCGTCAAGACGGGCACGGCTGTAACCTTGAGTAAAATGATAATTCCCCAAGCTATTTGCATCAGCATCGCGAATACGCTGTGCTAATTCTTTGATATCACGCAGGCCAAGGTTGAAACCCTGCCCAGCGATAGGGTGAATGGCGTGGGCAGCATTTCCTATTACCACGGTGCGATGGCTGCTCAGGCTTTGCGCCTGGCCAAAGCTTAACGGGTACACGCTGCGCTCTCCCACTTGGGTAAAGAGCCCAGCTCGGTAGCCAAACTCCTGTTGCAGGGCAGCGGTAAACTCCGCTGCACTTAGTTGTTGCATGGTGTGTAACTTCTGTGGATTATCGCACCATACTAATGAATAGCGGTTTTGTGACATAGGCAACAGCGCTATAGGGCCGTGCTCAGTAAAGCGTTCAAAAGCATGGTGATGGTGCCCACCTTGGACTTGGACGTTAGCGATCAGCGCGTGCTGCTCATACTGTGTGGTAGGAAAATCTATATGCACTAATGAGCGCGTTGGCGACTGCGCACCGTCCGCTATCACCACTAACTTAGCCCATAACTGCGCGCCACAATCAAGAGTAACGCAGTTGTAATCAGCATGCAGTGTTATATCACTCACGCGCGACGGGCAATGCCAAGCTAACTGGCTGTGCTCTTTTGCGGCATGCGTAAGTCGCTGACCCCAAGGGCGGACCTCAACAACATAGCCCAACGCATTGAGCTGATAGTCGTGATGATGAATTTGCGTTTTACCAAAATGACCACGATCTGAAACCTGCACTTGCTGGATTGCGCTGGCATAGTCCACAGCGGTGTCAAACAGCTGATGTTGCTGCAAATACGCCACAGAATCCGCTGCCAAAGCGATACAGCGATCATCAAAGCTGGGGTGGTAGCTTTGTAACTCGTGGGCTTCAATAACAGCAATACTCAGCTTGGGGCATTGCTGCATAAGAATATTAGCCAGTGTGCTTCCAACAAGCCCACCGCCAACAATAACAACATCAGTGTGCTGCACCCTTTAACTCTCCTGCATTAATGCTTCTATAGCGGCAATGTCTTTTGGTACGCTGGCACTGAGGTTTTCGTGCCCTTTTTCTGTCACCAGAACATCGTCTTCGATACGGATACCAATACCGCGATATTGCTCCGCCACCGGCGCATCCTCGGCAATGTAGAGACCAGGCTCTATGGTCAGCACCATACCAGGGGCAAACTCACGATCTTGCTCATCTTTTTTATATTCACCCACATCGTGCACGTCGAGCCCTAACCAATGACCGAGACCATGCATGTAAAACGCGCGAAACGCTTGGCTTTCGACAAGCTCATCGATATTGCCTTCAAGTAGACCTAGTTTCACCAGCCCCTCGGTCAACATGCGGTTCACCACTTTAGCTGCTTGCGCGAGGGTGTTTCCAGGTTTTACGACCTCCAAAGCGGCAAGCTGAGCATCCAGTACCACTTGATAGAGGGCTTTTTGCGCAGCATTAAAGCGACCATTAACCGGGAAGGTTCGGGTGATATCGGCTGCATAACCATCGAGCTCGCATCCCGAGTCTATCAATATTAAGTCGCCATCTTTCAAGGTCGACTCATTTTCGGTGTAATGCAAAATAGTGGCATTGTCACCACTGCCGACAATAGTGCCGTAAGCAGGGTGACGGGCTCCATTCATAGCATAATGGTGATGCAGCTCCGCCTCTAATTGGTACTCGGTGGCGCCGGGTTTTGCAAAACGCATAGCGCGCTCATGAGCCTCGGCACTAATTTTTGCGGCGCGGCGCATAATGGCTATTTCTGCGTCTGATTTAAACAGACGCATTTCATGTACTAAAGTGCGAATATCACGGATCACTTCAGGGGCGCGATAACCTTTTTTGGGGGCACCACGTAAGGTGTTCAAAAGCGCGAGCACTTGGTTATCTACGTCACTATAAACACCTTGGCCGTAGTACAAGGTACTTTTTTGATTAACGGCATCAAGCAGGCCCTGCTCCAGCTCTGCTAGGGTATAAGCCTCATCCACTGGCAGCTGCTGTTTGGCGGCATCTGCGCCTAAGCGTCGGCCATGCCAAATCTCAGCGCTTTTATCTTTGGCGCGACAATAAAGTATCGATTTCTGCTGCTCGCTATTGATCAGCACCAACATAGCATCCGGTTCGTTGAATCCTGTTAAATAGAAAAAGTCGCTATCTTGGCGAAACGGAAATTCGGTGTCGCGGCTGCGCGTAATTTCTTTGGCCGCCGGGATCACGGCTACCGAATTAGTTTTCATTTGCGCCAATAACCGCTGCTGACGCATTAGGTATTCGTTTTTGCTAATAGTCATTAGTGTAAAGTCTTTGATGTTTGTGCAGTGTTTTCATGCTTGCCCAGCTCGGAGAAGCACAACATAGCCGATACGCGCACGTACTCAAGCACTTCGTGTAATGCTTGTTTATCTTCTTCTGTTTCATCAAAGTGGGTATCGAGGCGGCTGATTTCAGTGAAATCTTGGATCACTTCTTTGACATCGCCGGAGATCTTACCGTAGTCCTGCTGTTTTAAGCCAAAACCAAGTAAAAAGCCATTGACCCAGGCAACCAAGGCATTCGCCTGGTCGATAAGGCTGTCCTCTTCATCGGGCAATAGCATCTCAAACTGTAACTGTTCATTTGTGAAACTCTCTACCACCTGGGTATAGAGTTCACTAAGCCAGTGTTTCAGGTTTTTCTCAAAACTGATACCGTCGTTCAGCACATCACACAACAGCCCTTGGTAGTCTTTCTCTTCAATATCGACACCACAGGCTAACAACCCAGTTATAATGCCATGGACTTCAGCCGGCATTACAAAAATATCATTACTCTCGAGAAGTTGCTGTGCTTGTTGGTAGGTACGTTGGTCGCTCATGATAGGCTCGCGTATGACGAAATATTTTAAATTACAGTTATTAATGCTACCACTGCTGCGAGGCCGACTCCACAGTATTGTATGACAGCGATCAAATATCCAGCACTTGATGAGACTCCCGCTTACTTTAACAGCAAATGACGTGATAATTTGTAACTGAGGCTGTATCCCTAGGCCTGTGTCTTATATACTGAAAGAGTTCCCTAGCTTGTTGGCCAGCGAATGATGTCCCTGAGCCGATAAACTTTGATTAGGAACACATCTTGTGGGCTACTGTGCAAGCTCGGCATGTACCGAGAAGCCTACGGTCTACAGGTGTCTTCCGCCTTGAACCTTAGGGTTCAAGGGCTGATATTCGCAGCCGCAATGCCGGGGAACACTCCTCCTTTATTACTCCCGTATATTTAGAATTCCCATTTTATTTTTAAGCCTTAGAGAGGCTGTGTTGTAGGTCAGGGTTTATCTTGACAAAGGTGTTACAAGGCTGAAGCCAGGCCTACAGGTGTGGTGACCGGTGATGCTGTGTTGTAGGTCAGGATTTATCCTGACTAGATGTTGCAAGGCTGAAGCCTTACCTACAGGTGCGGTGAAAGGTGATGCTGTGTTCTAGGTCAGGGTTTACCCTGACTAAGATGATGCAAGGCTAAAGCCTAGCCTACAGTTGTGGTGACCGGTGGCACTGTGTTGTGGGTCAGGGTGGTTTTACGCTGACTGGGGTGCTTTGTTGTAGGTCAGGATTTATCCTGACTAGGGTGGATGCAAGGCTGAAGCCTTGCCTACTAATATGGTGATGAATGTTTAGCTGTGTTTGTGGGTCAGGGTTTACCCTGACTAGGTGATGCAAGGCTAAAGCCTTGCCTACGGGTGTGGGGTTTTTCTGGTGTTTAGTTCTGTTGTAGGTAGCTCTGTTGTGGGTCAGGATTTATCCTGACTAGGTGTCGCTAGGCTGAAGCCTGGCCTACACGCATAAAAAAACCCGCTGCATTTTTGCAACGGGTTTCTCTTAATAAGGCCCTGACGATGTTCTACTTTCACATGGGTGAACCCACACTATCATCGACGCTGTTTCGTTTCACTTCTGAGTTCGGCATGGAGTCAGGTGGTTCCAAAACGCTATGTTCGTCAGGAAAATCTTTAAAATTCTTTTCGCTCTAAAAAACCCGCTGCACTGGTGCAACGGGTCTCTCTAATTAGGAGCCTGGTGATGACCTACTTTCACATGGGCGAACC